>NZ_JAULLJ010000022.1:0-65736 GCF_030518095.1 Bacteroides sp. ET489
TTACGAAAAAAGACTGAAATAAGAAAGTCGAAGACAATATCCTCAAAGTCAGTAACTTTGGGGATATTTTTTTGTTATACCACGACAGATGAATACCCCGTTGGAAGTCGAAAATTGGACAAATCGAGTAACCAAATCGTAACCAAGAAAAAAAACGGGAATTTTGGTTACGACTTCGTAGATATGTCGTTGATTTGTCGTCGTTTACGTTCAATTTTATCGACACGCCGTAACCTAAAATCCTGAGCAGAAAAAGGAAACAACCGGCACGTTTACGATTCATTTCACGGGAATACACGACAATGACCCTCAAATGTCCGTTTCATAGCCGCCAAGTGTCCGCCTGTGGATTGCGCCAAGTGATTGTCAAACAGTATTTTTGCAACAAAAAAACTTAAAAGCGCATGAAACGGAACACATTCAGCGTACTTTGTTACGCAAGGAAAAGGGAACAAGGAAAGGACAAACAGTATCCCATCATGGTTCGCATCACCATCGACAGCGAACAGGTACAATTCAACTCACAGTTAATGGTGGATAAGAAGATGTGGAAGGACGGTGGCGTAGTCGGTCGTAGTGCGACGGCGGTGTATCTGCGCACGCAGATAGAGAAAATCAAGACCGACATTACCCGCATTTACGAAAAGGAAATCGAAAACAACCGCTACCCTTCACCGCTGAAGCTGAAGAACATTTATCTGGGCATCGAAACGAAAGCCAACACGCTGCTGACCGTATTCAAGAAGATGAACGAGGAAAAGCGGAAGGAAGTGGGCACATCGCTCTCGCAGAACACCTACAAGAAGTACGACCTGACTTACCGCCGTATGGAAGAATACATTCAGTTCAGGTTCAGGAAAGAAAAGTATAAAGACATTCCATTGACGGAGATAAACGAGGAATTTATCAACGGCTTCCGCAACTTCCTGCGTGTGGACAAGAAGGTCGGCCACAACGCCACCTCGAAGATGATGCAACTGTTCAAGAAAGCCGTCACCCGCGCAAGGAACGCCGGCCTTATCCAGTTCAACCCGTTCACGCAGCCCATCACCTTCGTTCAGGTGGACAAAGGCTTTCTGACGATGGACGAACTCCAGAGCATTATGGACAAGGAGATTGAAGTGGAACGCCTGCAACGGGTGCGCGACGTCTTTGTCTTTTCTTGTTGGACGGGGTTGGCGTACATAGATGTATATCTGCTCAAAGACGAGCATATCCAGAAGTATCTGGACGGCAACTATTGGATTATCTCCAAGCGCCATAAGACCGGCGTACCCATCAACGTGCGCCTGTTGGACATCCCCCTGCGCATCCTGCAAAAGTACAAGGGGAAACAGCCCGACCACCGCGCCTTGCCCATGCCAAGCAACCAGAAGATGAACGCATATCTGAAGGAACTCGCTGATATTTGCGGAATTAGGAAGAACTTGACCTATCACCTCGCCCGGCACACATTCGCCACGACTGTAACGCTAACTAACGGAGTATCAATAGAATCCGTGTCAAAAATGTTGGGACATACCAACATCCGCACGACGCAAATCTACGCGAAAGTAATCAACCAGAAAAGCGGCAGCGAGATGGAAGCCCTTTCCGACAGGCTGCACGTATCCATGAACGCATTATAATAGAAGGAGGACAGATATGAGAACGATAGAAAGACAGCTTAGAGCCAGACAAACGGCGGTGAGCCTGAACGAGAAGGAATTGAGCAGACTGATGAAAGCCACGTTTGACACGCCGCGTTTGGAACAGGTGCGTGACCTTTTCATCTTTTCGAGTTTCACGGGACTGCATTACCAGAACCTGAAATCCCTCCGTAAAGAGAATTTCCACAGCAAGTACGGGCAGAAGTGGATTTTCATGGTAAGAGAACAGACCGACGCGTTCATCCACATCCCCCTGTTGCCTGTTCCCCGAATGATACTGGAGAAATACGAAGTCCGGTATGCCGGGACGGATGAACTGTTGCCCGTCCCCAGCAACCAACGTCTGAATGTCTATCTGAAAGAGATTGCGGAACTCTGCGGAATCGAGAAGAACATGACCATGTATCTGGCTTACCATACGTTCAAGGAAACGATAACGGCAAAAAACGGCATATCCACCGGCACGGTATGCCGCATGTTAGGGCGGTTCGACCTGCGCGGCCGCCATGCCTATGTCACCGACCGCATCATCAAGCGCGAAATGGACAGAGTGGCGCGCAATTGCATCCCGTTTGAAAAAATTGCGGCGCAATACATTATGACAACCAATAAATCCGTATATTGTCCCACCAAATAAAACGATACCCCTATGCTACACAGAGGAAACATCACCATTACCGGGCTGGAGGACATCAACCGCCACCCCACAGTCAGCGTCAAGTTAGAGAACGGCAACGTATGGCTCACCAAACACGAGCTTGCTCGCCTGTTCGGAGTATTCATCCAGACGATAGATGCCAATATGCGCTCCATCTTCAAGTCGCGTATCCTGAATGAAAGTGAAGCGACCATTACGGAGAAGCAGGATAAGCTATACGTTACCTACTACAATCTGGAGGCCGTCATTTTTCTCAGCTTCCGCATCAACACCTATTGTACGAAGCTGTTCCGCGAGTGGGTGCTCAACTCCTTGTGCGAATACAAACGGCTGAAAGAGAAGCAGCCCGAAGTCCTTGTTGTGTTCAACGCTTCGGATAACCAGACATTCATTTCATACAACTAAAAAATAAGAAACATGGCAACAAACAAATCACAGATAGAAAAGTGGATAACGGCGCAGAAGAAGCACCGGCTGTCCGTCAACAGCGATTTTGTACACCAATTCTTCCCCTATGATGCCTGTTTTTAAGAGCAAGTTGCCTGACTCGTTCCATGAGTCGGGCAACTCACGGAAATGAGTTGCGCGCTATTTTGGAATCTATGGGCAATGTAGAAGGGCTTATTGTGGAAGATTTAAGTATACAACAACTTTAGAAGCAAAAAGTGCAGAAATAGCACGATTACAACCGTATTACGATAAAATAGGAGAGATGCCAAAAGGTAATCAAAAAAGTTTCAAACCTAAAAATGGAAATCATTAGTATGAAAATATATTTTGGACAACTTTATATACAAGCTGGGATTTCATTCCCCTTTAATTCATCATTTCAACGCTTTTTATCAGAAGAAGTGTCTAAATTAGTAGAAATGAATCCTAAATTTGAACAATCTTATGGAACAGAATATGAATTAATGTTCCGTATATCTGCAAAAAAAGAATTATTAACAAATGAAATATGTGGACCAACTATTTTCAAAAAGGAGAAAGACATTGAATACACCATATTTTTACCTTATAAATTTATAATGGAGCAATCTAACCCTAATAAATGCGCATTAGAGTTTTTGTTTGAAGGGATTTATACAGTTTTAGACTTATATGAAATAAATACATCAAGGCTGAAAATAGAGCAAAATAAGATTATAAATAAAATTATATCATCTTCTAATATGTTCAAAGATATACTTGTTTATTAATCAAGGAGGGGAAGCAGGCGGCCCTCGTCGCCAAAATCTTCTCCCTCTGCATCTCCCGTATGCCTTTCTACAAGGAAAAGGCTGCCAATGCCGTACTCATTCCCATCCCGGCGGCTACCCGTGAGCGCAACGCCGCCCGTTTCGCCCGGTTTTGCAGCCTCCTTTCACGCCGCCTGAAAATCACCGACGGCTTCCGTGCCACATGGATAAGGGAAGACCGTGAGCAGATGAAAGGCACTCACGGCCTTGACAAGCTTTCCAACCTCATATTCCACCTCGCCTGTTTTCAGGGACGCGATGTGTTCCTCGTGGACGACATTGTGTCCACCGGCGAGAACTTCACGCAGATGAAACGCAGGCTGATGCAGCTTGGAGCCAACTCCGTTACCGGCCTGTTCTTGGGGCGGACGGTGAAAACGGGGAAAGAATAAAAGGAACATTTCACAAAGTCGGACAACCTAAAGTTCTGAGTTGGAGAGGATGATGGCGGATTCCGCTGATGGTATGACATTATTGACAACGTAAAACAATGATAAAGATAGAATCATTCATATTGTGCCTGCTTTTCCCTATCATGGCTTATGGTAAGGGAAGCATGAGGGATACCGTAAGGATTCAGGTTCATAAACAGATGTATGAACTTACCATGTCCGTGGACTCCGCTAAGGGCGGATGTGCCCAAAGCCCGGTTATCGTGTCCGTGAAACTTGCCAAGGGAGGGAAGCCAGCGGGAGAAAGCGTCTTTCCGTTAGCAGGCGACTGTCCTGATGAAGAAGATATAAGCATTGAAGGCTCGGACAAGGGATTTACAATCAAATGTCCGTACTGCGAAGGTTTCTACCTTTATATCGGCTATGCCCGATTTGGATATTCAGAAAGGCTGGATGATTTTGTTTTGGCGGGATACAAAGAAGAAATTATAGACAGGCTGTTTCCTGAATCGGAAAGTAAAACCGTGGAATACAAGTTCCGCCCTGAAAAGCCGCTTACTTTATGCGCTTTTTCAATCCAGGCTGTCAAGAATTTGATACATCAGAACATAGCTCAGGAATACGAAATTGCTCAAACCCGTACCGGTTTGTATCCGGTGTTCGGTTACTCTTCCAAGAAAGGCAAATTGATGTGGATAGGATGTCCGGTCGAGTTTGTGATACATAACATAGGTAAAAACAGGCTGTCAGTGCTTGATCATTCTTCTTATTACGGCTATGCCCATGAAGTTATTTATAAGCTTGATAACAATCCTTCCAAGAGATGGAATAGCGAACTCATTTATAGGAGTGAAAGCGACTCTATAGGAGATTATCTGGATTCTGCGGAATCCATTTCTCCCAACGAATCCAAACGCTACATTATCATGCCACGGATTTTTGTTTATAAGAATCCGGAATTTCAGAAGCTGTTTGAGGATACGATTGCGGTCATGGCACGTTCCCATAAGGAATCCCGTTGGCCTGTTGCCCCTTCTTCGCTATCCTCTGACCAGCGGAAGTTCCTCAAGGAACTTATTTCCGGTGATTCCCTGAGAGTCCGGTTTTATTCAGATTCATTGCATCGTCATCATGCGGTAAACATTCCTCTTGATACTGACAAGAGGCTTTCCTCATTCTTCTGATAAATGAAAAAAGGGAATATTAATTCAAAGACTTTAATTGCTATATGGGAAAGAAAAATGAGAAAAGCCAATACCATAAAGTTCACGATATACTTCTTGCTTTTCGCTATTATTCTATACTTTGAATATTATGCGATAGAAATGCAAGAGGGGGAATGGATTGCCCATGACGACCGCAGACCTTTGACAAGCATGATAGCACTGATTGGCATTTGCCCTCTTTATATATTGTATGACATGGCTATACGCAATACGTTGTGTCGGTTGTCCGCCTTGCTGTTGCAAGCCGTTTTTAACCTTTGGAGCCTATTATGGTTTAGTTCATTGCCGACACTTGGCACATACGAAGCGGAATATGAACGCACAGGGGTTCTGCCGGAGAATATGATACCGTCTAATGAAAACAATTTCTACTTTTGTTGGATTGTTGGCGCAGTCATCATACTTTATCTTGTGGTGGCAATGACAATCTCGTATGTTATGAAACTATATGCCGGAAGCAAACGATTTACAGACAAATGGACTGGCAGCAGACAACCATGCAACAAACATCTATGAGAATACTTTTTTGTCTTATATTGCTATTGTTACCTTCCCTGATAATAAAGGGGCAAACAGGACAAGATTCTATCATCTTTCATGGGAATATAGTGAACGACATGGAGGAGGAAGAGGATATTGTAGCGCAGTACAGGTACAATCTATTTTGTAAAAGTAATCCACAAAACAGGATTCCATTAGATACGACTGTTTTTGCAATCAAGTGTTTGAGAGGAGATACTATTGTTTTGGAGGTGTTGGAAGCGTCTCCGTTCCTTTTTCAAGTGGAATGTATCGCAAACAGCGATGCCCAGACCGATATTCATATTTGGAATTTCCCCAAATCGTATAATGGTTGGCATCTTGGTGATAATAGGACAGAACATCTGCCCGTAAAAAAAGGGGATTACCTTTCAACATTAGTCGGAACCTATCAGCAGACATTACATATCGCAGGCGAAGAGCTTGTATGGACGATGATGAAACTTGTCGCTGATGGCACTTTTGAATATATCGGTAATATCTTTAACCTGGACAGAGAAGGTGGAAATTATCTTATTGGAAGATGGTATGTAAACAAAGATACCCTTGTGTGCAATGTAGAACCTGAATTATTCCCTCCGCGAATACAAAGGCGTTATGACGGACAGATTCTTTGTTTTCGTTATCCTGCATGGGAAGAAAATAGGAAAGAAGCTTTGAGCCATGGCATCGTTTACAAGTTCTTAATACGCAAGACAGGTTTGATTGAGATTGATGACAAACAAAGAGTATTCAAAAAAATAAAGCATCGGTAGCTACCGGATATGATTATACCCCAATAGGTCATTAGACTTTAGGTAGATTGCCTGCTTATGTTTTGCAGCCTCCTTTCGCATCGCCTGAAAATCACTGACGGCTTCCGTGCCACATGGATAAGGGAAGACCGTGAGCAGATGAAACGTAGGCTGATGCAGCTTGGAGCCAACTCCGTTACCGGCCTGTTCTTGGGACGGACGGTGAAAACGGGGAAAGAATAAAAGGAACATTTCACAGAGTCGGACAACCCAAAGTTCTGAGTTGGGCAACTCACGGAAACGGGTTGGGCGACTTGCAGGCTTGGGATAAATGCCAAAGAATACAATATTCCAATCCCCGACCCAAGCAGCGGAATGTAAAAGCCCGTCATTTCCGTCGGCAAGCATATCCCCGTTCCCTTTGGGAATGGAAATACCCTTGCCGCCTACGCAAAACCGTAGAAACATGCCGCATGGTCAAGCGTGATGAACCCAATCATCACACCATATCCCATACGCCACCTTTCCTTGACCGGTTTTGTCGCCAAGGTAGGCTTTTACGCTTGTCCGACCCGCCCGTTATTGCACGTTGCCGCCTTCGAGGGCGGAGTCGAAGGCATTGTAATGGTCGTCGTCATGCACGCTCAATGCCGCCACGAGGCTGTTCAACGTGCGCACGGCATCCAGCCGCTGTTCCGGCGAGCATTCCTCCGGATGGCTCAATACATCAATGGCGCAGGTCAGATGCGCCTTCGTCTGCTGCAAGGTGGACACATCTTGGATGGGAAACAGATAGAAAAGTTCTTCATCGGAAGAACGGACGATGCCCTTCAGGGCGGTAGCTTGTAATTCCATATCTTTCGGGTATTAACAAATGACGTAACGCTGCCGGCCACCGCACCCAAAGCATCGCCAAACGCTTAACACGAAGTGAACCGGCAGGTTACGTCAAGGTATAACCTACCCGGTTCATTTACCTTCGTGTTTTGAAATTGGCGATTTCTGGATGCCGGTAAATGAACAACATTACCACGATGCTATTTGCACCGCTGGCACAAAGGTAAGAAAATAAAGCCAATAATCCATTGCCATCCTTAAAAAACCTCCTTCGGAAAAGTCCATTGCGGAGAGAAATCAACATTCCTACGGTATGTTTCCCTTGCCGCTTTCATTCCCCATCACTCCACCATGCGCGATTGAAAGGTTGGATGGGCTGACTTATTACGTGCGCAAAAGTAATTTCGGGTTTTGACGGACAAATCAAATTTTTTAGGCACAATCTCCACACTTCGCAGGCTCAGGTAGTATTCCACCGAAAAAATTTGCTTCTGCAAAACCCTGTCTTTTGCCCCGCTTACGAAATAAGTCAGCTCACCCAACTCGTCAATGCATAAAAAAAATGTCGTGATTATGAAAGCAACAAGAGAAACAAATGGAAATAAGTCGCTTCCCAATCTGCCTCTGCATAAATTCGTGGGCGTGGCGGTGAGGTTCTCCCTTGCGGCACTCGGCACATCCCTGTACGGTGGCTCCCTTCTGGTGTGGTTCGTCGGGCTGTGGCTGGCGTGGAACTTCCTTGTGGGTGTAGTCCGTTTCCTGTGGGTCTGCCTTGTGTTCCTTTTTGCGTTTGTTTCGGTTGTCGCTTTCATAGTCTGGGTATTAACACTCTAAACTCACATCATCATGGATACAACAAACATTTCAAAGAACGTTTCGTTTACCGGACACCGCTCCGGCAGGATAAGCCAACCCATGCTTACTCTTTTTACAGGCATGGTGACGGAAATCAAAAGACTGTATGCTTTGGGCTACCGTAACTTTCTCTCAGGCATGGCGGAAGGCAGCGATTTGATTTTTGCAAAGGCAGTCTTGACGGTAAGAAACGAATTAACCGATATACGGTTGGTAGCTGCCATCCCTTTCCGGAAGCAGTCCGCACGCTATTCCGACACGAACAAGAGGCTTTACATCAGTCTGTTGGAAGAAGCGGACAAGACGGTTATCCTTTCAGAAAGCTATCACAAGGGCTGTTTCCACCGGCGCAACGACTTTCTGGTGGAACATGCGGCAATCATGCTCGCTTATTGGGACGGACTGCCCTATGGCGGCACATACTATACCATAGGAAAGGCGCAGATGCTGAACAGAATAATTATAAACCTTTATAAATAAGAACGCTTATGAAACGGTACAGCAAGACTATCGCACAGCAGTGCAAGTATTATGAAGTGGAGGACATTTTCGAGTACATGGTGGAAACCTACATCGACGGCAACCACAGCACCTTTACCCGGCTGTTCAAGGAACTGGAGAAGGACGCACGCAGGCTGTTCATCGAATACCTGTTGTGGGAAGTCAATCCCCAATACCACGTGGAAATACTGAAAGCAACCATCTAAAGAATTACGGTATGGACAAGATAATATCCCAAATGACGAAAGAAGAAAAATTGCAGGCTTTGGCGGACTACCATGCCTGCAAGCGTGAGCGGCACATCATTCTCCGCTATATCCAGGCACTCCGCCGGGAAGATGCGGAACAGACCGCCTATTTCGAGAGCTTCGGCGAAAGCGTGCATCAAATTGTGCTGAACGTGAATACCTACGAGCGCAGGCTTGTTTTCGGCTATGTGGACAAGCAGTTCAACGAATATGGATGGATAAATGGCATGTTGCCCATCGTGGAGGAAATACGGTTGGACACATCCAACGTGATACACATCGGCCAGTCCGTGAATGGCACGTATGCCGTTACGGTGAGCTGGTGTACCGGCACGGCAGGAGGCGGTAGCCACCCATCGGTATGGGATGAACCCATTTCCGACTACAAGGAAGCGGTACGCACGGGAATACATCGGCTGGAAGGGCATTACACTTATGCGGAACGCCACTCCCTGACAGACAAGGGAAATTACAACCCGAAGTATATCCGCAAGTTGAAAGCCGGATTGCGGGAACTGAAGTTACGCTATACCGCCCCGCAGCAGTTGAGCCTTTTTTGATTATTCACCTATAAATATATAATGTATGGACGTAAAGATTGAAAGCATGATTTTCGGGTGGGACGAGCGGATACCCGAAGTGTTGGTAAAGTTCATCAATTCCGTGACGCTGACAAAGGACGAACAGGAGCTTCGCGAACTGGTGAAAGTATTTGCACAAAGCAAGGAGTTCAACCGCTTCTTCGCTTTCGGATACGGGAGCAGCCACTTTTGGCTCAAACAAAGGATGGCATCTGACCCGGACAAGTGCATGGAGAACCGCTTATTGATTGTCGAATTTTAAGGAATTGTATGATGGTTACAAGAATGACAGAAAACGGCGTTTCGACCTGCCGGGCAGCAGGAACGGAACAATTCGAGAAATTCCAGACTGGTTTTGGGAGAAGAAAACGCACGCTTGTGCAGTACGATTACAGGGCATCCGATGGGGAATTGTTCTCCTGCGTGGCTCCGACTTTGGAGGAATGCCGCCGCAGGCGCGATGCATGGTTATCGGAAAAGGAAAGAAAGGAGGCCGGCAATGAATGACGGTTACGAAACGCTGATAATCACATTTAGCGAACCCATCGAGGTTTTGGACGGTAGGTTTGAGGACATCGACACATGGGGCGTGGACAGCCTGAAGAAGTGGGTGGACGATTACGAGACCACACGCTTCACCCCGATAAACGGCTATACGGCAGTCATCACATCCGAATACAACATGAAGCCCGTAAGGGAATGGTTGGAACATTACATGCCCATAGCGGAAATGAAGGAATTGTAGAGGGATGATGCGCTTGCAGAAGCAGCCCGCCGGAACCAATCCGACGGGCTGCAACCGTTTCACACCACAGGCATGTCAGTCCGTTTCCTCGCCCCAAAGCTCCGTATCAGTCGGGGCATGGCGTATGGCACGCCAGATGCAACAGCCGGTTACGGCAAGAAGCGTCAAGTAAGCAATGGCAAAACAAAGCATAGCCGTCAGTATTATGGAGCAGGCTGTTCCGGGTTCTCTACTCCTTCTTCCGTCTCGTTGTTGAACGAAAAGCTCTTGGTTACCGTCTGGTTAAACGAATCCACAATGTAGATGTCAATCGTCTGCTGGTCGGTGCAGAGCGACCTGTAATAGAGCCGGAAGGTCTCGCCCGGCAACGAATAAAGGTCATTGGGCAGCAATACCGTGCCGTCCTCCAGACGAAGCTCCCCCTTGCCCGTAGGCTGGAAATAGCGGATGAAATACTCCGTTTCCTCGTACCGCCCGCTGCGTACCAACTGGCAGCGTATTTCGGCTTCCCCGCCTTCCACGATGGTACTCTGTACCGGCAGGGTTGCCAAATCGAACTCATACACCTGCTGGATGTCCAGCTTGTCGGAACAGGCGCAAAGCAGCACGGCGGCAACCAGCGCGAAACCGGCGGTAAAAATCAGTTCAGTCATTCGTTTCATTTTCTTGATGATTTATTAGTCCAATATGAATTTCAGTCCCACCCCGAACTGGAAGTGGAAATTTCCCGTACCGCCACCCCACAGGCAGCGTTCACGCGCATGGAGGAGCAGTACTGTCCGGTTGGTGAGGTAGGTTTCTATCTCCAGCGATACCGCGCCGCCATAGACGAAAGCGTCGCCGTCCGTGATGCGTGCCCCGTCATAAAGCAGGCTCTCGCCCCAATTCACCGTTTCATAACCCGCCATCGCCGAGCCGCCCACGTAGCAGAGGAACACTTTGTTCGCGTCCGAGAGGAAGTTATAGTAGTATCCCCCTTCCGCCGTGAACTGCGACAGCGGCAGGCGCGTGTCCTTGTACGGGTGGTACTTTTGCAGATACTCCGCGCCGAACACCCACTTGCTGCACCCTTTCGTGTACGAGTCCATCGACAGCCCGAAGTGGTAGCCCAGCTCATTGCGCCGGCTTGCCGAATGGAAGCCGTCCGCCATGCCCGCCGTCAGGCGCAGCCCTTTCATACCCGGCAGACAGCGTTGCGCCTGCACCTTGTCTGCAAGGACAAGGCACAGCGCCATGCCGATTAGAATAAACACCGTCCGTTTCATCCTACTTCACTTTCAGTTCGTTGATGACCTTGGCACGCACCAGTTCGGCATTGGTGACCGTGAACTGCTGATGCCGCCCGCCGTTCTGCTCGTTTATCTCCACCACCAGTTGCTTGTCGTCCGGCAGGGTGAACTTGGGCAGGGTGAACACCGTGCGCTCCCGGCTCTTGCCGCCAATCTCCGTCACGTAGTTATAGGCACGCAGCGGTACAATCACCTGCTCTTGGATGGCGGTGCGTTTCGCCACTTTCCGGTCCACCACCTTGAACGACACGAAGTCCACCGTGAACGGCACGTTGGAGGAGTTCTTCAGTTCCGTATGGAAATAAAGCAGCCCGTTGTGCGTGTAGATGCCTTTCAGGAGGTACTGGATGCCGAAGCGTTTGCAGCCGATGTGCTTCACCAGCCGCTTGTCGTCCTTGTGGATGGACTTCATGATGAGCCGCACCAACAGCGGTGATTCGCTGCCCAACTCCTTCAGATAAACCTCCTGCGAATTGTTCGGGCGGTTCACCGCCTCCCCGTCGTGCAGGAAGTCCTTCATCTCGATGTTCAGCTTGGTCGGCTCATCGGCATACTTCACGTTGAAGGTATAGTAGCTTCCATCCTCGGTAATCACCGCCAGATTGGTTTCGCGGGAGAAGTCGCGCAAGGCGGCCTTCACTCGGAGCACGTTTTCCGAGCCGTCCGCCTTGCCCGCGATGATGTCGGCGGAACCCAAGTCCACGTATTTGATAGTGGCGGGGAAGATGATATGCACGGTCTTGTAAAACGTAACCTCCAGCGCATACGGGGGTATCATCCGGTCGAAGGTTATCGGGCGTGTCAGCCCGTCGAACAAATCACCGGTGGACGGGCTTTGTTTTACCCCATCATCGCCCGTTTCAGTTTGTCCTACTGTTTCTTCCGTTTCTTTCAAATCGGTTTCTTCCACGACCTTCTGCGCTTGGGCATGGGTCATTGCGGCCATGAGAGCCGCCATAAGCATAATTTTCTTCATTCTTCCTTGTGAATAATAGTGATACATAAGATTATTTCTTGGCCACGAGCAGTACCGCGTGGTTCGCCTTGAGCGTTACCTTGACGGTGCGGAACTTCGTGGCGAGGTATTGCGACAGCCCCTGTATCGCACTGCGTCCCAAGTCCGAGGCCAGTTGCGCCCCGGCATCGGTGGAGATGTTGATGCTGCTGCCCATCGTGGAACCCATGTTGGCCGCCATCTCCTTGAGTGCGGTCAGTTCCTGCGACCCCGGCACCGAGATGCCTTTCATGCCGCCCATGTCATATACCTCCAGTTCCACCGGCACGACCCTCCCTTTATAGGCAATGGTACTGATGGTCAGTTCCATACGCTCCCCGTTGATGCGTGCCGTGGCGGTCAGCACGGTGTTGGCCGGTATATACATGCCCCCGACGTCAATCGGTTCCAGCAGGCGGATTTCCGCCTCCTTGCCGTCGCTTACTGTAACCGTGCGCCGGATGCAGGCACGGATGCTGTTCCTGCCTGCCGTGTGCGCTTGGTCTGTTACCGTGTGGAACCCCATGTTGTGGGGACGGCTGTACCGTTCCATGAACTCGGCATCGGACATCGGTTGTGCCAGCATCGACACGACCTGCTCCGCCACCTGCGTGACCGGGCTGACCGTCCTTCCCTTCGTTTCCGTTACGGGTACGGACTTCGCTCCGCCACCCTCTTGTGGCAGGTAGCGCGAGGCCATCTCGTAGGATTTCTCCATCAGGCGGAGCTGCTCGTCGGCGGTTTCCTTTGCCTTGCGTTCCTCTTCCGCCCGGCGTTCCAGCTCTTGTATGCGCCATTCCAGTTCCAGCGTTTTCTGGTCGTCCTCCGGCTCCGGCTGCTCGTAGAAGCTGCCAATCTGCCGGTTGATGTCCCGGTAGGCATCCGCCGAGGTGCGGATGGACGACCCGCCCGATGATGCAGTTTCTTCGGTCTGGAACACATCTTCCACGGCCTCCCTGTCCGTATCATCCTCCGCCACCGCCAAGTCCTGCAGGGTGCTCATCTTCTCCCGCTGCTTGCGCTCGAAGTCCTGCTGCTCGTAGGCGGCACGCTTGTCCGAAGGCAGGTTCTTCTCCTCCGGCATGGGCACTTCCACGTTGAAGCCGTCGGGCAGGCTCTCCCCTTCGTCCGACGGTGCGAATATCAGCCACATCGCCACGCCGAAGACAAGGAACAACAGCGGATAGACCAGCATCTTCCTCCGTTTCCGGATTTCTTCGGGAGTCAGCGGTTGGGACTCCTTCCGCCCGCGTTCATTCTTCTTTGCCGTTTCCGGCTGTTTTTCCGTTTTGTTCTCTTTCATGTTTCCTGTCATGATTAAAATGGATACTGTCTTTACTTATGCCCGGATGCAGTTCCAACTGCCGCATCCGTTCTATTCTCATCTGCTCTCCCCGGCGTTTGCCGATGTTGTATATCGACGACACGGTGATGTAGATGGAGAGGGCGCTGAATCCCACGAGCATCGCCACCACCACGATGAGCCGCACATCGGGCGACAACCGCCCGCACACGCAGCGCATCCCGTCGCTTATCCGGTCAGGGATGTAATGGAGCCACTTTCTTGTCTTTCCCATACGCCTTTACCTTTCTATGGTCCGTAAATCGCGGTTCTCCAGAATGGTGAACTGCTCCATCGTGAAACCGTGAGGATTGTTGTCCGACCGCACCGAGTTCAGCAGGCGGCAGCGGGTTACAAGACTGCGCTCGGTGATGTTGCTGCTCCTGACGAGCGACTGGCGGGCATAGGTCGTCACGATATAGGGGTAACGCTCGAAGTCGCACGCCACGCTGTCCACCCGCACGGTCTGGTTGATGTTCGCCGAGATGATTCGGTTGTAATACCCCTTCTCTTCCCAGTCCTTGTAGTAGCGGAAGGCACTTTCGTCACACAGGTACAATGCCCGGCGGATGTTGCCCTCAATGGCCGCCTTGTCGGGCGAGAGTGTGAAGAACAGTTCGTGGAACCGCCTGACATGTTCCCGCGCCTCGACCGGACGGTTCTGGGAAAGGTCTTGCGAGAGCGCGAGGATGAGCGACTTGCCGTTGTCCAGCACGTAGATTTTCTCCCGCTGCTTCTCGGCGAAGCTGTACGAACTCCATAGCGCGTAGCCCGTGACCAACGCGCACAGCACGACGAAGGCTATCGCCATCGTGCGTATCTGCCGGAAGCTCGTTTCGATGTTCTTTAATGACTTGAATTCCATTTTCTTTAATTCTTGTTGTTGATTGTTGAATCATTTGCCCCGCAGCTTGCCCGCAATGTGCCCTGCTCCGGCACCGGTAGCCGCTGCCGCCACCTTGCCGGTCTTGACGGCGGAGTTGTTCACCTGTTTGCCGTAGTTGCCCGCTCCGGCCGCCTGAATCACCCATGTCGATACCGTCGGGATGGTGAAATACCCCACGATGGCGATGAGCATGAAGATGATATAGGCCGAGTTGTTCGTGTCCGGCACGAAGTTCGGGTCGGTCAATGCCGCGATGTCCTTCTCGATCATCAGCGTCTGGATGCGTGCCAGCACCGAACTGAACAAATCGGAGATGGGCAGCCACAGGTAGATGCTGATATACTGGCATATCCAATGCACCATCGTGCTGTGGAAACCGTCATACACCGAAATGGCGAATGCCAGCGGCCCTAGGATGGAAAGCACGATAAGGAAGAACGTCCTCAGCGTGTCCAGTATCAGCCCCACCGCCTGAAAGAGCAGCTCCAGAAAACTGCGGAAGGCGTTGCTGATGGTCTGCTTGATTTCATACTTGCCGCGCTCGATGGCCATCCCCGCCATCGTCTTCAGTTCCGACGGCGTCCAGCCCAAGTCCTCAATCTGCCGCTCGTATTCCTCGTCGCTGACCAGATAGGCCGTTTCCGGGTTCCGCACCAATGCCTCGTATTCCAGTTTCTCCCGTTTCTCGGCGTACTCCTCCATGTCAAGCGTCTGCCCTTGCAGGATGCCGTGGCAGCCGGTGACGATGGGACTCATGATGCCGTTGATGGTTCCCAACACGAAGGTGGGGAAGAACATGATGCACGCCCCGATGCAGAACGGGCGGAACAGCGGATACACGTCTATCGGCTCGGCGCGTGAGAGCGCCTGCCATACCCGTGAGGCCACGTAGAACAACGCGCCCAATGCCGCCACCCCGGTGGCCACGCCCGTGATGTCCGAGCAGAGCGGCATCATCTCGTCATAAAGGCTGCGCAGCACTTCATGCAGGTTGCCGAATGTACTTTCTCCCGTCATGGCTACCAGTATCTTTGGTTATCGGTCCCGTACAGGTCGAGCACGCGCCGCGTGTCGTTCTTCTCCTTTGCCCGGAGGTACGACACGCCGATGTTGCGGTTCGTGTAGTAGCGCACTAAGTTGCGGTGGTTCTTCACATCGCGGTAGATGCGGTCTATCAGGTCCATGCGCTCCTTGTCCGTCATCGACAGGCCGGTCTGCGTGACGACCGTCTTCAGCTCGTCAAGCATCCCGCTGCTTTCCTCCAGCATCTTCGTGTAGCCGGAGGCGATGGCGGCCAGTTCGTCCGTCGTGTAATTCTCGTCGGCAAGCATCTTCTGGAACGAGTTCACGTAGATGTCCGATATTTCCCCCACGAGCAGCACGGTCTGTTGCACCTTACGCGCGTCTTTCACCAAGTTATGTACCGACTTGAGCGCGTCGTAATACTTCTTTCCCTGCTCGTAAATCTTGACCGTTTCCTGAAAGTTCTTCACCATGTTCTCAGCGGTCGTGGTGGTCTGTATCACGTTCCGCGTGGTGTTCACGATGCTCTGCGCGAGGTTCGACGGGTCAAAGGTCACCCATTGCGCCCGGACCGTCGTGGCGGTGCAGAGCAAAACCGTAAGACAGATTGCTGTTATTCTTTTATTCATATCCGTTGATGATTAAAATGTTCTTGTCAATATTCATATTCCCTGCAATCCCGTACATACACCCCTTCCGAGGCGAGCACGAGCCGCTCGTTTTCTTCGTCATAGGCGACCTGCACCCTTTCGGGCAGTTCCGCCCATGTCCCTTGCCCGTTCCGGTAGAGCGTGGCGGTCAGCACGGCTCCCCAGCGGTAGGCGAGGGCGATGCGGTACGTATGCCCTTCGCGGTACACTCTGACCGGGGGCGACTTGCCCCGGCTTTTCCACCGCCCGCAGATGCGGTCGAGCGGGAACAACGTTGCATATTCCATAGGCTCATCCCTTCCTTGCGTTCCTTTTCTCCTCTGCCAGCCGCTTGATGGCCAGCTCGATGTTGCCGCCGAGCTTCTCCGCCATGCGCTGCACCTCCACTTTCTCGCTCTCTTCGGTGGTGTAACAGAGGTATTCCTCCAATGAGGTTTCCGTCGCATACACCGCCGACTGCACGCCGCCCAGCCCGAACCACACCTCCTTGTACTTCCGCGTCGGGTCGTTGGACATGTTCACCGAAAGAATCTGCCCCTTCTCCTTGTCCGTCAGCCCGAGCAGTGTCTGTATCTGGTCGAACTTGTTCAGGTATTTCCGCTGGTCAAGGAGAATCTTGCAGTCCGAGTTGTTGATGATGCTCTCTTTCACTATCGGCGAGGAGATGATGTCCTCCACTTCCTGCGTGACTACCACCGCCTCCCCGTAGAACTTGCGGACGGTCTTGTAGAGATAGCGGATGTAGTCCGCCATGTTCGCCGAGGCGATGGCCTTCCACGCTTCCTCGATGACTACCATCTTGCGGATGCCTTTCAGACGGCGCATCTTGTTGATGAACAGCTCCATGATGATGATGGTCGTAACGGGGAACAGGATGGGATGGTCCTTTATCTGGTCGATTTCGAAGACGATGAAGCGTTTCGTCAGCAGGTCAAGCTGCTTGTCCGAGTTGAGCAGGAAGTCATACTCGCCGCCCCGATAATAGGGTTCCAGCACGTTCAGGAAGCCCGCCAGGTCGAAATCCTTCTCCCGTACCTGCTTTTCCTCCAGTATCCGTCGGTACTCCGACTTCACAAACTCGTAGAAGGTGTTGAACGAGGGTTCTTCCACTTCCCCCGCCTTGATGCGCTCGATGTAGAGCGACACGGCGTTGGACAGCGCCACCTCCTCTGAGCGGGTTGCCGGTTCATTGTCCTTCTTCCACAAGGTGAGCAGCAGCGTCTTGATGCTCTCCCGCTTCTCGATGTCGAACACCCGGTCGTCGGTGTAGAACGGGTTGAAGGCTATCGGGTGCTCGTCCGTGTAGGTGAAGTAGATGCCGTCCTCGCCCCCGGTTTTCTGGTGTATCAGCGAGCAAAGCCCCTCATACGAGTTTCCGGTGTCCACCAATACGATGTGCGTTCCTTGTTCGTAGTATTGCCGTACCAAGTGGTTCATGAAGAATGACTTGCCGCTGCCCGAACCGCCCAGCACGAACTTGTTGCGGTTGGTGGTGATGCCCCGTTTCATCGGCAGGTCGGAGATGTCCACGTGCAGCGGTTTGCCGCTGATGCGGTCTGACATCTTCAGCCCGAAAGGGGAAAGCGAGCTGCGGTAGTTCGTTTCCTCCGTCCAGAAGCAGACGGCCTGCTCGATGAAGGTATAGAATGATTCCTCCGCCGGGAAGTCTGCGGCGTTGCCCGGCATCCCCGCCCAATAGAGCGTGGCGGCATCCACTGTGTCGTGGCGCGGTTTGCACTCCATTGCGGCAATCTGGCTGCCCGTGTCGTTGCGGATGACCTTCACTTCGTCCGGGTTGTCCGTCCATGCGATGACATTGCAATGGCAGCGCACCGAGGTCAGCCCATAGGAATGCGCGTCGTTCAGGTACAGGTCTATCCATTCCTTGTTGATTTGGTTGCTCCGCGAATAGCGCGAGAGCGACTGCATGTTGCGTGCCGTCTTCTCGAAGCGTTGCAGGTTCTCCGCGCTGTCGTCGATGAAGAGGTACTGGTTGTAGATGTGGTTGCATGGGAGCAGCAGCCCCACCGGGCTGGCGAAGGAGAGGCGGCAGTCCGACCGGTCTGTGGAGAGCCGTTCATAGCGGCTGTCCGTACCGACCCGGCCCGGCAGCGCGTCCAGTTCCGAGAGCGTATAGACCGACAGCCGTTTGTCGCCGATGCGCACCCCCTCGTCGCCCAGTTCGATGTCCTCCAGCGTGCCGGTGTCCTCCAACGACAGGCAGAGGTATTTCTCCAGCAGGCCGGGTTTTTCCTCCGTGCCGGTTACCTCGTCGCCCGACAGACGGCACAGTCTGACCAGTCCCGTGTCGTTTACAATGCGGGCGAACTGCCCGGCGGCATCTAAAAAACGTGCCGCCGTGTCCCGGTTCACTTCCTTGGGGATGATAAAGCCCCGGCACAACGACGAGAAGCTGCTCTGCATCCGCATCCGCTCCTTGGTCGTCTTGGTCAGATACAAGTAGCAGCAGTGGTTCAGGAAAGGCCGTTCGTTGAAGTGCAGTTCATAGCTCCGCGAGAGGAAGCCGAGCTTTTCGCCCTCCGTCCGGCTGCGGTAGTGTTCCTTCACGAACCAGTCCTGCTTGTGTACCACCGTGTAGTCGGGCAGCACCTTAACCGCTTTGCACCATGCCGCATGGATGGCGGCATATTCGGCAGAGGTTACCGTGAACAGTTCGGGAAGCTCCACTTCGAAGGCCACGGTGATGTCCGCGTCTTTCGAGACGATGCAATCCGACTCGACGGCCAGCAGCGGGAACTTGCTTTCCAACGTGGCGGCTTTCAATATATTTCTCATAGGCTTCTCTTTGGGGTGAATAACTTCCGGACGCTAATCCGGTTAATCAGGTATCGCGGGTGCTGCCGTTTGGCGAGCCGTTTCATCAGCCCGTGCTCGCCGTACTTGGCGTTCAGACGGAATGTGAGCCATACCAGTATCGATGCGGATACCGCGCCAAAGGCGATGCACACCCATTGACCTGTTCCTGCCATGTACATAACGATGAACACCACGAACACGGCAAGCAGTCCTCCGGCGAAGATGAACAGGTATTGTGCCTTCAGCCCCTTGAACTCCGCGCTCTGCCCGATGCCCTTGTTCAGTTCATATTCCATAATCCTATTCTATATATTATTTATGTATAGGGATTAGAGGAAGAACGAGCGCAGGATGGTGGCGGCGACTATCAGGAAGATGCACGCCCCGAACCACGAGGCGGCGGTCTTCGATGTGTCCGGGTCGCCCGAACTGAACTTGTTATATACCTTGATGCCTCCTATCAGGCCGACCACCGCGCCGATGGCATAGACGAGTTTCGTTCCCGGGTCGAAGTACGAGGTGACCATCTGCGTGGCTTCCGTGATGCCCGCTTGTCCGTTACCTTGCGCGTAGAGCGCACCGGCTGCCATCAGGCAAACCGCCATGAAAAAGATTCTCTTTGTTGTGTTCATAAAAAGTTGGTTTTATGCGGATAGACCGCTGTTAAACAATGTCGTCAATGGAAAAGTCATCGGGTACGATACTCTCGGCGGGAGGCTCCGGTTGCCGCTGCCTGCGGTAGTCCGCCAGATGCAGCTCGATGAGCGAGGCGATGCGCCGTTCCCGTTCCGCATCCCCGGCGGTGAGCTGGTCGAACATCGGCGTGCCCTTGAGTTCGGCAAGTGCACGTCCGGCCTGCTGCCGTTCTGCTTCGGTGGCGGTGTTGTCATCCATCGCCATGCGCACTGCCAACCCCATGTCCTCGAAACGGAGGCCTGTCGCTTTGGGCGCATGGCCTTCCAGCATCTCGTCCTCGTCTATCGGAGGCTCGCCGGCATCCGTGTCCCGGTACTCCATCGGTTCGTCCTGCCCCTCCACGGGTTCCAGCCCGCCTTCGGCAAAGAGCGCGTCCAGCTCGTCGGCGGACACCACCTTGGGGTATCGTTCCGATTCCGTTGCAAAAGTACCCGCTTCGCTTTCCGGTTTCACGGTTTCCGTTTTTTCAGGTACTTGTGGCGTGGAGTGGCACAGGGAAAATGTGCTTTTGCCTAAAATCTCTCCCGCGTCGGCTATCTTCCGGGGGAGTGTTTCCTCCCTTTCGCGCTGCCTTTTCCGGCGTTCATGCCGCTCATACAGGAGATAGGCGGCCACCCAAAGCAGATAACCTGCAAGGAATATGATAAGGATTGTTGTCATAGGCTGTCTGTTATTTTAGAAAATTCCGGTATCCCGTTGCTTGTATTCGCGCTCGATGTCCCCCTGCCAGTCGGCAAAATGCTTCTCCAGCACGTTGTCCACGTAGCTGAACAACGATACCCGGTTGCCTCCGATGGTCTGCACGATGCGCTGTATCCGCTCGTGGAACTCCTTGCGCAAGTAGATGGTCTTGCCCAGCCGGGCGCATACGGGCGACTCGTGGATGAACAGGCGGAGGTACTCGCTCTCATGGGCTGGCTTGATGTCCGGCTGTTCCGTCTGGCGGGGTACGGGCGTTTCCGGCTCCACCGTAGGAGGGACGGCCAGAGCGGGCTGTTCTTCCTTGAACGAGGCGACGATGGAGCTTTCGTCCAGTTCCGTCAGGCTGATTTTCTTCCGTTCCCCCATGGCTACCTCCCGATAATGGTGAGTATCTCTTCCGTTATCTCCCGGATATGGCTCCCCTTGGCGAGCGTGCCGTCCACCGGGAACAGCGTCGAGCGGAACACCGCCTTGTGTTCCCCCGTCAGTTCGCGCCGGAAGCGCTTGCTGTCGGGCAGGAAGGTTTGCAGCACCTGCAACCCCAGCTCCCGGATGATTTCCTCATATACCCTGTAGAGTTCCGACTTCTCGCGCCCATCCACCATGTTCCACAGCAGGTACAGCCCCTTGATGTTCGTCTTGCCCGGGTCTATCAGCGTGTCTTTCAGCTTGGCCGCAAAGCGCAGGGTGCTTTCCATCACCACCCGGTCTGCCGCGATGGGCGAAAAGATGTAGTCCATGTTCGCCAGCGTCCGCAGCACGCCGCCGCTGTTCACCGTGCCGGGCAGGTCGAAGAACACGATGTCCGTGCCGGGCAGCTTCTCTAATAGTCCTTCCGCCTTTTCCACGGCATCCTCCGCCGTGCCCTCGACGACCGGGTAGGCCTTCTTGCCGATACGTTGCAGTTGGCGGTAGGCCATCGCCTTGTAGTGTTCGTCCTCCATGACGGTTTTCAAGTCGCGCTTGCGCATTTCGGCGATGCTGTGCTGCGGATAGTCGCAGTCCACCACCGCCACGTTCAGCCCTTTCACGTAGTGCAGGTAGCTGGCCGCCAGCACCGTCAGGGTCGTCTTGCCCGCCCCTCCCTTCTGGGTGGAGAAGGCGATGTAAAGTGTTTCTTTTTCTGTTGGCATAACCGTTCCGTTTCAAATGATGCGGCAAAGGAAAAGAGAAACGGGAACGGTGGAAAAGGATTTCACGCTTCGGGGCGCGAGTGGCTCGGCTTTGGCGTGGAGTGGCTGGCTGGTTGGTCATACATCTGATTGTCCGGATAGTCCGTTGGACATCCGTATGATTGCCGGGTGGAATGGCTGATGCACCGGTGGCTGATATGGCTGGATGGCTGTTTGTGTCATTAGCCGCTTGACGGGTTGTCCGGTTCTGCAACCGCCCGGTTGTCGGTACGGTTGGATGTCGGGCTGGCTGGTCAGTCGGCTGTCCCAACGTTGCAACGGAGGTGCTGGCTACCGTCGGAATTATCCTCCGGGCAAAGTGGCTCCCCTATGGCATAATGTGGCTGGTCGGGGTGTTGTGCTGCAAACGGCTCCGCTTCCTACCTTTGCGGCATGAATCCGTTGGCGTGGTCGGAGGCTTTCCGTCTGGTCATCGTCCGCTTTCCCCGAAAGCGCTTTTCTCCACCGGTGGGGAAAACGTATGTTCGCCAGAACATAGCAAGCTGTGTTTTTTGCAGCACGCATCCGCTTCTGCCGCAAAAAACGCTTGCCCTTGCAGGGGGCGCAATTTGGCTCCGAAGTCGCAAATTGTAGGGATGGGGCATAACGGCGGCACGGCCACGGACGGGCAGGTTTCACCTTTTAATGACAGCAAGCATGAATGAACAACAGCAACACCCGAAAAGAAGGAAAGGCGGACGGACACCCAAGTCCGCGCCCGCCTTCCACCGCGAGACCGTCAATCTCGACGCCGCGCAGCACGCCCGGTTCCTCACCCTTTACGAGCAGTCCGGTCTTTCGTCCAAGTCGAAGTTCATCGCCGCGCGTATCTTCGGCGACGGCTTCCGGGTCATACGCACCGACCGGGGCACGATGGAATATGTGGCCAAGCTCACCGCCTTGTACCAGCAGTACCGCGCCGTCGGGGTGAACTACAACCAGGCGGTCAAGGAACTGCACGTGCATTTTACCGAGAAAAAGGCGTTGGCATTGCTCTACAGGTTGGAGAAGCTGACCCTCGAACTGGTGGCGCTCAGCCGCCGCATTGTCGGACTTTCCGAAGAACTCAAAAGGCATGGTGGCGAAAATCAGCACGGGTAAGGACTTGTATGGCACGTTGGCATACAACCAGACGAAGGTAGAGGAAGGGCACGCGAAGATATTGGATGCCAACCTGCTTCCATACCCGGAGGACGGGCATTTCCGCATGGGCGAAACGATGGAGGCTTTCACGGCATGGCTTCCCTCGCACTTCCGCACCGAGAAGCCGGTCATCCACATCTCGCTCAACCCGCATCCCGACGATGTATTGACCGACGGGCAGCTTGCCGCCATCGGCAGGGAGTACATGGAGAAGTTGGGCTACGGCAACCAGCCTTTCCTGATTTTTAAGCATACAGACATCGACCGCCACCACATCCACATCGTGTCCCTGCGCGTGGACAGCGGGGGCAGGAAGATTTCCGACCGCTTCGAGCACCGCCGGAGCAAAGAAATAACCGGGCAGTTGGAACTGAAGTACGGGCTGCATCCGGCAGAGGGGCAGAAGAAGGCGGAGGAGTGGAAGCTCCGCCCGGTGGATGCGGCGCGGGGCGACATACGCCGGCAGATAGCCGATACCGTCAAGCCGTTGCTCAAGCTCTACCGCTTCCAGTCGATGGGCGAGTTCCGGGCGTTGCTCTCCTTGTATAACATAGGCATGGAGGAAGTCAGGGGCGAAGCGGGCGGACGTGCCTATCATGGCATTGTCTATACGGCATTGGATGCGGACGGGAACAAGGTGGCGACCCCCATCAAGTCGGCAAGGCTGGGCAGGATGGCGGGTGCGGAGGGCTTGCAACGGCGCATGGAGTGGTCAGCCTCGCGCATCAGGGCGGACGGTTGCCGCGAGCGGCTGCGCCCTCCGTTGGCCGGGGCATTACTGAAGGCAAGGGACGAGGCGGATTTCCGCCGCCGTCTGGCTGCCATGAACGTGGATTTGGTGCTACGCCGCAATGAATCCGGCAGGATTTACGGGGTAACCTTCATCGACCACACGAGCCGTACCGTGCTCAACGGCTCCCGTTTGGGCAAGGAGTTCTCCGCCAATGCCTTGGAAGCGCGTTTCAACGTGGCGCAGCCCGGACTGTCGGAAGAGGTACAGCCACATATAGCAACATCTGCGCCGGAACCCGATACGGACGGCAAGGTATTGGGCGGCCTGTTCTCAGCCATCGAGCCGGAGACAAGTTTTGTCCCCCGGCATCCGCGCCTGCACAAGCCTGACAAGAAGAAACGCCGCCGCAGGTACGGGCGGCAGGACTGAATGCAGCCCGGATAACATTCGACCGAATTTCAATCACCGTTAAAACAAGTATAACTTATGTCACAGGAAGATGATTTGAGAGGGCTGGCCAAGGTCATGGACTTCATGCGTGCCCTCAGCGTATTGTTCGTCATAGTCAATGTATATTGGTTCTGCTACCCCTCGATGAAGGAATGGAACATCGACATCGGGGTGGTGGACAGGATACTGCTCAATTTCCAGCGGACGACCGGGCTGTTCTCGTCCATTCTTTGGACAAAGCTGTTCGCCCTTGTGTTCCTCGCGCTCTCCTGCTTGGGGACAAAAGGCGTGAAGGAGGAAAAAATCAAGTGGCCGCATATCTGGGCGGCGCTTGCCGCCGGCATCGTGCTGTTCTTCTTCAATTGGTGGCTGCTTGATTTGCCGCTGCCCCTTTCGGCGCGTACCGGCTTCTATCTGCTCACCTTGTCCGCAGGCTACGGCTGCCTCTTGGCCGCCGGGGTATGGATGTCCCGCCTGCTCCGGCAGAACTTGATGGAGGATGTGTTCAACAACGAGAACGAATCCTTCATGCAGGAGACACGTCTCATCGAGAACGAGTATTCCGTCAATCTGCCCACCCGCTTCTGGTACAGGAAAAAGATGTGGCACGGCTGGATAAACGTGGTGAACCCCTTCCGTGCCTCTATTGTCTTGGGCACGCCGGGCAGCGGCAAGTCCTTTGCCGTGGTCAATTCCTATATCAAGCAGCAGATTGAAAAGGGCTATGCCACCTATATCTACGACTTCAAGTTTCCGGACTTGAGCACCATCGCCTACAACCACCTGCTCCGCCATCTGGACGGCTACAAGGTCAGGCCGAAGTTCTATGTCATCAACTTCGACGACCCCTCGCGCAGCCACCGCTGCAACCCGCTCAACCCGAAGTTCATGACCGACATCTCCGATGCCTACGAGAGTTCCTACAACATCATGCTCAACCTCAACCGGACTTGGGCGGCCAAGCAGGGCGACTTCTTCGTCGAGTCCCCCACCATCCTGTTCGCGGCCATTATATGGTTTCTCCGCATTTACAAGGACGGCAAGTATTGCACCTTCCCCCATGCGGTCGAGTTCCTGAACAAGCCCTACGAGCAGATTTTCCCCATCATGTCCTCCTATCCCGAACTGGAGAACTACCTCAGTCCGTTCCTCGATGCGTGGCTTGCCGGGGCTGCCGACCAGCTCATGGGGCAGATTGCCTCGGCCAAGATACCGCTTTCGCGCATGATTTCCCCGGCACTCTATTGGGTGATGTCCGCCGACGAGTTCTCCCTCGACATCAACAACCCCGACGAGCCGAAGGTGCTCTGCATCGGCAACAACCCCGACCGGCAGGCCATCTACGGGGCGGCGCTCGGACTGTACAACTCGCGCATCGTCAAACTGGTGAACAAGAAGGGCAGGCTGAAAAGCTCCATCATCATCGACGAGCTGCCCACCGTGTTCATCAAGGGGCTGGATAACCTTATCGCCACCGCGCGCAGCAACAAGGTGGCCGTGCTGCTGGGCTTTCAGGACTTCTCGCAGCTCATCCGCGACTATACCGACAAGGAGGCGAAGGTCATCATCAACACCGTCGGCAACATCTTCTCCGGGCAGGTGGTGGGCGAGACCGCCAAGACGCTCTCCGAACGCTTCGGCAAGATTCTCCAGAAACGGCAGTCCATCTCCATCAACCGCAACGATGTGTCCACCTCCATCTCCACCCAGATGGACAGCCTTATCCCGCCGAGCAAGATTTCCTCGCTGACGCAGGGCATGTTCGTCGGTTCGGTGGCGGACAACTTCGGCGAGAAAATCGAGCAGAAGATTTTCCATTGCGAGATTGTGGTCGATGCCAAGAAGGTGGCGGAAGAAGAAAGGACTTACCAGAAGATACCCGTCATCACCGACTTCAGGGATGCCGACGGCATCGACCGCATGAAGGAAATGGTGCAGGAGAACTACAACCGCATCAAGGAGGAAGCCCGGCAGATTGTCGCCGACGAACTGGAACGTATCGGGAGCGACCCGAACCTGAAGCATCTGCTGGAGTTGAACAAACAGGCATAGGCTTATTTGTTCCGCCGGTATTGCTTCTCGTCGTCCGTGTCCATCTTCCGCAGCAGGACTTCCCGGAGCCGGTCGATGAAATAGGTGCGGTCGTCGCCTTTCCTCCGCCGCATCCGGGCATAGTAGCTCGATGCGTTCTTCACATCCACACCCAGTGCGCTGCACACATATTCCACCACTTGCTTGAGCGTGATTTCACCGTCATTGAACAGCTTCAGTTCATGGCAGGCATAAAGCAGTTCAATAAGATGGATGGCATCGTCAGTCCACAGCACGGGAGGCCCGTCGCCGGGCGGACGGGCTTCTCCGTTTCCGGAACCCGTCCGTCTTTTTTCCATTCGTTCCATCGTGTTTTCCACATACATGATAGCTCCCACCACATGGCAGTAGCACACCAGATGGCTCTGCCCGTTGTTGTGGTAGCGTTCCCGCAGGACGGTCAGCCGGAACTTCGTGTATTGGAGATGGAGGAACACGCAGGTGTGGTTGCCGTGTTCCTCATGCAGATGGCTGAGGTGGCGTATGAAATCGTCGCTTGCCTCATTCAGCCTTTCGGTATCGCAATCCCCCTGTTCCAGTAAAAGCAGGTAGGGGCACAGGTAAAATACATCCATTTGAAACTATTTTATCGGTTATGAACGGCAAAAATAGCGGTGTACATGGATGTGGCAGTTCCGTTTTTCGCCGGAAATGCGTCATTCCCCCAAATAGAACTTCTGCCGTTCCGCACACAGCTCGTCGTACAGCTCCTTGTGCAGCTCGCTGGGGCTTTGCTTCATCTGTCCCGTGCAGAACTCCCAGAACCGGTTGGCCGACTCGAAGCCGTTCTTCTCGGCTATCTCCCTGAGCGGGCGGTCGTAGTGGTATTTCAAGTCCCGCCGTATCTGCCCGATGCGCTGCTCCCGCAGCCATTTGTTGGCGGACTGGCGGTATATCCTGCTGAATTTCTCGCGGAAGGTCGATACGCCCATGCAGAGCATCCCCGCCAGTTCCTCCACGCTGTTCGTGCGGTAACTGTAACGGTTCACCTTCAGCCGGAACACGGCGGCATACAGCGGCTTCAGCCGTTTCTCGGCATGTTGCAGTTCCGCTTCGGTGAGCGGTGTGGGCTGGCGGCTTATCTGCTTGCGCCGCTCCACAAAGAAGTAGTCGCACACCTCGTTGCACAGGTTGTACAGGGGGCGGGGGATGCCGGTCTGGTACAGCACGTCGCACAGGTAGAGCATCTCCGGCGTGCGGCAGGCTTTCCGCCAAGGCTCTGCCAGTCCGTGCAACAGCCGGTTCTGCACCTCCGTGTCTTCCGACAGGGCGAGCAGCATCAGCAGCGGGCGGCATCCGGGAGCCGACACCTCCGGCAGCGCGGGCTGTCCCGTCAGCAGGTCAAGGAGGTGGTGGCATAAGTTTGTGTCCCGCGCGTAGGGTTCCAGCGCGAGGTAATGCTTCGGGGTGCGGGCTTTCAGCAGCCCTTTCACTTCTCCGCACAGGGCAGCGATGGTCTGTTCCAAACCTGCCGGGGCGGTAGCGGACAACAGTTCGATGAAATTTGTTTGCATAAGAAATCTGTTTTTATTGTTTGATGAATCCACAAAGATAACCGGCTGCACGTGCCGGTTGTTCCGATTTCCGCCGGAAATGCCGCATGGAATGGAGTCGCCATCATTTGTTTCCGACTCTCCCTTCACACCCCACTAAGCAACAGATAGAAAGTCGCCAACTGGACAACAAGGGAAACGACATAGATGCCGTAGTAGAGCAGATACCTTTTCTTTTTATCGAACTCGGCGAAATACTTCCTGTACTTGTCGTGCTTGAACAGGAATATATGATTGGCATAATACAAGGACAGCACGATGACTGCGAAAAGCAAGACACAGAGGAAGATGTTTCCAAAAACCATATCCAAGATGCTCAATAATCTTACCTTGAAAATCTTGATGCAGGCAAGGCAGACAAGGCAGAGCATCCAAAAGCTGATGATGCATGGGGTGTGGGTCGCCCAAATGCAGATGGTGCCATTGATACCTTTATCCATTCCGGCTGCTTCTTGTCGCTTATCAATTGAAATGCATCGGTTTATATAGCGGTTGTCCCATTTCAAGAGGCTTAGCCAATACAAAGGGTTTAGCAGCCTCCAACAAAGGAAGAACAGCAGCTTATAAGTGCAGTAATAATTGATATTGTAATATTTCTCCAATAATTTCATCATGCTTAATAAATAATGATGCATCCTTTTTCCACCGTGTTTTACGATTCCCAGCCAAATATCCAGTAACACGCCAGCAAGTACAGAATGAGAAACACGATAAATCCTACTCGAAAAAAGTGTCATTGATGACAGTTTTCCCGAGTAGGGCATTCGCCATTATCTCTATATACCTAATTGTCATGAAAACAATTCAGCGAATCGTTATCAGCATTCCTTTCCTTTTCTCTTATTCCTTCTATCTCCTTATAAGTATCGTCCACGACTTGACGGGACAACCCGTTCAGTTTCTTCGCATGTTCCTGAACAATAGAACCTATTTCATGACAAATCCAAGCGGCGGCAATCAGTACCGCGAATACCATCAATATATTCTTTATCGGTTTGTAGCGCAGCAGATACCCCAAGAAAGCGAACAGGATATACGCGACGTATATACATATAGTGTTGAGAGTTCTGCCGAAATATTCTTTTTGATGGCGTTGCAGTTCGGTGGAGGTTTCCCATGCGGTGATGGCGTATCGGTACAATTCCGTATGAGCTATGAACATCAGACTGTCTTCGCTGGCAGCGGGATGAGCGGCATATTGATAGGCAACGCCCATTGTTTCCAACTGATAGCTGTCATAGGCTTTCGATGCCAAAGTGTCCGGTAGCATTGAAAGCAGTAGTCCGCACGTGTCAATATCAGCTAAAAAAGATGTTTCAAGAGAATCTGTTTGGGCTATAAGTTTCGTTTTGGGCATTACCATAGGTATATTGTGCAATATTTCTTCCGGGTCGATGCTGAACTTGTCTGCCAACGATTGGGGATAAGTCTGTTTTATTTCTATTATTTTATCAACAGATGCAGCCATTGTTTGGGGACGTATAAACCAGTCATAGTAATAGGTCATCGCCGATAGAGGCAAAACAAGAACCAGACCGATTACCCAATTTCGGAGAAAGCCTGTCCATTTTTCATCGTTCATTGCCCAAAAACTCAAGAAAGTTGCGATGCTCAAACTGTATGGAATGAGGGCAGTAAATGCTGCCATCCCCAATTGCAAACAAAAGGCCAATGCCTCCGAGGTGGCTAAGTCATAAAATGTGCCCTTATCTACTTCCTTAATTACAAGTACCGTGAAGCCACATACCAAAACGATGGCAAGAATGATAACAAAATATATACTAAGTTTCTTCAAATACTTCATATTCATTTTACTGATTAATGGTTTGGTGGAAAACACCCGTTCTGGGGTTATCTTCCTTTGTTACCAATGAATTTACTTTTATATACAATTCTTACTTTTGTTGTATTATTCATATATGTGCGCTATTTGTTGGTAATGGCTAAGCGGGGAACGGCTTGCCGTTATCCTGCGTTGTTAGTAACTTTAATCACCCGTAATTCTTATCTTAGATATATTGGTGGTATTTATACAATTTACTATTTGCTCAATCTCCTTACCATAAGGAGATTTTTTTCCAATTTCTTTTAACTCATTAATGAAAGATACTAATTCTGTTCCCGAAAGTTCTACATCAGTTAAATAATAGTCTTGTACACGGAATATAGTTCGAAATCGCCCTTTATCTAAATGTGCAAGATTAAACAGCCAATAATGTAAGTTTTCACTAATTTCAGTCACATCCGTACTTGTTCCGTCTTTATTATAAATTGAAATATCTAAGCCCATATAAGAATTATTAAATTGTTACTAATGGTTCAGCAGGGAACGGCTTGCCCGTTATCCTGCGTTATTAACATCACATTTTATTCTACCAGTGTCCATATCAATACACCATAATAACAAGGTCTTTTTGCGCTTCAATGGCTTCGTCGAAAATGAAATTCAAGTCGTCCATTTCCTGCTCATAGTCGTAATCACCGATACCATTGCCCTCTTCCAGCGAATTGTATTCCGTCCTCTTGCTCCCCAATTCAGAAACAGGTATGCTAATGATATAGGGAAAATCATCACTTAATGGAATAGGGATGAATGTACTTTGGCTATCCAGTTGCCAAAGGTTTTCCGCACAATAGATTTGCGTTCCGTAATGATTACAAATCTTTTCATACACATACCCGTACATGAAAGCAATTTCGGGATAACGGATTTCTCCGTTCACAATGTCTGCCAATACAGCATAAGCATCCATATCCGTGTTCAGACTATCGCTGAAATAATCGTTCAAACTGTCAAGTCCCGACTTCAGTGCAGCCTTTAATTGGTTAAGCAGCAGATTATCACGAGCTCCATAAACAGACTTTACCTTATCGGCTTCTGTCAAATATGCACAAACAGAGTAACTCATACTTATCTTTATTTTATGTTGTCGTTCCAGTGTACCATATCGTATGGATAATATGGCAACCCTTTCAGGCTGCTATCATCCAGCCCCAAAACCTTGACCAATGCACCGCTCTCAAAACTCCAATATCCATCATGTATTATACCATATTTGTGGTCGTCATGCCAAGCGCAATCGGAATGTCCTCGATACCATTCCCTTTTTAGATACTTTTCCAATCGCTTCGTCGCTTGAAGCTTGTTTGTTTTAGCCAAATCCGACACTTCCAAGATTGCCCGATAAGGCACAGCATCAAACACACAATCCGCCATTTCCTTCCGTTCCGGGAAACGGTAATTCAGCAATACATCATAAACACGGTCTTTAACTTCTTTCATGTCTATAAGTACGCGGAGTTTATCAATAACATTATTATCATACTCCAACATGATTCCTATTGAAAGCAACCATAACATCTGAACATAATAGCCATACGGAGTCCAGCATTTTTCTAAAACATTGATTGTTAAAATATAATTGGATTTTATAGATTCTAAATTCTCCCCCATAGAATACATAGTTACGATAGTATAAACTCTACAATCAAATAAACGTCCATACAAATCAGGACTAATCTCATCACCATCTTTTTCTGATTGTTCTATCATACTATTAAGTTTTTCTATTCTGGTAGTATACTTAGCCAATTGCTTTATATACTGTTCTTCGGTAAAAAGTTTATCTCTTGTTTCCATTATGGTACACTGTTTTTGATGTTAATGGGATGCAGCTTGCTGCCGTTAGGCGGCACAGGTGCTTGTTATCAACCTTTCAAAAATTCAGAATAGCGTTTATTACAAATTTCTTTTATCTCATTATAGTTTTCTTCTGAATTTTCCACATAAAAATATGAAGTGTCGGGATTATATTGACTGCCTAACTTATTCTTTACCCAATTATCATAGTCAGCTAAATAGTAACCAAACTTCTTTGCAAATTTGGTTTTGTCTGAATGATAATAGGCTGCTGCAAACTGCTTACCTTTAGTATTAAGTTCATTTGATGTAAGAACTCCGTCCATATCATCAAAGAAAAAATCTCTACAATCTAACTCTTTATTTTTAATTTGTTGGAGCTCTTCTGCACAATCTTCTTCGATTTCTCGTGACATTAAATCATTTTCAACACACCACCTTACGAAGAAAGCAATGTGTGTTGCACCTGCTATTGCAGGTAAATCTTTAGGCATATCTTTTGAGTCATAATGCCATTTGGCTTTGTCATAAACTTCAAACTTCATATTTTGTTTTTTTAAGTTAGTTGATAATTTGTTTATAAATACACCTGTAGGTATAGGATATTTCGATAACCGACACCTGGCAGGTGTGTTTCCTAATCTCTAATAGCCGCACCCTACGAATCATCCAGCGAATCAAGCGGATTTGGGATTTTAGCTTTGTGTGCATTCGATGTATGAAGATATATGGCTGTAGTCTTTATGTCGTTGTGTCCCAACAGTTCCTGTATCGTGTGCAAGTCTGTCCCTTGTTCCAAAAGGTGGGTGGCAAACGAGTGGCGGAGCATGTGTACATGCACTCGGTGCTTGATGCCCGCACGTTGTGCGGCTTCTTTCAGCACTTTCACCAATGCGCTTGCCGAGTATGGTTCTCCGGGCGTTTCGCCCTCAAACAGCCATTTCTTCGGTCGGTATTCACGGAAGTACCGCCGCAGCTCTTCCAGCAGCTTGGGCGAAAGCAGCGAGTAGCGGCATTTCTTGCCCTTGCCCATGATACGCACGGACATCATTTCGCTGTTGATGTCTTTTGGTGTGAGGTTCAGCAATTCACTACGCCGCAATCCGGCTGAATAAACCAAGGAAATCATGCAGTGATGCTTGATGTTAGACAGTTGGTCGAGGATGCGTTTTATCTCGTTCTTGCTCAATACTTCCGGGACGGTCTTGTATTCTTTGGCTCGTGTGATGCCGCCGTAATACTGCCGTTTCCCGCCTTTCACCTGCTCGTAGTAGAACTTGATGGCGTTGATGCGCATATTCTGCTGTGAAACAGAAATTTTCTTTTCGTTTACAAGATAAAGAATGTACCTGTTGATGTCCGCCACTTTCAGGCGGTCGATGTTGTGCCCTTTGTGGTACTCCACGAAGTCGCTGAAATAAGCCCGGTAGGTCTTTATGGTGGATGGGCTGTAGCGTTTCTGTTCCAGCAGTTCCAGATAGCCTTCCGGCAGCGTGTATTCCCTCTTGGGTCTGGGATGCCGCACATATACCCGGCTGTAATCAATATAGGCATGGGGAGAATAGCGGTCGTAGAAATCCGATAGCTTGAAAACAGCAGCCGCCATGCAAGCGGAATCCTTGCCGGTCATTTCCACGCCTGTATCCTGGGCAAGCAGCAGGGGGATTGCCCCGTTTCCTGCATACTCTATCCGGACATAATCCACACCATCCTTTTCTTCCTTGTGCAGGATGATGCTCCCTCTTTGCCTCTGAGCCTTGTCCATGTCGTCGAATTTTGCTTCATGGCTTCAAAGGTAGTGAAAAAACGGCATATTTTGAACAATCGTTCAAAATAATGGAAGTTAAAAAGACTAAACGGCGTCAGGCTTTAAGCAGGGAATAAACATAGCGGAAATTTTTCTCCAGTTCGTCCACGTCCAGACCGTTCAGGAACGCCTGTTCGTAGGACAGTCCGAGAAAAATCTGCCGGAACAGGGTTGCCGCCTTCCGCACGTCCGTGTCGCTCCTGATTTCTCCGCTCTCTTTCGCCTTCTGTATGACTTTCTCCCAAAGCTCATACTCCAGCCGGAAAATCCGCTCGATTTTTTGCCTGATGCCCGGATAGTACATGCGCACTTGCGAGAGGAAATGGAAGTAGTAGAAGTTTGGGCTGCAATCATGCGGGCTGCCGTTGTCGCCAATCAGTTCGAGAATCCTTTTCATGGAAGCGGCTACTCCCGCCACGTATTGCCCGATGAATTCCGCCAGCGTATCGGCGGGAGCGGTAAACTTGTTGTCCGGCTTGTGCATTTGCAGCACATACTTGTCCGCCACGGCCATGAACAAGTCCAGCTTGTGCGGAAAATAATAGACGATGCCCGTCTTGGTCAGTCCGCAGGCTCTGGCAAGCGTGATGATGCTTGCCTTCTCATAGTTCATCCTGACAAATACCCCGAATGCCCTGTCAATGATTTCTTCCCGGTTGGTTATCATGCTGATGCGTAGGTTTATGTTTTTTTTGTCAGCGAAGATAAGGAAAATCGGCGAGAATCCGATGCGGTAGGGGCAAGTTTCTTGTTTATCGTACCTGTTATAAATTAAAGATTGCCAAAGCCAACAGCCCCACAAAAGGAGTGAGCATAAACAGGTAAGCCCACAGACTTGTGGTATGCTCATAAGTCTTCTTCTGCATAATTCGATAATCTCTACTCTTGTATCGGTAGTAGAAGTATAGGCTGAGCCATATTGCCAAGCCGCCTCCATAAACAACCAAAAGTACGGCCCCCATATCCTTATACGGAGGATAGCCCATAATGATATAATGGTATAGAATCCAGAAATCTACGATATAAAAGAAGATAACTCCTGTCATTACGAAAGGGACATGTACGTTCAGGCTACTCGTGTCTGAATAACGGGTAATCCTCTGAATCTTGTAGTACAAGTATTCCATTATCTGATGAAAGGTTTTCATGCGAAGTATCTGCTTGCGATTACGTATTCCTTTATATTTTCAGTGGTCGTTATCCTAATCCCGCCGCTCCAAAGATACAAAAAGAATCAGAGAAACAGACCGGGCGGTTAGAAAAAGTCGCTGATTATCCATTCCGATTTGCCAAATATCCGCAAATGGACAGATATATTCCATAAATCACAATAGACAACCCCATATAAACGAATGCTCTATGCGGGAATATATCCAGATGATTGCTCCACAGCAGCACGGGCATTATTACCGGGAGGACAATCAGGAGTTTTTTTCGGGTAAGCCGCAGGATGAACATGCCTGCCAGCAAGGTCAAGAACAGGATGACAATGCTGAACCGGAAAAGGATGCCTATCGAAACGTCCATGTGCACAATCGGTTTGCATACATTGATTTGATTGAGGCATACGCAATATGTCGCACAGCAGATTATATTCAATATGACAGGGACAAGTATTTTCATGTTATTCAATACCGTACAGCTTCTTTTTGGCGCAGACAAAAGAATTCCAATCCTGGAAAAGTTCTTTGATGCGGTTCACATATTTGTTGCCTTTCTTGTAGTCCCAATCCCAATGTACCCAAACCGTGTGGTATTTCTGGTTCGTGTCCACCGAATAGTGGTGCGTTTCCATTAGGATATCGTCAATGTGGTTCCTGAAATCTTGGATATTGTCCCAAGTGGAGAACACCGGGTCGTATTCCTCGCCCTCCTTGAAATCCTTCGTCATATACTTTGTTTCTTTGTAATAGGTGCGGGATATGGATTCGTATTTCACCAAAGTGTCCAGCGGCAATGTCTCAATGTCGTATTTCTCCACCATCTTGCGCAATTCGCAGGTGTCGCAGGGTGCATTGCTTACTACAAAGGCTTCGTGTTTCATGCCATCGTTCAGTCTTGTGAGAATCGGATAAAACTCCGTCGGCTTGTCGGGATTGTACCCGCAAGCCAGCCATTTCCACATCAGCAGACCGACTGCGAGAATGGTCAGGATAAGTATTGTTCGCTTTTTCATGGGCAACTTGGATTTAGAAAAAAATATCAACTTATTTATCAGTCTTTGATTGTAAGATATACCGTAAGCCCCAACAGTATTCCGTCTTGCTGTGGCTCTGGTAGCAATTATTCTCGTCCAAATAAATATCCAGCTTCCAAAAGTCCAAATCCTCTTTGCGAATGACATCACCGTAGTTATCTATGAAAACAGCCGCCTCGTCATCCTCGTTCCAACTCCAAAGGTAGGGCAACCTGTAGCGGACAGTATGATTTTCGATATACAGTTTCTCCAAATCCCCATCTGCCGTGCAAACTATCTTTCCCAAATACTTGCTTTCTTGTGGGGTATGGAAGATAATGGTCGGATGAAACTCACGATATAGCCACCCCGACAGCACGAGGGCTGCTATAACGGCTATTGTCTTCATCAATCCTTTTTGTTGTTTCAATCGGACAGTCATATTTCCTGCGATTTGTAATACTAATGTTCAATTGCGATTCCCAAAGATATGAAAAGAATCGGAAGCACAGACCGGACGGTCGGATATTTTTGCAAAAGAAGCGGGCGGACACTTCACGCCACCCCATAGCCACTTGCCTCCCGTCCGTTGATTTCCCATTGCCCGGCAAGGCAGCCCGTTTACTTTCGTGCCGCAATCAACTTATTGTTTCACGATTTAATTCATTTGTATATGGACAACCTCAAGGACATGAAAGACGAAGTGCTGGTAATGACCAACGCTTCCGACGGTAACAAGCCCCATGTGGTAGAGCGCATCGAACAGGACGGCTCATTGAAGACCCAGCCGCTGGCAAAGGTCAAGCCCGACGGCGATTTCCTGAAAATCGACCGCAGCGAATCCATCCTCGAAGCCTTCTTCTCCAATTTCAAACGGCAGTTTGACAACCCGTCCGACTTCCGTTTCTACCACATCCCGGCGGAACTGCTCGCTGCCGCCAAGGATATGGCGGACTTGTTCCGCAAGCCGGAAGAGAACGCGGCCATGATTGACGGGTACAGGTTAGACCCGGAACAGCACGTACAGAAACAGGACTTGCGGCAGGCTCCCGCCACCGAAGAACCCGCCCCGCAGCAATCCACGAAATGGAGCATGGAACAGGTGGACTGGCAGCAGCTCGCACGCATGGGCATCACACCCGAATCGTTGGGCGAAATCGGTACGGCACGTTTGCTCAACGGGCATGAATCCGCCGTGCTTGACATCCGCACCAACTTCGAGGGCATCAGCTTTGAAACACCGGCCTGCATCCGGCTGGTGGAATCGCCCGACGGGAAACCCGTGCTCAACATCGAGTGCTGCAGGCAACGCCCGGAACTGGGCGAATACATGGGCACTGAACTTCCTCAGGAGGTGCAGGACAGCTTGCTCAAAACACACAATGCCGGACGTCCTATCGACATCCGCCAGCCCGATGGCACGGTAGAAACCTGCCTTCTTTCCTTCAACCCCAAGACCAACCGCCTGCACCACCTTCCCATTCAGGATATGAAGCAGGTGCGCGAAATCAACGGGGTCGCGCTGACCGAAGACCAGGGACTACGGCTGATGAACGGCGAGTCCGTATTGGTCGAGGGCATGTGGTCCGAGCGGAGGCAGAAGCATTACGACGCACGCCTCCAGTATAATGTATGCAAGGGCGGCTTCGATTACGACTTCCGGGGACTGAACCGCAAGGTGGAGCAAGGGCAAACGGAGCGGCAAGAAATCATCATTCCGCAGAAGCTGAAAGGGGTGGAACTGACCCAAGAGCAGAAAGATGCGTTGAAAGCAGGCAAGGCGGCGTATGTCAAGGGCATGTCCGACGGTGGCGGGGGCACGTTCAATGCCTACGTGCGCCCCAACTACGAGAAGATGAAGTTCGACTTCTTCCGCTGGAATCCCGACAAGAGCCAAAAGCAGTCGCAGGGACAGACTGGCGGGCAGCCGAAACAATCCGCGCCGACGGCGTCCCAGAACCGTCGTATCCGGAAGTCGGAGAAAAAGGGAGTCGGTGCATCACTCTAATTACTTACCTATAATATATAAGTGTATATGAAGAATGTTATCATCGCAGAAAAGCCGTCGGTGGCGCAAAGCATCGCGGCAATCGTGGGAGCCGGACAAAGGAGGGACGGGTATCTGGAAGGCAACGGCTATGCCGTAACATGGGCTTTCGGGCATCTGGTCGGGCTGGCCATGCCCGAAGCCTACGGGTTTGCCGGTTTCCGGCAGGAGAACCTGCCCATACTGCCAGCCCAATTCACGCTCATCCCCCGCCAGAAGCGTGAGGGGAAGGAATACAAGGACGACCCCGGCGTAGTGCGCCAGTTGAACATCATCAAAGGACTGTTTGAGTGTGGCGACCGCATCATCGTGGCGACTGATGCCGGACGCGAAGGGGAGCTGATATTCAGATATATCTACCATTATTTAGGCTGCACCAAACCGTTTGTCCGCCTGTGGATAAGCAGCCTGACCGACAAGGCCATCCGCGAAGGGATGGAACGGTTGCTGCCGGGCAGCAATTATGATAATCTCTATCTTTCCGCCAAGGCACGTAGCGAAGCGGACTGGCTCATCGGCATCAACGGCTCGCAGGCGCTCAGCCTTGCCGCCGGGCGGGGCGTGTTCTCGCTCGGACGGGTACAGACACCCACATTGGCCATGATTTGCTCCCGTTATCTGGAGAACAAGTCGTTTGCCCCGAAGAAGTACATGCAGATACGCATCACGGTGGAGAAGGATGGCATTGCGTTCCATGCCACAGCGGAACAGCGTTACGAGGACAAGACCGCCGCAGACAGTGCGTTGGGCGAAATGAAAGCGTGCGGCACGCTCCGCATAACAGCACTTGCCCGGCGGGAGGTCAAAGAAGAACCTCCGCTGCTCTATGACCTGACCGCCCTTCAGCGGGATGCCAACACCCGGCTGGACTTCTCCGCCGACCGCACGCTCTCCCTTGCGCAAAGCCTGTACGAGAAAAAGGTGCTGAGCTATCCGCGCACCGGCAGCCGGTACATTTCCGAAGACGTGTTCGACGAAATCCCCTCGCGCATCGCCCTCTTGCGGCAACATCCGCGTTTCGGGCAGTATGCCGCGTCGCTTTCCGGCGCACCGCTCAACCGCCGCAGCGTGGACGGTGGGAAAGTAACCGACCACCATGCGCTGGTTATCACCGAGAACCTGCCCGACGGCTTGTCCAAAGACGAACAGGCCATCTACGATATGGTAGCCGCCCGCCTGCTCGAAGCCTTTTCCGCCCCCTGCATCAAGGAGGTAACGGAAATCCATGCGGCGGTGGGCAACGACACGGTGCAGGCCAAGGGCACGGTGGTCAAGTCCGCCGGCTGGCGTGCCGTGCGCAGTGGAAAGGAAGATAGCGACGAGGATGCACCGCTTCCCCGTCTGGAACAGGACGAAACGCTCCCGATACAATCGCTCGAATCGGTGGAGCGGCAGACCAAGCCTAAACCGTTGCATACCGAAAGTTCCCTGCTCTCGGCGATGGAGCATTGCGGCAGGGAGATTGACGGTGAGCAGCTACGGGCAAGCATCCGCGAGACGGGCATCGGTACGCCTGCCACCCGTGCTGCCGTCATCGAAACGCTGTTCGCACGCGGTTATATCCGGAGGGAGAAGAAAAGCCTTGTGCCCACCGACAAAGGCATGGCGGTCTATGAAACGGTAAAGGAGAAGAAGATTGCCAATGTGGAAATGACTGCTGCATGGGAGGACACGCTGGCACGCATCGAATCGGGCGAAGCCGACGCAGCCGCCTTCCGGCGCGACATCGAGGCATATACCGCACAGATTGTGACCGAACTGTTGGAAACCAAAGTGTCCGTAGCGCCTTCGGAAAGCGAATACCCGTGTCCCAAATGCCGGAACAGCCGGGTGCTGTTCTTCCCCAAGGTCGTCAAATGCGCCGATGTGGACTGTGGCTTTACCCTCTTCCGTAACAAGGGCGGCAAGGAACTGTCGGACAAACAGCTTGCCGAACTCCTGACCAAAGGCAGAACCGGTGTTATCAAAGGTTTCAAAAGCAGGGAGGGCAAGGCTTTCGATGCTTCATTGGTATTGCGCCCCGACTTCTCCGTGGGCTACGAGTTTGCCGACAAGAAACCATCCAAAGGCAAATCTGCCAAGCGGAAATAACCATCCGGATATCAACCCGGACTTGATGCAGGATAAGTCCGTACCTCATGTACCATCAGTCCGGAACTTATCCTGTATGCCAATTACTATTGTTTCGTTTAACTTGTAAAGAAGAAAAATCATGAATCCGAACAAACCGAACATCCCGGCTCCGGCAGTTGAGCCGGACGAACTTTCCTATTACCGTCTTACCCTGTTGTCCTACCTCCGCGAATCGCATCCCGAACGGGCTGCCGACGATGCTTTTATCCGTGCGCGTGCCGACCTTGCCGCCGAAGCGTTCAGCAATGCCGTCAGGTCGGGCATGAATTATGACGAAGCCGTCCAACAGGCGGACGAGGTGCTGTTCCAGGGTCTGCACTTTTCCCGGCTCGACACGCTTATCACCGTGTTGTGGAACGAGTTCGCCGACGAGGTGCCCGCAGGCCGCGCCCGCGAGGTGGCACTCCAGCTCCTGCCCGAATGCGGCAGGGTGTTCAGCGGTTACGACCTGAGCGACGGTTTCGAGTTTACCCCCGACTTCGACCGGCTGTGCGGGGAACTGGCCGGTGTAATCTCAATCTGGCTCGAAGAAAATGGCATATAACAAGAAGGCACATCTTAGGGACAACATCGAGGCCATCCGCCTGATGTTCCGTCTGGAACGGGAGAGGCGCACCGCCACACCGGAGGAGCAGGCGGTATTGGCTGCCTATTCCGGCTTCGGGGGCATCAAGGCGGTGCTGGCCCCTTTCGGCAAGCTCACCGACATCCTCCGCTGGACGCAGAGCGACCGCGAACTCTTTCCCCTTGTGTCGGAACTGCATGGCGTGCTCCGCGAGGGGGCGACGGATGAACGGGAATACAAACGGCTGGTGGACAGTGTGAAGGCATCCACCTTTACCGCGTTCTATACACCGCCGGAAATCATTGGTGCACTGGCATCCTCATTAAGTGAGCATGGCGTGTCGCCGCACCGCTTCCTTGACCCGTCATCGGGCACGGGTAACTTCATCACCGCTTTCCAATCGCATCTTTTCACGGCCACCGCCCAGCCCGAAATGGCGGCATACGAAAAGGATTTGCTGACCGGGCGTATCCTCCGGCAGCTTCAGCCCGGTACGGATGTCCGTGTGCAAGGCTTCGAGGAGCTTCCCCCGCAGGACAACGGGCGGTTCGACGTGGCGGCGAGCAACATCCCCTTCGGCGACATCCGCGTATTTGACCCGTTGATGGACGATGGCACGGCACGGCGCTTCGCGATGAACTCCCTGCACAACTATTTCTTCGTCAAGGGGCTGGATGCCGTGCGCGAGGGCGGCATCGTGGCTTTCATCACCTCACAGGGGGTGATGAACTCCGCGATGGGCACTCCCGTGCGCCAATATCTGATGGAAAGGGCGCGGCTCCTGTCCGCCATCCGCCTGCCCAACAATCTCTTTACCGACTATGCCGGTACGGAGGTGGGCAGCGACCTCATTGTGTTGCAGAAGGACACGGCATCCGGAAGGGAATACACCGGCCTTGAAAAAGCTTTCGTGGAAGTCAGCACACAGGCCGACGGCACAACCCAGAATGAATACTTCGAGCGTACCGCCGCCATTGTCCATACGCGCGGCCATGTGGGAACCGACCCTTACGGCAAACCGGCACGCGTCTTCCTGCATGACGGGGGCATGGATGCCATCGCCGCAGACCTGAAATGGATGCTGGACAAGAACCTGTCGGAAAACCTCGACCTTGACCTTTATCTCCGCTTCTCGCCGGTGCGCGAGTTGCGCGAACTGGCGGAAGTACGGGCGGAAAGTCTTCAGGAACGCATTGCACAGGTGCGGGCGTTATCCAAGCCGGAACAGCAGCGTGTCGCGACGGAAACGCCGGAGGCGGTTGTGGAAGAACCGCCCATTGTCCGCTCTGAACCGGAGAAACCCGTCACGCAGGAGCCACTGATGTCCCTGTACGACCTTTTCGGTTTCACACAGGAGGAACGGCAGGCGTTCAGCACCGGACGGAAGCCCAAGCGGAAGAAGAAGCAGGACACCCCGCAGCTCTCCCTGTTCGACATTGTGGAACCGCTCAGCGGCCAGTCCGTACCCGACAAAGGGGATGCCATTGCCGCATCGCCCGCAGAAAAGCCTGCCCGGACTGCACAGCCCGAACCGGCAGCCGCACCCCAAGCCCCGTCGGAAGAAGAACTCCGGGAACGGGAGCGCCGCCGGGCGGAGGAAGAGGCCGCACGGAAGGAGCGCATGAAGCCACGCCCCTTCACCGGTGAAAGGCTGGAACATTACCGGAACGGCTCACTGGTGGATATGGACGGGCAAATCGGCTACCTCTCCGGCATGGATAAGGGAATCCCCGTGTTCCATCCGCTGGAACTGCCCGCCCGCCAGCAGCAGCGTGCCGCATCCTACATTGAACTTCGCGACACCTACCACCGCCTGTACAATGACGAGGCGGAGCATCATCAGGAGAACGGGGAACTGCGTGCGGGCCTGAACGGGCTGTACGACGGCTTTGTCCGTCAGTTCGGCAACCTGAACGACAAGAAGAACATCGACCTGTTCCGCATGGATGCCGATAACCGGGAAATCCTCGCCTTGGAGCGTTACACCGACGGCAAGGCGGTCAAGGCCGACATCTTTGACCATCCCGTGTCGTACAACGTGAACGAGATTACCCACACCGACGATGTGCACGAGGCATTGGCGGCCTCGCTCAACAAATATGGCGAGGCAAACATGGAATATATGGAATCGCTCACCGACAAGCCGCAGGCACAATTGCTGGATGAACTGCGCGGCAGGGTGTTCTACAACCCGCTGGCGAAGCGTTTCGAGATTGCCGACCGCTTCATCGCGGGCAATGTCGTGGCAAAGGCGGAGTATATCGGGGAATACTTGCAGACACATCCCGACGATGCCGAATCGCGCGTTTCGCTTGAAGCATTGCGTAAGGCGGCACCGGTACCCATTCCTTTTGAGGAACTGGACTTCAACTTCGGCGAACGCTGGATACCGGCTGCCGTGTACAGCCGCTATGCCTCATGGCTGTTCGACACCGACGTGTCCGTCCGCTACAACGCCAGCGCGGACGAGTACAATATCCGTGCCTCCGAACTCAGCCCGCGTATCTATAACCAGTACGCAGTCCGTTCCGAAACGCGCCTGTTCAACGGCGTGGCCCTCATGCGCCACGCCATCCACAACACCACGCCCAACATCACCAAGACCGTCACGGACAAGGACGGCAAGGACATCAAGGTGCGCGACCCCGAAGCCACGCAACTGGCCAACAGCAAGATTGACGAGATACGTGAAGGCTTCTCCGACTGGCTTATGGAGCAGTCACCGGAGTTCAAGAAGAAGCTGGAGGACATGTACAACCGCAAGTTCAACTGCTTCGTGCGCCCCAAGTTCGACGGCAGCCACCAGACCTTTCCTGACCTTGACTTGAAAGGGTTGGGCATCAAGGATTTGTATCCATCTCAGAAAGACTGTATCTGGATGCTGAAGATGAACGGCGGCGGCATCGCTGACCATGAGGTGGGTGGCGGCAAGACGCTGATAATGTGCGTCGCCGCCTACGAGATGAAGCGGCTCGGATTGGCGCACAAGCCGCTCATTACCGGCCTGAAGGCGAACATCCACGAGATTGCGCAGACCTTCCGCACCGCCTATCCCCATGCCAAGATACTCTATCCGGGCAAGGAGGACTTCACGCCCGACCGCCGCGTGGAAATCTTCAACCAGATGAAGAACAACGACTGGGATGCCATCATCCTCTCGCACGAGCAGTTCGGCATGATACCGCAGTCGCCCGAAATCCAGCGCGACATCTTGCAGCAGGAACTGGACAGCGTGGAGGAAAACTTGGAAGTCTTGCACCAGTTAGGCAGCGAGATAACCAATGCCCAACTCAAGGGCGCGGAAAAGCGCAAGATGAACTTGGAAGTCAAGCTCAAGGAGCTGACGCACGAGATAGAAACCCGCAAGGATGATGTGGCGGACTTCAAGCGCATGGGCATCGACCACATCTTTGTCGATGAGAGCCACCGCTTTAAGAACCTCATGTTCACCACGCGCCACGACCGTGTGGCGGGACTGGGCAACTCGGAGGGCAGCCAGCGTGCGCTCAACATGCTCTTTGCCATCCGCACCATCCAGCAGCGCACCGGCAAGGACTTGGGAGCCACATTCCTGTCGGGGACGACCATCAGCAACTCACTGACCGAGCTGTACCTCCTGTTCAAATACCTGCGCCCCAACGAACTGGAGCGGCAGGGCATCCGCTCCTTCGACGCATGGGCGGCGGTGTTCGCACGCAAGTCCATTGACTATGAGTTTTCCGTGACCAACGAGATTGTGCAGAAGGAACGCTTCCGCTATTTCATCAAGGTGCCCGAACTCGCCTCGTTCTATTCCGAGATTACCGACTTCCGCACGGCGGAGGACATCGGCATCGACCGCCCGAAGAAGAACGAGATACTGCACAACATCGCGCCCACGCCCGACCAGCAGGAGTTCATCGCCAAGCTCATGGAGTTCGCCAAGACCGGCAACGCCACCGTATTGGGCCGTCCGCCGCTGACCGAGAAGGAAGAAAAGGCCAAGATGCTCATCGCCACCGACTATGCCCGCAAGATGTCGCTCGACATGAGGCTTATCGACCCGCTGAAATATGACGACGACCGCGACAACAAGGCGACCCACTGCGCCGACATGATTGCGCAGTATTACAACCGATATGCCGAACATAAGGGCACGCAGTTCGTGTTCAGCGACTTGGGTACGTACAAGCCTGACCAGTGGAACCCGTACAGCGAAATCAAGCGCAAACTGGTCGAAGACCACGGCATCCCCGAAGACCAGATACGCTTCATTCAGGAAGCCAAGACCGAGAAGAAGCGCAAGGCGATGATTGAGGCGATGAACGAGGGGCGCATCCGTGTGCTGTTCGGCTCCACCGAAATGTTGGGCACGGGTGTCAATGCGCAGAAAAGGTGTGTGGCCATCCATCACTTGGACGCACCGTGGCGCCCAAGCGACCTCCAGCAGCGCGACGGGCGCGGCATCCGCAAGGGCAACGAGGTGGCGAAGCTCTATGCCGATAACAAGGTCGATGTCATCATCTATGCGGTGGAGAAATCATTGGACAGCTACAAGTTCAACCTGCTCCACAACAAGCAGCTTTTCATCACCCAGCTCAAGCAGAACCGCATGGGCAGCCGCACCATCGACGAGGGCAGCATGGACGAGAAAGGGGGCATGAACTACTCCGAGTATGTCGCCATCCTCTCCGGCAACACCGACCTCTTGGACAAGGCGCGTCTGGAGAAGAAGATTGCAGGGTTGGAGGGCGAGCGCAAGGCGTTCCAGCGCGGCAAGGGCGATTCGCGCATCCGGTTGGAGACCCTGTTGGCTAACCAAGCCTCCAACAGCGACATCATCGCGAGGGCGCGGCAGGACATGGCCGACTTCGAGAGCCGCGTGCAGTACGACAAGGAGGGCAAGAAGCTCAACCCGTTGAAGATTGACGGGGTAACGGGCAGCGACCCCAAAGTCATTGCCGCCCGACTGCACGAGATAGAGGACAAGGAGCGCACGCACGGCCAGCCGGTTCCCATCGGCTCCCTCTACGGCTTTGAAATCGTGGTCAAGACCGACACCACCGTCAAGGAGGGATTGGACTTCTGCGAGAACCGCTTCTTCGTGCGCGGCACGGGCAAGCTCCTGTACAACTACAACAACGGACGCTTGGCAGCCGACCCGCAGACCGCCTGCCGGAATTTCATCAACGCCTTTGACAGCATCCCCCGCCTGATAGAGAAATACACGCGGGACAATGCTGACATTGAAAAGGAAATTCCCGTCCTGAAGCAGGTCGTGGATGAAACATGGAAAAAAGAGGATGAGTTGAAGCAACTCAAGGCCGAGCTTGCCACGCTTGACCGCAAGATATTGCTCTCCTTGAAATCCGTCGATGCGCAGGAGGCCAACACTGAAGGGGTAACGGAAATCCGGCCGGAGCCGCAAGCTCCATCGGTGGCGCAACCCGCTCCCTCAATGCCCGGCGACCCTGCCGTCCCGGCAGCATCCGAACCATACGTCCACCGTATGCCCGACTACATGGCACATGCGGCGGAGCGCAAACCGCCGGTGCTGTCAGCCATGCCCAAGACCATCAGCATCAAGGAGCTGATGAGCGCGGGCAAGGAAAAGGTCGTAATCGGCGGCATCCCCCAACCGGAAGACGGCACGGAGAAGCCGCAGGAAAAACCGAAATGGAGGATGAAGCTGTGAGCGGGGTACACTTAATGAAAAACTTGGCAACTACATATAGTAAGGTGGTTGCCAAGTTTTCTATTTCAAATCTCGCCAATACATTCTTTATATGTTTTTCACCAAAATGTATATTGAGCCTTGAACTTCGCATAAACCTTCTTTGCCGCCTCCCTTTCTTCCTTGCTTTCAGGTTTCAAGTGAGCTATCTTCTCCGCAAAGCGTTTAGCGTCCTTACCGGTAACTACCGGCGTTTCTTTAATCGGTCGAGCCATAAATCCCTGTATGTTGTAAATTATATCTTGTTTTCAATTATCGAAATGAAATCGTGCAATTTCTTTCCAACTTGATTCGCATCAGGTATCCGGCTATATGCCAGATAATTTAATTCCCGTTCATAATATCCGCCCAATTGCTTCCATAGCTCATTGAATGAACCAAGAAGGGGAGATTCTTTAATGGGTGTATGTTTCCATTTTTCCGGTGAGTCAAACATTTGTCGGTCATGCGCCGCCAGTTCTTGCAGGTCTTTAATGAAATCCTGTTCCACATATTCCATACATTCCCTATCGTCAAGCAGAAAATAGATATCATAGAAATGGCGGATTTTCCCGGTTAATCCTTGCACCGGATTATCCATAAAGGAGAAACGGAGCAGCGAAACGACTTTCTCGCACAAGGTGCGCCGTTTGTCCAGAATGTTCAGTTCAAACGGATGCAGGTCATATTCTTCAATGAAAGAGTCCATACCTGTATTTTCAAGGTAGGAAGTGATAAAGCTCTTTATTTGCCGTCTGACATATGGATAAGGATTGGCAAACGAATTTATTTCCACGACTACACGGTTGGCGACAAAATCAAACAACGGGTCATGGACGCTTGCCGGATATTGGTACAAGGCTTTCCGATAACGGGAACCCTTACTTGTCAGTTCAGGCACAACCTGTTCCTGCAAGCCTTGGGTCATTTCTTTGCAGACCTTGGAAATCAAAGTCTTTATCTGATTTCCGCTCAACTTTTGCGTGAGTACAGCCACATCCACATCTTCCGAGAAGCGGTTAATCAATCCGTACCCTTTTGACAAGGATGTGCCGCCCTTGAACACCGTGTTCTCCATATAAACGCTTCGGGAGAGTTGTTGCAATATCTTGCTTATCCAATAGTCTTTTTCGATATAGACCGGTGCTATATGGTAATATTCGGAAGCCGCGCGTATTGCATCTGCTAACAGTTCAGGTTGTTTTTCCAGTATCATTCAATCCTCCATTTCTTTTTATTAGGCAATGTATCTTCATTTATTCCCAATTTATAGACCGTTACTGGATTCAATGAATCCCATAAAGGTTGCGCTTTCGCCATACCGCAATCGTTCTCGATGATGGTTCCCAACAAGGCGCGTACCATTGGCGGATAGGCCTCGGCCAAGGCAACCATCTTTTCCTTCTCCCTCCTGCCAAGTTCTCCTACCAGAAAAGCTATGCGCCTGTATGATGCCTCTATCGTGGTGTCGGGTATTTCCTTGATGAAGCGGATGGCATCCAATAATTGCAGGAGCGGAATATTGTCTTTGGTTATCGGGTTAGGTTGCAGGACAAAGCAGACGGTGAATATATCCCGTTGTTTCTTGTTCCTGCGTTGGTTTGTGCCGATTTGGATGATGTTGGGCACTTGTGTAGTAAGCCCCAACCGATTAAAGACGGAGTAACCGGTCAAATATCCGATGCGCTTTCCGTTCTTTTCCAACAAATCCTTCACCAACTCTTCTTGTCTGGGTTTCAACGTTCCGAACACGCTCTTTTTAGGCTTGTAGAACCGTCCTTTGGATATTTTAGCCAAGTAGCCTTCACCCGCCAGCCGATTCAGCATTTTAATGATGCTTTCGCTCGTTTCGGCAGGCAAGTTTAAGTCCCGGTAGGTAAACACGTAATCGGGCTGAAAATCTTCCAATCGTTTCTGTACTTCTCTTGTGATAATCATAATCCCATGTCCTTGGTTGTCGGTGCAAAGATAAGAAATATTCTTGTTTTTACGACACAAAACTGGAATTTTATTAGAAATGGCTCCACCCTGTCCTCCCGACAGAATGAAGCCGGTTGTTTAACTTAAATAGCGGGAACTTCCTGCTTCACAGCGGTAGAGAGTATCCCTGAACGATGAACATCCAAGATGCATTATCCACAATCATCTGGGAGTTCTTTATCTTCTGTTTCTTTCTCCCCGCTGCTCTCATCCGTTTCTTCGGGCATCGGATAGGTTTCCGACAGCTTGTCCTTCCGTGCCTGACGCTTGATTTCGTTCTCGTCGAAGTTGTTGCGGATAAACTCGTGCAGGTCTGATTCCTTGTAATAGGTTTTATGGTATATCGAATGGAATTTCAATGCCCCGTTGTTCCGGTATCGCTGGAGCGTGCGCTTGCTGATGCGCAGCAGTTGGCACACCTCCTGGTTGTCGTACAGCCGTTCCCCGTTCAGGTAGTTCAGGTGCTTCTGCCGGTTCTCCGCCTTGTCCAGCTTGCGCGATATGCGGTAAAGTTCACCCATGATGCGCTCCATCCACGCCTCAAATTCAGTCTTGTCCACTAACATGGCCGTTCCTCCTGTGCTTTTATACCTCGCCCAGCATGTAGCTGTTCGGGCTGTCGGGTGATTTCACAATGATTTCCTTTTCCCGCATGAAGCGGATGTAGCTCTTGGCCGTGCGTTCCTTCACCTCGAACGCCGCCTGAAGTTCTTCCGAAAGCTCCATGTAGCCGATGAAGCGTTTCCGGCTGAACAGTTCGCGTGCTACCGCCACGAGTTCCTCTTCCTTGCGCCTGTCCTTTTCCTCTTTCGGTTTCTCGCCCAGATAGGCGTGCATCGCCTTCTCCTTGTCCCATGCGAATTGCATGAGCGGTACATCCAGCGGGCTGCCGTCCCGTACTTTCAGGGCTTTCACCACCGAAACGGCGGGCTTCGTGTCCTTTTCGATGGAGAGGATGGCGGCAGCCTTGCGTTGCAGTTCGCTGCCCAAGTGCCCGCGCAGCTTCAGCCCGTTGGGGATGAAGTGCAGCACCGTGACGATGCACGTGTTGTAGATGCCCGCCAGCCGGTAGAGTTCCTCCACGACGGCGATGCTCTCCGCCTCGTCGTTGGCGCAGCGTATCAGGTCGGCGATGCCGTCAATGACCACCAGATGGATGCCCCCGTATTGGTAATGGAACTTGTCCATGCTGAGCACAATGGACTTCAGCCGCTCCTTGCGGCTCATCCCCGTCAGGCAGTATGCCTTGAACCATTCCGGCATCGTGTCGCGCCCGCAACGGCGCAATAGGGTGCTTACGTTCTTATAGAGTTGCACCTCGCTTTGCTCGGTGTCATAGAACAGCACCGCCTTGCCTTTCGGGTTCCCCTCGATGGAAACGCCCAGCGTGTCGATGCCCTCCGCGTTTTCCGGTTTCACAGCACCGGCAATCAGGGCGGCCACATAGTTGCTTTTTCCCGTACCTTCCCCGCCGGTGATGCAGAGCAGGTTCCCTTGTGTTCCGAGCGGCACGCCGTTCACCGATACTATCATTTGTGCCACAGGTGGCGGGTTGTTGAAATCCAACTCGCATGATTTTAATGCTGACATATCTTCCTTGTATAATGAATCCAAATGGTTTAAGAACAATTTCAATAAATCGTCGTGCGTGTGTCCCAACGCAAAATAATCCGTTACATCCTTTTCTTCTTTTGTTCCTGACAGTGGCAGCAAAAGGCGTTTCAATGCAAACGGCTTCAATTCTTCCTGCCGTTTGGCGGAAACTTCCAGACCGGTCTTGTCCATATCATACAGCAGGACAATGTGTTTGAACCGGTAGGAGAGCAGCATCAGCACAGAGGTAGGGATGACCGTCGTTTCCGAATTGAAACAGATGGCATGGAATCCGTTTGCCGCAAGGCTCATCACGTCTTTCTCACCGCCTGTGATAAACAACAAATCCCCTTTGGCGGATAATTGGTCAAGTCCGAAGCAGTAATTGTCGCCCAAATCTCCGGCATAGAGGAAACGCATCTCCGAGCGCGGGCGGTAGATTTTAATGTATTTGTCGCCTACATAGCCATACATCGGTTCCTGTGCCGTTTCAGTCAAGGTATAGCTTTTCCCTTCCTGATTGACGGAACTGAACGAATGCAGAGGCCGTACATTATATTTATTTAATGTATGCTCCGTGATTCTGGATTTGCTCCAAAATATCCGGTCTGTTTCATTGAACGCCCTTGGTACGATATTATACGGGCGTATTTTCTTTATCACCTGTTCCGGCGTGGGCGGACAAACTACCTGAACGGAAGATGTGTCCACACAATTTTCGTAACCGTCTGCCAACCCCAAATGCAGGTCATGGTCAATGATGCGCATGATTTCAACGAAATCCTTCGCGTTCCTGCAACTCAGCCCCGTCATTGTCCCTACCAACTCGAAGCAGTCCCCGGAATATTCCTCATTGCCGAAATCCTTCATCTTATACACCGAATGCCGCCGGTCATAATATACGTTGCACGATGCCTTCGTATCCTTATATAAAGGATTCAGGAACTTCTTACCGATGCGGAACGGCACGGGCAGGTAGTGTCTGAACACCGAAAGCCCCCTGTCCGTCGCCTGCAAAATATCCTCCTTATTCATTGTCTTCGTCCTTTGTTATATCCAACAACCGGTTCTTCTTGTAAACGTCTATCAGGTGCGGTTCACACGTGATAACCTTTTCCCGTACCTTTTTCTCTATTTCTGAGAGCTTGTACAGGCATTTGCGGCGGAACACCGAATACTCTACCAGTCCGTCGCTCCTTAACCGTTGCAGGGTGCGTGTGCTGATATGGAGCATATCGGCCACTTCTTGACTGTCCAGCCATACATCGTTGTCAAAGTCGCAATCCTGCAACTTGTGTTCATTCTTGGTAATGAACTCAGCGATTTTCGCTATTTGCCCCATCATCTTTTGATAGGCGGCACTTTCCATTACGATAACTTCTGTCATAATCCTAATTATTGAAATGTTTGCCGCAAAGTTCCCGATAAGTCAAAATCCGCATGGTATACTATACGTGTACTACACCATAATTTTTTTGTTCCTGCATTTTTTTGCGGGAAAATGCGAGGTCAATCCGTTTCGGTCAGGAGTAAGGTTAATAGGTTCAAAATTAGTTCAGTGCAAGGTGCAAGCCTATTTATATATATAGGCTCGCACCTTGCACTTGAAAAAAAGGCTGAAAAAAATATTGTCAAGAACTTGCATGTTTCAAAAATGTGTAGTACTTTCGCACTCGCAATCGAAAGGTGACACGGTGGTGTCATAAGCTACGAAAATTGACAAGATGAAATCGTAACCAAGTCGTAACCATTAAATTTTAGGTTACGCATAAGTTGCTGATTAAAAAGATATTATAAGCGGCAGGTACGATTACCGTACGCACCGCAATAAACATTGAAAATCAATGTTTTGTGAAATAGACACCCGATTTTACACCCAAGAATGTAAAGTCGGGTGTTTTTCATTAAGAAGCAAAAAGAAAGGGCTAAACTTACTTTGAAGTTTGCCCCTTAATCTCATTATTGCGGCTATTGCTATTTTTCTCCACGTATAAACATGTTCTGATAGTTAATAACCAGCCGTTTGAATGATAGTACGAAATCCGCTCCTAATGAGCCGGAAAATAACTGACTGCCGGATTCCGTATTTTTAACGACTGGAAAAGCCACGCGACTTTGACCCTTTTGGCCAAGCAGGATTGTCCCCTTTGGCTACAATATGATTGACCCTTCTGGCCAAAATAGTATTGACCACCTAGTTCACCTATTGTTATAGATTTTTTTGTGTAGATTTGAGTGCCCGAGTCCTGGTGTAACGGGGGTGATAATAAAATCTATACAAATGGATAAACGAATCAAAAACATTTTAAGATGTTATGCGGCCGGCATGGGAATCAAGGAAACGGCTTCCACGTTTCATACTTCCCGTAATACTGTCCGCAAGTATGTCCGCCTGTTCCTTTCAAGCGGCAAGAGTATTGAACAGCTTCTTTCCCTGTCCGACGGGCAATTGGATGAACTGTTCGGCTGTACGGCATCCCGGCATCGGGAGCCTTCTTCCAGGAGGATTGAACTGGAGGCCTTGCTTCCCGGCTATGTATCCCGCCTGTCACGCAAAGGCATGAGTGTCCGAAAACTGTTCAAGGAATACCATGCCGAACATCCTGACGGCTATCAGTTGTCTTCCTTCAAACGGGCTGTCCGTCAGTACAAGTTTCACATCAAGGTCGTCGGTCATGTCGAGCACTATGCCGCCGACCAGATGTATATTGATTTTGCCGGTGACAGGCTTGAAGTCGTTGATGAAATGACGGGCGAGACGAAGAAAGCCGAGGTGTTTGTCGCCATCCTTCCGTTCAGCCATTATACCTACTGCGAAGCCGTGTGGTCTCAACGCAAGGAAGACCTGATAAAGGCATGTGAGAATGCCATGCAATATTTTGAAGGCGTTCCTGCGGCTATCGTCCCCGACAATCTGAAGGCTGCCGTCACACGGGGCGACCGCAACGAGCCTGTCATCAATGATGATTTCGCCGCTTTTGCCGAATATTACGGCTGTGCGGTCTATCCCGCCCGTGTGCGTCATCCCAAAGACAAGGCTTTGGTAGAGAATGCCGTAAAGCTCCTCTACCGTTCCATTTACCTTGACATAGAGGGAATGACATTCTCCGGCCTGGAGGAACTCAATACCGCCATCCATGTCTCCCTGCTTGATTTCAATGAAAAGGTGATGGCCGGACGGGAGGTGTCACGCAAGGAAATGTTCCTTCAGGGAGAGAAGGATTATCTTCGGCCGCTTCCCGTGAAACGTTACGTAATGAAAGAAAGGAAACTGATGACTGTCGGGAAGAACTCTTACGTCTCGTTGTTCAAGCACCATTACAGCGTTCCGAAGGAGTATGTAGGCAGGCGCATGACGATTCTCTATGATGCCGGCACGGTGGAAATCTACTGTGGCATGAACCTTGTCGCCACCCATGACCGCTGTGACATTCCATACGCTTATTCCTGGAAAAAGGAGCACAACCTGCCGGGACACTTCATATCCTCTACAAGGATGGTGTGGCCTTCGTTTAACGCTTTGAGCTGCATGGGGGAAAGCGGTACACCGCCAAGCGTCTGCTGGTTGAAAGCCTGGTCTTTCGGGAAAATAAATTCGATGCCTCTTCTTTCCGCATTGTATTGCAGATTGGCATTGAATTCCTTGCCTTGATTGGATTTCATGCCATCCACGAATATCTGTTCACCGTTTTTCAGTTTCTGAATTTCATCCGGAGTCAGAGTCACACCTTTGATTTCATTCGGGATATAGACATGCTCCTGTCGTACGGCTACCAGTTCGTTGGTATTCTTGTCGATGGAAATCAGACACGGCTCTGTCGTGTTGCCACGTAGGTTAAGGTCAGCCACGCGTCCCATGTTCCCGCTCTCACGCAGGTTCTTCTTGTCCTCTTCCGTGAAGATATGTCCGAAATAAGGACGGTCCAGTTCCGGTTCTTTTCTGATACCGTGGATACCCAGCATAACCTGCCCACCGTTGGATATGAATGAAAGGCGTGCATCAAGCTTTGCGGTCAGTACCCCAGGAATGTTGAGCGTCAGCGGCATAGTTCTGTTGGTCTTGTATCCTTTCAGCATGCTGTCCAGCTGTCCGGACTGCTCCAGCATTTCCTTGGATATGCCGAACTTACCCAACTCTTCCCAGTTAATCATGTTCTCGTTGTAGCGGTACGTGGGTGTCTGCTGGCGTTGCGGTTCCTGCTGTTCGCGCCCCTGTGCGGCAGCTTCCACCTGTGATACCTGTTCAGGCTGAGCCTGCGTTGTCTGTTCCTGCTTCTTTGCCATTGTTGTTTCCTCCTCTTTTGTTTGACTGTTTTTCTGATTGTTTACTTTCGGTACGATTTCATAGCGTTTCAGAAACTCCTTTACCGCGTCTGTTTTCTTGCCTTCGGCCAGGTCCTTGAGAGCCTGTTTGTTCTGCTTGTAATCGTTGAAGGTCATGCGGATAAGCCTGAAATGCGTAGGCTCCTTCAGCTGGCTCCAGAAATTTTTGATGAAGTTTTCGAGGATGCTTGAATTCTTGTCGAATTTAAGGAAAGAATTCTCGTTCTTCTCTTCCGGTGTAACCGTCTGATAATTGCCTTTCTCGTCTGCCTTGCTGACTACTCCCAAGCCTTCCTTGGGGTCGTTCTTGTTGTGTACCAGCAGAAGTTCGTCAATTTGTTCCACATAAGGCTTTTCCGGTTTCTTTATCCGGCCTTGCCTTTTTTCCTTGTCAGGACTGTTTTCTTGTGCCATAATCTTTTGTTTTGAGTGACTACTTGATTTGTTTCACAGTCCAAATGTAAGACGATAAATTGAGTAAACGACTGATTTATAAATAGATGACATTAGATATCATCAGGTGTCATCAAATGTCATACGAAGGATAGGAAAGAATGCAAAACAGTTGGAAAAAAGGATGAAAGGAAGTAGGAAGAGTATAAGTAAAAGCATAGCTAAGCCACCGGACTATGCAGATCGGAGGGAGCTGAAATCCCTGTCTTATTTCGGGATTTGATAAGCAGGCTATGTTTTGTTATTGGGGAAAGTGGATTTTCACAGTATTTATGAGGCCATATATAGAATATAAGGATAGCCGCCTTTGATTCACGGCTATGCGTCACGTCGGTCGCAGTTAATCCCTGTAATCTTTCCTTTAATTCTAATCCGTTTGCCGCCGCATTCTTTTTCAGGTGAATTTTCATGGCGTAAGCCATAAAGAAAATTCTCCTGAAAAAAGGAATAAATGCGGCTGGCAAATCAGGATTGGGATTTATCTTTGATGGAAGGGATAACAGTTTTTTATTGTATTTATTCGTTAGATTATTCCTTTTTCTTTGTCAAAGACAAGAATTTCGTATAAAGGGAAAAAGTAGAATATTGATAGAGTATTTTCCTCTGAAAGGATAAACGTATGTAAACGGAAAAATGAAAGTGCTTTCGCAGGGTAATTTTCCTGTACGTATGAAGGCTACAGGCTTGAAGTCTGTATTGATGAGTTGGGGAAGATTTATACTCATTCTATTCTTATGCACGTAACCTCCATATATGGTGTAGAAGTCAATATAATGAGCTGTAACGTATTATTCAGTATATAAGGAAACAGAACGAGAGAGATTATACCATCCTTATTAGCAGGAGGCTTTCTTTCGTTTACAGTAACGTTCGCACTGCGCACAGATGTCATACCCCAGCATCGCTCCCAAAATGAAGTCTTCTTCTGGCGAAAGCAGATTGAGCGGTCTGTCTGCCAGAAAACGGATAGCCCGAATGCACTCAGGACGGCCGAAGAACAGATTGATGCTCGTGTCTGAAGCAGGTTGTACCAGAAAATCTATGTGCTGGTTCCTTAGACGGGCTGTAGCAAAGGCTTCATACTTGCGGTTGACCGTATAGAGCACCATGCGGCGCACACCTTTCTTATACTCGTACACGTGGTTCAGAAACACTTTCAGGTCTGCAGGGAGGATGTTGGGGGATGATATCATGTTCATAAAGCTAAAGATGAAGAGAGAAAAATGGTCAGAAGCACTTCTTCAGGTCGGCAGCCCAGGCACTGATGCGGCTGGCGGTCTTGCCACTTTCGTTCACATCGTCCAGCGCGAGACCCACGAAGCATCCGTCCACCACGGCGATGGAACTGCCGAATGAATAGCCGTCCGTGCTGACGCGGTTGCCCAGGAAGGTGCATCCCGTGTCCTTCAGATCTTCGTAGAGGATACCCATACCGTCGCAGAAGGTGTCGCAGTAGGACTCAGAATCGCCGCAGCCGAACAGAGCCACTTCCTTGCCATGCAGGTCCATGCCTTTCAACACCTTGATGGCATCATACCAGTCGTCCTGCAGTTCTCCGTCGCCCCAGGTGGAGGTTCCCAGTACCAGCACGTCGTAGGTATTTGCCAATTCGGCAGTCAGCTTGTCCGCGCTGTGCACGTCGCCGCCTGTCACTCCCAGTTCGCCGGCCAGTTGTTCAGCCAGGCTTTCGCAGGTTCCGGTGGAGGAACCGTAAAATATACCAATCTTTTTCATGAAGTAAATATTTTAATTGTTTACGGTGCAAAAATATACCGTCTTTTTCTTTTTTGAAATACCTAAAAATAGGGCTTTTTGCTATTATCGTATTGGCCCTGATGAGCATAATAGTATTTTTTTATCTAAGATGGCAATACCTAATATAGGTATATGAGTAAAACGATCTTTAACGTTTGTTATTGGATAGGTTGTTTGAAGTTTTTGAAAAACCGTTAAAATTGGCTGATTTTAAAGTTTGCAATCCTCATTTATTAGGATTAACGATGTTAATAAATACCAAAAAATAGGTATTGTATGTTATAAGTAAAGGTTTTACTTTTGCGCCGATTCTAAAAAACTTAATTATATAAATAAAGATGAGAAAGACTTTAATTTTATGCTTAGGACTTGCTACAACTCTGGGATTTGTTTCATGTAGCGAAGAAGAAGGATTTACGTACAGCACTAACCCTATTGAGAACACAGCACTGAAGGACATTCTGGTACAAAAAGGCTACCAGTTTGACGCAAACGGAAAATTGTTGCTTGACGATTTGGCTAATAATACAACTACGCTTGATCTCTCTGGGACACAGATTTCCACAGACGCACTGGCAGAACTTTCCATGTTCCCTAACTTGACTGATGTGGATCTGTCGGACAATGGTTACGGCCCGGCGTTCGACTTTGCCAAATTACCGGAACAAATCACCGGCATAGACCTGACGGGTAATGAAATCTACGACTATGATAATCTTGTGAGTGTCGTAGTGGAAGAAAACGGCGATGAAACTGTGACTAACCTGCACGAAATTACCAAACTTTACCTTCCGGAAACCGCTAAAGAGAATATCGAAGATCTCGTGCGTTTCTACCGCCAAAACAAGGAAGCCATCACCGCCGGCACCATTGATATGAAGATGACTGATGTCGATGGCAATCTGCAAACCTATACCACCCTGCGCGACGTGCCCGACGCAAACCTGCTCGTCCGTTTGAAGACTGACTTCTCCGATTTGTTTAACGGCGACCAAATAGACCTTAACAAACGCTTGGGACTCGACCAAAAAACAAAGGAGTTACTTGTTTCTCCTACTGATAATGTTTCCAACTTTGAAGGTATTCAATATTTGATAGGAAGTCTCTCTTGGGAAGGCTCTAAATTCGGTCTTTACGCCGCTGAAGTAGAAAATGTAGCTTCTATGCCTAACGTAAAAGTAGGGAAATCCATTACTCAAATCATCCTGCAAAATGTAGAAGTGGAAGCTATCGATTTATCCAATGCTACTAATTTAGTAAATGTATGGATTCAGAATATCCCGGGTTTGCAGAAATTAGATTTGAGCTATTCTACTATTTGGGGACAACGAGATAAAGAGACGGAAAGTAATGAAACGTATGGCAGTAATCTGATGGTTCTTGGATGTCCTGCACTGAAAGAAATCAAATTGCCCGAAAAGGATGAATTGAAAGTTAACACCATTGACATCGAAAGCCTGGACGCATTGGAAACATTCGACATGTCGAATGTCAAAATGCTATCTAACATAGCTATTGGTGATTTGAATAATGACTTTAATCTGGTCTATCCGGAACTGACCATTTTCTATAATGAAGATGGACGTGCCGGTACTACTTTTGCCTGTTCAGAAAGCACTTTCTATAGAGAATCGACTCAAGCATTCTTAAAAGCAAACTATACCGATATCGATTCATCCGATAAAGTTAGAAGGTTAGGTTACAGTTCTTCTTTGATGTATGATGAAGGATGCCGTTGGAGGACTTTATTGAAAAATCAATAATAAAGTGTAATTATTTTTTTTGTTAGACTTTAATTATAAAAACGATGCGAAAATTTTTCTTAGGAGCTACCCTTGTTGCAGCAAGTTTCGGAATGGCGCAGTCTGCTGACGCTGCCACAGTGATGGATGTGGATGGTGTAAGTACCGTATTGGCAATCAGCGATTACGAAGGTACTTATAACGGTACAATGGATCAAATCAAAATGAGAGGAGAAGATTATGAACCGCGTACAGCCTCTTATACTCTTGAAGGAGGTCTTTTAACTTGCGATTTTCCGCAAATCGGAAGTATGCCGGGAAATATCACTATCGAGTTGGAAGTAGAAGTAGATGAAGAAACCGGTGAAATTACAGCAAATGAAGGCGATCAAGCCGGGACTTTGAAAATCTTAAACATGCTGCCGATAAAATTGTACCTGGATTCTTTGACTGATGCCAAAGTTACAGGCAACACTATCGAGTTTACTCTGGCAGTATCCGGTAAGTTCTTAGGTGCAGATTTCCCTGCATCCGTACACTTTGTTGGAACAAAATAATTCGTCATTATTTTGTCAAGCTACGAAATTAAATTCAGAAAGAGTAAGGAGAAAGTTGTCAAACGGCTTTCTCTTAGCTCTTTTTTGTGTGTTACTAAGAAAAAATTATCACAATATATTCACCTCACCCAATGGGGAAGACACCATTATCCTGTCGGCAAGGCTGCTATGTCGCTAAAAACACTCCCGGTATGCAACCGACGGCGAGGAAACAAAATTATCCAAACCGCCTGAACCGCTTCTGAGGCCTACATGCGGTACACAGCAAAGACAGACTTTGCCATCGGAAAAAGCCTGCCTTTAATCATGGAAAAGCCATGACTTTACATACCCTTTGCGGAATACACGCAGGCAAGGGTAATGAACAGGAAACAATTATGGATTACAAAACAAGTAAATTATATAAGCAAAATGAAAAAGTTATACTTTTTATTCAGCCTTCTTATGGCAACAGTAATCGGATTAAGTTCGTGTGAAAGTGACGATTCACTTACCAATGAGCCACCTGCACAGGAATATATTGATAAGGCAAAGGAAATCCTCAACGGCGACATCGTACTCTCTACCAAAGCCACTATGAACGGCGTGGACAAGACTCTATTGGAGAGCGGTTGCCCAACCAAATTCAACTTCTCATGGCGGGAAGACGGGATGATGGTGCTTGACCTGAGCGACTTCACCGTAGGTGCCATGCCATTTGCCATCACCTTTCGATGCGCAACGCAGTTTATGAACCTTAACAGTTGGGAACAGGACGAATATCCCGACGACGGCTGGGTGAAGTTCGTAGGCACGGACGGGAATGTCACCACCAGTGGCGATGACGCTGCGGACAACCAACAAGGTAGTGGCGCCCGTGTGGACGGTTTCCTGAATGTGAACACTAACCAGATGGAGTTCATCGTGGACTACAACATGATGAACGTACGTACCGAAACTTTCCTGCAAACTATTGACAAGACCCGCATTGACCGCTTTGAAGAAGAATTTTCGCAGTATGAGAAAGACCTGGAAGAAGCAAAGAAAGAACAGGGTAAGAATTGAATATAAACAGTTGGAATTGTAAAAACAAAACGATAGATGAAACAGATTACAACCTTCATCCTGCTGTTGGCGCTATGCGTCTGTACGGATGCGGCAGCCCAGCGGAGCGTCAGGCTGACGGTGCTGGAGAAAGGGACGGAACAGCCGGTCATAGCCGCTAATGTGGCCTATGCCGACAATCCGGAACTGAGGAACGCCATGCACACCATCACGGACGTGGACGGACAGACAGTGCTGAAGCTTGCAGGGAAAGGTAGTTGGTACTATAAGGTGACATACGTCAGCTTTGTACCGGAAACAGGGAAAATAGATAAAACCGAAACGGTGAAGACCGTATATATGAAAGATGATGCACTGGGGCTGAACGAAGTAGTCGTGACGGGTTCGCGTGCGGCACGCCCCATCAAACTGTCCCCCATAACCACGCAGGTATTGGGGGGTAAACAATTAGTGGATGCCGGATACGCCAATCTGCAGCAGGCTCTCCAGCAGGAAACTCCGGGACTGAATATACAGAAAGTGGGCTTCGGAAACGAAATCTCCATGCAGGGACTGGATGCCCGGCACGTGTTGTTCCTGATGGACGGCGAACGTATGACGGGCGACATGGCGGGCAACCTGGACTATGAACGTTTCAACCTTCATGCCATAGACCGCATCGAGATAGTGAAAGGTGCAAGCTCCACCCTCTACGGAAGCCGTGCGGCTGGAGCTGTCATCAACCTGATAACCAAAAAGACCTCCAAACCGTTGTCGATAGACGCCGGAGTGCGTTATGGACAGATGAACGAGCGCAACTACAAGAATCCGCAGCCAAGCGACTTCCTGTATATGTTCGAGCAGAATGCCGACCGCCCCAACCTGCAAGGCTGGGTGTCAGCCGGCTTCAATACGGGCAAAGTGACCTCGCAGACCGATGTGTGGTACAGCTCCACCGACGCATTCTATATGTATCAGGCGGAGAACGACAAGAAAGTCTATACGCAGGAGGCCAACCCTTTCCTTCCCCATGACATCACGGTGGTCAGCACCGCAGCCCGCCCGCCAATGGGTATCGAAGGCAAGGAGCACATCACGATGTCACAGAAAGTCTATTACGATCCGATAAAAGATTTGTCAGTTTTGGTATATGGAGGAGGCTTCTTCATGAACACGTACGACCTGATACAGGACATGACGTTCAGTCAGGCGAACGAATGGAACGCCGGGGCCAAGGTGACTTACCATATGAAAGACTGGTTCAGCGTGACCGGAAGCCTGCACGGGGATTTCTATAACCGATACAAGCGCCATGAGCGCATCGATACCCGTAATAAGGACTATGAGAGCAGCATCTGGCAACCCCGTCTGACCGTGACGAGCGACTACTTCGACGGCCACAGTCTGATATTCGGCATCGAACACACTTCTGACGAATTGACCAGCGACCGTTTTTCGGGCAATGCCAACCATGACCTGAAAACCCGCGCCCTGAAAGAGACGGAATATTTCTTGCAGGACGAATGGACCATCAATCCCCAATGGATGGTGTCTGCCGGACTGCGCACTAACTTCTCGCGTGCGTTCGGTTTCATGGCTATGCCTAAAGTGGCTGCAAAATATTCACCCAATGAGCAGTGGGCTATCCGCGCCAACTATTCAATGGGTTACCGTTCTCCCAGTATCAAGGAACTTTTCTTTAACTGGGACCATTTGGGAATGTTCATGATTCGCGGTAATGAGAACATGCAGCCGGAGAAGAACAATTACTTTTCGCTCGGTGCAGAATATTCGAACGACCGCCTGTTCGTGTCCGGTACGGCATACGGCAACTATTTCCGCGACAAGATTGAGGGAGTGTGGCGTATTTATGACATGCAGTACAATTTTGAATATACCAATCTGAGCAAGCAGCGTCTGTTGGGTATTGAAGCTTTGTTACGCTGGAGGGTATTGGATTGTATGACCCTTAACGGAACTTACAGTTATGTCAATGTGAGCAAGAACGAGGGCATACAGGTAAATACCACATCTCCACACGCTGCTACTGCAAGTCTGGATTATAAATATGCACGGAAGAATTATCGTCTGAATGCTGTGTTCAGTGCATCGTATATGGGAAGCAAGAAGTTCGATGTGCAGGATCGCGTATTCGTGGAAGAGGACAACAAGAGCTATGATGCCTATTTCCGTTGCGACCTTCCGCAATATGTACTGTGCAACCTCTCCGTATCGCAGACTTTCTGGAACAAGGTGAAGCTGACTCTTGGTGTGGACAATCTGTTCAACTATGTGCCGAAAACACTGGGTTCTGGGATTACGATGTTCAATGTTCCGGCTACAGCCGGAACCCGCGGATGGGTACAGATGGAATTTATGCTTGATGATGTGATTAACTCTTTAAAGAAAAGGAAATGAAAGGTTTGAAATTGAAAATAATGGTTTTTCTGTTGGGGTGTCTGACGATGACCGCTTGTGTGGACTATGACGACATACAGCCTTTCAACGGAAAGACACTGCCTCGCAAGTCGGGTTATTCCACCGGTGTGACGAATGACTGGATTTATTTTAACCTGCGTACCGGCGAAATGTTCAATGCCTATGGGGTGAACAAGGACATCAAGGAAGGCGAACAGTACGGCCGCACGGATTGGGACTTGGCTTTTTGTGGCTACGTGTTGAGAACAAACAGCGGTACCAGTGGCATAGGCCGTGGAGGTGCAGCCGACTTGGGATATGGCGAATACAATAAGTGGACAAGCGTTTCACAGTTACCGTCGGATTTGGAATGGGTGGTCGATAATGGTGAGGTCAGTGTGACCATGTCGCAGAACGACTGGAACCATTACCTGGTGGAGAACGGGCTGGATTTTGATTCTAATCCCTGGTTCGACCCGAACAACGGACCACAAAGGACAAAGACCAATGCCAATCCGTTGCTGGCCGAGGCGATGACGTTTGCCGGACCTCCTCCTGTATATACTCCGTCTTTCCACACATACGTAGTGCGTACGGCAGACGGACAGCGTTACTTCAAAATACAGATTATCAGCTGGTATGATGCCAATGTGGAGATAGGTGATGAAGGAGGAAGAATCAGTTATTACTGCGACGAACTAAAATAAGAAAAGATTATGAAGAAAGAAAAAATCAAAAAATACTGGTGGAAAGCCACCGCATCATTTATAATGGTATTGTTCACCATGCCTCTTGGGCATGCCGTGATGATTCTGATGGAGCATTTCCTGAATGAGACCACACTGCATTATTCGGCTTTTGCCATGGGATTCGTGGGTATGCTGATGGTTATTGCAGGCGTGTTTGCCAAGGGAGATACGCGCCAGACTCTGTGGGGACTGTTCGGCGGTCTGCTGTTCTGGACGGGATGGGTGGAATTCCTGTTTATGTATTTTGCCAACCGTTTCGGCACACAGCCGGAACTCGACCCTGTGACGGGAGAGATAGTGACCCGTCCTGAATATCTTATACTTCCGGCTTCTTTCGGATTCTGGATGATGGTGATGATTATGTATCTGTTCAGCACACGCAACGGATGCAACTTCATCAACTGGTGGCAGCGTCTGCTGTTCAAGGGAAAGAAGAACGAGATAGCCGCTCGTCCGATGACACGCCACACGAGCATCGTTACCTTCATGGAGCTGATGATGATTCTGTGGGCTTCCTACTTACTGCTGATGTTCTGTTATGATGACGTATTCTTAGGCGAAAATCATCCTGTTACACTTTTGGTAGGCTTGGGCTGTCTGATAGGTTCGTTCTTTATCTTTGCCAAACAGCTGCGCATTGCTTCGTGGGGAGCCAATATCCGTATGGCCATTGCTACGGTGGTGGTTTTCTGGACACCTATCGAGGTGTTGGGACGTATGGACCTGTTCAGCGAGATATGGACAGATCCTTTGAACCATGTAATGGAGATGGTGATAATACTGGTAGTGTTTGTGGCTTTAGTGTTCTATCTCTGGTATAAGGGCGCAAGGAAATCGGCTGCTGTCGGATAAAAAGTCTGTTAACATGACAACAGGATTAAATAGAAAACAAACGAATTGGGGCAAAGCGATCGTGTCCATTGCGGTGACACTGGCAGCGATGCCCCTTACGCATATTCTTGCCCGTATGCTGAAAGACGGTACTACGGGAGTAGAACAGTTTTATGCGGGAATGGGAATGGGAGCCTTCGGACTGGGACTGGTCATTGCGGGTGTCTTTATCAAGGGAGATGCGCGGCAGAGCCTGTTGGGACTGTTCGGAGGGATGTTCTATTGGATGGGAGCGATTGATTTCCTGTTCATGTATTATGCCGAACGGTTCGGCACGCAGGCACAGCTCGACCCGGTGACGGGCGAGATTGTCAGCCGTCCGGAGTATCTGATACTGCCTGCTACATTCGGATTCTGGATGATGGTGATGATGCTGTACCTGTTTTGTACGGCCAATGGATGTAACTTCCTGAACTGGTGGCAACGTCTGTTCTTCGGTAAACATAAGAAGGAAATTGCGGCACGGCCAATGACACGGCATACCAGCATTGTGGCATTTATGGAAGTGATTACGATGTTGTGGACGTGTTACCTCACACTTATGTTCTGTTATGACGAGCGTTTCCTGGGCGACCGTCATCCGGTGACATTGCTTGTGGGGATGCTGGGGCTTATAGGTTCGCTGTTCATGTTTGCCCGTCTGTTGCGTTATTCTTCATGGGGCATGAGTCTGCGTTATGGTTTCGCTACGGTCATCATCTTCTGGATAGCCGTGGAAGTGTTCGACCGTATCAGCCTTCTTCCTGCTTTATGGAATGCTCCCGGAGAACATATACTCCAAATAATTCTGATAGGCGGTTCGTTTGCCGTAGCGGGACTTTATGTGACATATCGTAAAATGATGCGCAGGGTATGAGACGGAGTACATGGAGAAAGCATCATAAATGGTTCGGACTGATTTTTACCTTTTTCATGCTTATGTTCTGTGTAAGCGGTATTGTGCTGAATCACAGGGAGGCCGTATCGGATGTGGACGTGAGCAGGAAGTGGCTTCCTTCAAGCTATCGTTTCGACAGATGGAACAACGGGCTGCTGCGTGGTTCATTACGGTACGCTCATGCAGACTCCATTTTCTTGTACGGAAGTAACGGTATCTGGATGACGGATTCGGTCATGAATACTGTTCTGGATTTTAATGACGGCTTACCTTCCGGTACTGACCGACGTAACATCAGAGCCGTTGTGCAGACTGCGGATAAAACCTTGTTTGCTGTCAGTCCGTTCGCACTTTACAAAAGAGACGGGAAAAAGTGGGAGGAAATCTGTTTGCCGGACCGGCAGGAGGAGCGGTTGTCCGACCTGACACTGGCTGGAGATACGCTGGTGGTGACAGGCCGTTCTTATCTTTATATATCCACATTTCCCTATCATGGTTTCAGGAAGGTTGAAATAAAAGCTCCTGCAGATTATGACGGCAAGGTTTCTCTTTTCCGCACTGTATGGCTTTTGCATAGCGGCGAACTGTTCGGTACATTCGGGAAACTCCTGATGGACGGTGTGGCTGTGGTCATTATCGTACTTTGTATTTCAGGAGTGCTGTATTGGCAGCTTCCCGGGGTTATCCGTCGCTTAAGAGAGAAAGGAAGAAATGTGTCTGCCTGTACATCTTTGCTGAAAGAATCCTTAAACTGGCATGATACGGTGGGACGTTATACTTTCCTTCTGCTTATGTGGGTTGCCTTTACCGGATGGTGTCTGCGTCCTCCTGTACTTATCGCATTAGTCTATGGGAAAGTACCCCCGGTGCCCGGGTCCATGCTGGATGAAGACAATGCCTGGAATGACAGGTTGCGGATGACGCGTTATGACAGGGAATGTGGTGACTGGCTTCTTTCGACCTCCGAAGGCTTCTATTCGCTGTCTTCGCTGGATGCCGTTCCTGTAAAGGAAGAAAAGACTCCTCCGGTAAGTGTCATGGGACTGAATGTATGGCAGAAAGACGGTGAGGGAAGATGGCTGGCAGGTTCATTCAGTGGCATGTTTGTATGGGACAGAACCGATGGAAAGGTGCTTGATTTCTTTACCGGTGATGAGGTGCATGAAGTGTCAGGACCGCCTTTCGGGAAACGGGCTGTATCAGGCTGTATTTCCGGTATTAGTTCTGTTCTTTTTATAGTAGAGTATGAGAAAGGCACAGATTCAGTGCCTATGCCGGAAGAATTTTCCGCACTTCCTATGTCTTTATGGAATCTTGCTCTGGAAATACATACAGGGCGGATTTATACCTTGCTTGGTAAAGGAACTCTGGTTTATATCTTCTTTGCGGGACTGGCTGCAATGTGGTGTATATATACAGGATTTGTAATAAGAAAGAAAAAGAATTTTGTACGTAAAGAATAATATTGGTATTAAGAACTCATTTAATCTATTTTCTATCAAATAGGTATTGCTTTTTTTAATGAACATATCTAACGTGAGTTCGATATAAAATCAAAAAAAAGAAAGTT
>NZ_JAULLJ010000023.1:0-63629 GCF_030518095.1 Bacteroides sp. ET489
ACATAAAACGATCGAAGAAGAGACGGGCCACCACTCCCATGTTCATACGCAGGTTTACCTCCACACAAGGAAAAACACGATATTCACCATTCTCCTCATCCCCCACCCTGCAAATCATCATATCTACTCCCAAGAAGCCTTTGTATGCCCAACCATAACAACTGGTAAGTTCTTGCTGTAGACAGATACATATCTGCTGCCAGGCCGCCAAAGGAAGAAAATGCAGAATCTGTTGTTCGATTGCCTCATTGGACAACAGCCTATTCCCCGAATAAGCACCTCGTTCATCTGTATCGAACAGTGAATAACCGATAAAGGCCACATTTCCCTGCCCGTCGGACTGATATTCCAACGCAAAGTCCAATACCTTATTATATATAGGAAACCCTGTCAGAAATCCCTGCTCACGAATAATGCGTGCACACCGGCTGGACATCACCTCCGTAAAACCACTGCGACACCACAGCAATCCCTTTCCACTGCCCGACCAAGGAGTCTTGAACACACAACTACCCAGCCTGCGGGCGTAATCGCTACACGCCTGTACATCCAACAGAACCACACCACTACCACAACAAAAAGGCAATCCTGCCAAGGCTTGCAGAATACGCAATGCTACATCGCGTCCCGCTAAAGCCCGCAACCGGTTCAGACTTTCCACCGTCGGCAATGCGTCTTCGCACACTCCAGCTTTCAGTAAAGAACGGCGCAAAGAAACATTCCATCCCCAGGGATATAAGCTTGCAGGTGAAACTTCCGGCAACTGATTCCATACTACCAGCATCACATCCAACGGGAAATATTGTCGCATCTGCCCGGCAAAATCATATTCTGCCTCTTCCGACATCAGCACACCGCTTCCCGGTGCGGCATACCACAAAGGTAGCCAAGCCAAATCCGCAGTCATACGACGTACGGAAGCCGGAGCAATGTAATGTCCGCCGTTGTCTGCAAGCGCCATGTCGGCATCGGGATTGAAAAGATAGAGTTCCATATACACCTGTTTCTGCTGTTTCCGGGAGGAAAGATAAGAATTAATTTCCAATATTTTGCTATCTCCACTTTGCAAATCTATAAAAAAGCTATATCTTTGTCGCCTGATAAATATGGAATATAAAGCATGGAAGCATTTTATCGTACGCACGCTTATCTGGTAGAACATACCAACGCCCCTGTCCGCCGCGACCTGATGGACGAGATCGACTGGAACGACCGTCTCATCGGTATCAAAGGCACACGTGGCGTAGGCAAAACAACTTTCCTGCTGCAATATGCCAAAGAAAAATTCGGCACCGACCGTTCCTGCCTGTTCATCAACATGAACAACTTCTACTTCTCGGGACATAGCTTGGTCGATTTTGCCTACGAGTTTCAACGTCGTGGGGGAAAAGTGCTGTTGATTGACCAGGTGTTCAAACACCCCGACTGGAGTCAGGAACTGCGAATGTGCTACGACCGCTTCCCCAACCTGAAAATAGTATTTACCGGTTCGTCAGTCATGCGACTGAAAGAAGAGAACCTTGAACTGCGCGATGTGGTAAAAAGCTACAACCTGCGCGGATTCTCCTTCCGCGAATTCCTGAACCTGCAGACAGGAATGAAATTCCATGCTTATACGCTGGAGGAAATCCTGAGCAGCCACGAGCAGATAGCCAAAGGCATCTTATCGAAAGTACGCCCGCTGGATTATTTTCAGGACTATATCCACCACGGATTCTACCCTTTCTTCCTTGAAAAACGCAACTTCTCGGAGAATCTGTTGAAGACCATGAACATGATGGTGGAAGTAGACATCCTGCTTATCAAACAAATCGAGCTGAAATATCTTTCTAAAATAAAAAAATTATTATATTTGCTGGCTGTAGACGGGCCGAAAGCTCCGAACGTCAGCCAACTGGCAAACGACATACAGACATCGCGTGCCACGGTGATGAATTACATCAAATATCTGGCAGATGCGCGCCTTATCAACATGGTCTATCCGAAAGGAGAAGAATTCCCCAAAAAGCCATCGAAGATAATGATGCACAACCCCAACCTGATGTACTCCATCTATCCGGTGAAAGTAGAAGAACAGGACGTTCTCGACACCTTCTTTGTAAACACCATGTGGAAAGACCACAAGGTGAACAAAGGCGATAAGAACGTCTCGTTTATGGTAGACGAGGTCATGCCGTTCAAGATATGCCCGGAAGGTATGAAGATTAAGAACAACCCCGGTATCACCTACGCCCTGCACAAAGCAGAGATAGGACGGAATAACCAGATACCGCTTTGGCTATTCGGATTCTTATACTAAGAAGTATATAGGCCAGAAAAACAAATACTTCCAAACAGAAGAAAAAACGATTTTTTACTTTATAAAATTCATTTAGTTATGACTAAACAGAAAAAATTCATCACTTGTGATGGTAACGAAGCCGCTGCACACATCTCGTACATGTTCTCCGAGGTAGCAGCCATCTACCCCATCACCCCGTCATCTACGATGGCTGAACACGTAGACGAATGGGCTGCCGCAGGTCGTAAAAACATCTTCGGCGAAACAGTATTGGTACAGGAAATGCAGTCGGAAGCCGGTGCTGCCGGTGCCGTACACGGCTCACTGCAGGCAGGTGCGCTGACTACCACCTACACTGCTTCTCAGGGTCTGTTGCTGATGATCCCCAATATGTACAAGATTGCCGGTGAAAACTTGCCCTGCGTATTCCACGTATCTGCACGTACACTGGCCAGCCACGCTCTGTGTATCTTCGGCGACCATCAGGATGTAATGTCTTGCCGCCAGACAGGATTCGCCATGCTGGCTGAAGGTTCTGTACAGGAAGTGATGGACCTCGCCGGTGTTGCTCACCTGTCTACACTGAAGGCACGCGTTCCGTTCATCAACTTCTTCGACGGTTTCCGTACATCACACGAAATCCAGAAGATCGAGAAGCTGGACAACGAAGACCTCGCTCCGCTGATCGATCAGGAAGCTTTGGCTGAATTCCGTAGCCGCGCTATGAATCCTATGACTCCGGTAGCACGTGGTATGGCTGAAAACCCCGACCACTTCTTCCAACACCGTGAATCATGCAACAGCTTCTATGATGCTGTTCCCGCTATCGTAGAAGACTACATGAAGAAGATCAGCGAAATCACTGGCCGTAACTACGGTCTGTTCGACTACTACGGTGATCCTGAGGCAGAACGCGTTATCATCGCTATGGGTTCGGTAACCGAAGCTATCCGCGAAGTAATCGACTATCTGCGCGCCAAAGGCGAGAAAGTAGGTTTGGTAGCTGTTCACCTCTACCGTCCGTTCTCTGCCAAACACTTCCTGGCTGCAGTGCCTAAGACAGCTAAACGCATTGCCGTACTCGACCGTACAAAGGAACCGGGTGCCAACGGCGAACCGCTTTATATGGATGTTAAAGACTGCTTCTACGGACAGGAAAATGCTCCGCTTATCGTTGGCGGACGTTACGGTCTGGGTTCGAAAGATACCACTCCGGCACAAATCTTTGCCGTTTACGACAACCTGTCATTGCCGACTCCGAAGAACCACTTCACTATCGGTATCGTAGACGACGTTACCTTCACTTCTCTGCCTCAGGAAGCTGAAATCGCAGTAGGTGGCGAAGGCATGTTCGAAGCTAAGTTCTACGGTCTGGGTGCCGACGGTACAGTAGGTGCCAACAAGAACTCAGTGAAGATTATCGGTGACAATACCGACAAGCACTGTCAGGCATACTTCTCTTACGACTCTAAGAAGTCAGGCGGTTTCACTTGCTCTCACCTGCGTTTCGGTGACACTCCTATCCGCTCTACTTACTTGGTTAATACACCTAACTTCGTAGCTTGCCACGTACAGGCTTACCTGCACATGTACGACGTAACCCGCGGTCTGCGCAAGAACGGTTCGTTCCTGCTCAACACCATCTGGGAAGGTGAAGAACTGGCAAAGAACCTGCCGAACAAGGTGAAGAAATATTTCGCACAGAACAACATCACCGTTTACTACATCAACGCAACTCAGATTGCACAGGAAATCGGTTTGGGCAACCGTACCAACACTATCCTGCAGTCTGCATTCTTCCGCATCACAGGCGTTATCCCCGTTGACCTGGCTGTAGAACAGATGAAGAAGTTCATCGTGAAGTCTTATGGCAAGAAGGGTGAAGACGTTGTGAACAAGAACTATGCTGCCGTTGACCGTGGTGGCGAATACAAGCAGCTGACCATCGATCCGGCATGGGCTAACCTGGCCGACGACGAAAAGGCTGCCAACAACGATCCTGCTTTCATCAACGAAGTAGTTCGTCCTATCAATGCTCAGGACGGCGACTTGCTGCCGGTATCTGCATTCAAGGGTATCGAAGACGGTACTTGGGAACAAGGTACTGCCAAGTACGAAAAACGCGGTGTTGCCGCATTCGTTCCTGCATGGAATGCCGAAAACTGTATCCAGTGTAACAAGTGTGCTTACGTTTGTCCTCACGCTGCCATCCGTCCGTTCATCCTCGATGCTGAAGAGCAGAAGGGTGCTAACTTCACTCAGCTGAAAGCTGTTGGTAAGGTATTCGACGACATGACATTCCGCATGCAGGTTGACGTACTCGACTGTCTGGGTTGCGGTAACTGTGTTGACGTATGTCCGGGCAATCCGAAGAAGGGTGGCAAAGCCTTGTCAATGGTTCACTTGGAAAGCCAGATGGCCGAAGCCGACAACTGGACTTACTGCGTAGAAAACGTGAAGACCAAACAACACCTGGTAGACATCAAGGCCAACGTGAAGAACTCTCAGTTCGCTACTCCGTTGTTCGAGTTCTCAGGCGCTTGCTCGGGTTGCGGCGAAACTCCGTACGTGAAACTGATTTCTCAGCTCTTCGGCGACCGCGAAATGGTAGCCAACGCTACAGGATGTTCTTCTATCTACTCTGGTTCTGTTCCTTCTACTCCTTACACCAAGAACGAGAAGGGTCACGGTCCGGCATGGGCTAACTCTCTGTTCGAAGACTTCTGCGAATTCGGTCTGGGTATGGAACTGGCCAACGAAAAGATGCGTGCCCGCATTGCCAAACTGATGCAGGAAGGCATCGAAAACGAAGCTACTCCGGCTGAGTACAAAGCTATCTTCCAGGAATGGTTGGACAACGCTTTGGATGCTGACAAGACGAAAGACATCTACGAACGCATCGTTCCGATGTTGGAAGCTGCTAAAGACAAATGTCCGGTTTGCGCAGGTATCTACAACCTGAAACAATACATCGTAAAACGCAGCCAGTGGATTATCGGTGGCGACGGTGCTTCTTACGATATCGGTTACGGTGGTCTCGACCACGTTATCGCCAGCGGTAAGGACGTTAACATCCTCGTACTCGATACAGAGGTTTACTCTAACACGGGTGGTCAGTCTTCTAAGGCTACTCCGGTAGGTGCTATTGCCAAGTTTGCTGCAGCCGGTAAGCGCGTACGTAAGAAAGACCTCGGTCTGATGGCTACTACTTACGGTTACGTTTACGTAGCACAGATCGCTATGGGTGCCGATCAGGCTCAGACTCTGAAGGCTCTGCGCGAAGCTGAAGCATATCCCGGTCCGTCACTCATCATCGCTTACGCTCCGTGTATCAACCACGGTCTGAAAGCCGGTATGGGTAAGAGCCAGGCTGAGGAAGAAAAAGCTGTTAAGTGCGGTTACTGGCACTTGTGGCGTTACAACCCGGCTTTGGAAGCTGAAGGCAAGAACCCGTTCACGCTGGATAGCAAAGAGCCCGAATGGGAAGGCTTCAAAGACTTCCTGAAGGGTGAGGTTCGTTACGCATCGGTAATGAAGCAATATCCTGCAGAAGCTGACCAACTCTTCCAGGCAGCCGAGGACAACGCTAAGTGGCGTTACAACAGCTACAAGCGTCTGGCCCGCGAAAACTGGGGAGCTGAAGTAGCCGAATAAGCCAAATGCTCAGAAAAAGGAAGAAGGGGACCAGACGTGTCCCACTTCTTTCTGATAATATAGACAATCCCCTGTAAGGCACAACGACCTTGCAGGGGATTGCTATATAATAGAAGTCACACCAGCAAAATATCCATTATCTGTGCACTAACTGGTGCACTATTTTCTCCCTGCCGCAGCCTCTGTCCCACATCACTTTAAAAATGATAGGATCTGTACCGGGGAATTCAGTCCTATTCTAATTGGGCAATAACGCGCTATGAATAAAGGACATCCAACTCCATTCCACAGCGATAACCCTCGTCGTACAACTCCTTGAGTTTGTTCACGTCACGCTCAATGCGGTCCACCTGCACTGGCTGTTGCGGACGGATAACGACTGCCTTACCCTCCGTTTCCAACTGTTCGGCCAATGCCAACTGCTCGTTGTAAACCACACTGCGGCGATTGATGGCCTGACGCAACAACGGATATTTCCTATATATAAAAGAAGGGACACGCGTACCCTGGATCTTCTTGCGATACCCATAGTTACGGGTAAGCACCACCACAGCCTTCGTACACCCGTCGGCCAGTGCATGTGCCAGCGGGATGCTGTCCACGATGCCGCCATCAAGCATCGGAATGCCGTCCACCCACGTAATAGGACAGACAAAAGGCAAACTGCTCGAAGCCCGGGCAATGTCCACTACCCTCTCCTTACTGTGCTTCTCCTCCAAATAGCAGGCCTCACCCGTCAGGCAATTGGTTGTCACCATGACGTAGCGGGCCGGATTGTCGAAATATGCCTGATAATCATAAGGAACGATGTGTTCGGGAAATTCGTGGAACAACAGGTCAAAGTCCATGATATTGTGCTTGGTCCACAAATACTTCAGGCCGATATAATGATATTTCTCCAGCATTTCGATGTTGCTGAATCTGGCCCTTCCACGTTGTCCCGACATATAGGAAAGCCCGTTACAGGCTCCTGCACTGACTCCGATGACATACGGGAAACGGATGCCCCGATCCATAAAGCTGTCGAGCACACCGCAGGTAAACACCCCTCGCATGCCTCCACCTTCAAGTACCAGACCGGTATGAGGGTCTATTTGTATGGTTGTTTTCATATCTTCTATCGAATTAACGGTCAAAGATAGCTTTTGTTAGTGATATTCTCACTATATTTGCCACCGGTAACAGAAAATTCCAACTAAATTAATCATGATGAAAAAAACTATCCTCATTGCCGCACTGGCTCTCGTGGCCTTCGACATGTCGGCCAAGAAGAAGACCGAACCCAAAGAAGAGGGTTTCGTGTTCACCACAGTGAAAGAAAATCCCATCACCAGTATCAAGAACCAGAACCGTTCGAGCACATGCTGGAGCTTCTCCAGCCTCGGATTCCTCGAAAGCGAACTGTTGCGTTTGGGCAAAGGTACGTACGACCTGTCTGAAATGTTCGTGGTTCACCATACGATGGTTGACCGTGCCGTCAACTACGTACGCTATCACGGCGATGCTTCCTTCTCGCCGGGCGGAAGCTTTTACGACATCATGTACTGCATGAAGAATTACGGCCTTGTACCTCAGGAAGCCATGCCGGGCATCATGTATGGCGACTCGCTGCCCGTACACAACGAACTCGACGCCGTAGCCGGCGCCTACGTACAAGCCATCGGCAAAGGCAAGTTCAGCAAGCTGACTCCGGTCTGGAAGAATGGCATCAGCGCCATTTACGATACTTACTTAGGCAAATGCCCCGAAACGTTTACTTATCAGGGCAAGCAATACACTCCGAAGAGCTTTGCCGAAAGTTTAGGCATCAATCCGGACGACTATGTATCGTTGACGTCATATACACACCATCCGTTCTACACGCAGTTTGCCATCGAAATCCAGGACAACTGGCGCAACGGCCTGTCCTACAACCTGCCGATTGACGAACTGATGGCCGTTATGGACAACGCCATCCGCACAGGATACACCTTTGCCTGGGGTAGCGACGTCAGCGAACAAGGCTTTACCCGCGACGGTATTGCCGTAATGCCCGACGCTGCACGCGGCGCCGAACTGACCGGTTCGGACATGGCACGCTGGACAGGCATGACAGCTGCCGACAAGCGCAAGGAACTGACCAGCAAACCGCTGCCCGAGGTCAACGTCACTCAGGAAATGCGCCAGATTGCTTTCGACAACTGGGAAACGACCGACGACCACGGCATGGTGATCTACGGCATTGCCAAGGACCAGAACGGAAAAGAGTACTTCATGGTGAAGAACTCCTGGGGACTGAGCGGCAAGTACAAAGGCATCTGGTATGCATCGAAAGCTTTCGTGGCATACAAGACGATGAACATCCTGGTACACAAGGATGCTATACCTGCCGAAATCAAAGCCAAACTGGGAATCAAGTAATCCCCTGAACCAATCTCATAATCAAAAAGGAGAGCCGTCAACGAGCTCTCCTTTTTTTATTTCTGAAGCCGGAAGTATAAACGAAAGATAAATAAACACATCTTTAATCATTATTAATCAAAACATAAGCAGTAAAAACGGGAGTTATTTGTTTCTATAATCAGAAGCGGGAAGCCGAATGGGGCCTGCACCCACAAACCGCCCCATGGCCACCTCGCCGAAACTAAACAATGTATTGAACAATGAAAAGACTGACATTCATGCTGACGCTGTTCCTGCTTATGCTGACAGGAAGCGCAGCCGCACAAGAAGAAACCCGGGAACTGACCCGTGAAGAAAAGAAAGCCCTACAGGCCGAAATAGACAGTTTGCAATTTGCCGAAGCCGCACGCGCCCTCAACAACCGGGCCTTTACGCTGGAAGCAGACAAAGTAGTCTTCAAATACGGACAAACAGCCTATGTGACTTCCAACACCAACTTCGTATCCGTCAAGGACAACCATGCCGTCGTACAAGTAGCCTTCAACATTCCCGTTAGCGGACCTAACGGACTGGGAGGCGTCACCGTAGAAGGCAGCTTCTCGGATTATGACCTGAAGACAGACAAAAAGGGCAACATGATGCTTACCCTCAACGTGGTCGGTGCCGGCATCTCTGCACGGGTCGATATCACCCTCTACAACGGCAACAACAAGGCTACGGTAAACATCACCCCCAACTTCAACTCCAACCGCATGACACTGAGCGGCGTCATCGTCCCGCTGGAAAAAAGCAGCATATTCAAAGGCCGCTCCCTCTGATACGGAAAGAGACAAAACAAACACATCCGGGAAAGCCTGACCGTACAGCGCTTTCCTTCATTTTAATAAACCAAACCAGAAAATTATGAAAAAGATTTTGTTATTGGCATGCATGGCATTTGCCATCATGTCGTGCGAAAAAGATCCGGACATGAATCAACTGGACAGTGATATGGTGGTCTATACCGACTATGACAATGAAGCCGACTTCGGCAAGTTTCAAACTTACTTCCTGCCCGACAGTATTCTCGAAGCCGGGACCTACCGTGCCACCTACTGGAAAGACGAGAACGCCCAAAAGCTGATTAAAGCCGTCGAAAACGCCATGAACAGCCGTGGATATCAACGCATCACCGATCCCGAACAGAAAGACGAGGCCGACTTGGGCGTACAGCTGTCGTACATCGAACAGACCACCCACGTCGTAAGCGGCGGTTACTGGAACGGATGGTGGGACTACGGCTACTGGGGTCCCTGGTGGGGAGGCTGGTACTACCCCTACACCGTGAGCTACAGCTACGACACCAACACACTGGTGATGGAAATGATAGACTTGTCGGACAATGGCACCGAGAATGCCAAACTGCCCGTCATCTGGTACGCCAACGCTTCGGGCTACCAGTACAACTCCTGGTACAACATCCAGCTGATGACCGATGCCATCGGACAGGCTTTCGAACAGTCACCCTATATCCAATCCAACAAATAAGAAACGGAGGTAAACAATGAAAACATATATCACAACTCTGATGAAAACCCTGACGCTGGCTTCCTGCCTTATCCTGGGCATCAACCAGCAAGCCAACGCACAATGCAACCCCGAACGTAGGGCGCACCTCATTGTAGACTGGCAGATGAACGCCCCGCTGAACACCGACTTTGCCGATAAGATAAGCGGCTGGGGAATGAACTTCGAAGGCTTGTACGACATCACACCCCGACTTTCGGCGGGTGCCTTCGTATCGTTTCACACCAATCACCAATACGTCGGCCGACAGACACTGCAACTTTCGCCAACCGAAAGCCTTACGACCGACCAGCAACGGTCGGCCTTCCAGTTGCCTTTCGGAGCCGCCATCAACTACGCACTCTGCACACACTCGCAAGTCTGCCCCTATGTAGGCGCCAAGCTGGGAGCCATGTTTGCCCGCAACACTACCTACTTCGGCACACGCGGCCTCTACGACAAGGCATGGGGCTTCTATGCCTCGCCCGAAGTCGGCCTGAAAATCTATCCCACGAAGCAGAAGAACTGGGGATTCCACCTGGCCGGCTACTACAGCTATGCCACCAACCGTACGGCCACACTAACCGGCGACATCGAAGGTCAGAACAACGCAGGATTCCGCCTCGGTATCATCTTCTGACCATCCGTCCTACTGTTTTAAACCAGTAATAGATTCCTTTAAAGCAATGCCCGCACTTCCCCTATTGACGAGGAAGGCGGGCATTTTGCATATCCAAAGCCAGTACCGCCTTGCCCATACTACCACCATACGTAGCACTTACGCGTGGCCTTTCTATGTCCTTCCCCTTACCTTCGTTTCATCTCGCGCCGCGAGATATACATCCCGCGTGCTGAAATGTGCATCCCGCGCGCCGGGATATACATCCCGGCAGCCAAGACGTAAGCCAAACGCCGGAAATATACCAAGCAGAGTACTACAAGAAACCAAAGAAATTGCTCAGTTCCATCTGCTTTGTGCATTTTCTGCTCCTATTTCTTGCCAAACCCGACACTTTCAGTAAATTTGCAAGCTGATAGCCAATTGCATATCCTGACAGGACAGGCCCCAAACCCTCCTGCCGGCATTGGCTCCGACAAAAGATAAATACTTATACTAATTATTTATTTAATATCATGAGTTTGAAAATCGTAGTATTGGCAAAACAAGTGCCCGACACACGCTGTGTGGGCAAGGATGCCATGAACGCCGACGGTACCATCAACCGTGCGGCCCTTCCGGCCATCTTCAATCCGGAAGACCTCAATGCGCTGGAGCAGGCGCTCCGCCTGAAAGACGCACACCCGGGATCGACCGTCACCATGCTCACCATGGGACCGGGACGTGCAGCCGAAATCATTCGTGAAGGACTTTACCGCGGTGCCGACGGCGGTTATCTGCTGACCGACCGCGCCTTTGCCGGTGCCGACACACTGGCCACATCGTATGCCCTGGCCACAGCCATCCGCAAAATCGGCGAGTATGACATCATCGTCGGCGGTCGTCAGGCCATCGACGGCGATACAGCACAGGTAGGCCCGCAAGTAGCCGAAAAGCTGGGCTTGCCACAAATAACGTATGTAGAAGAAATTGAGGAAGTGAAAGACGGACGCATCCGCGTGAAACGCCACATCGACGGCGGCGTGGAGACCGTAGAAGGTCCGCTGCCCATCGTGCTCACCGTAAACGGTAGCGCCGCTCCCTGCCGTCCGCGCAACGCCAAACTGGTACAAAAGTACAAACGTGCCATGGGTGGACAGGAGAAAGCAGCCCTGACAGCCACTCATTGCAACCCCAACGCCCTGCCCGAATTGCCCTACGCCTACCTGTACGAACAACGCCCCTACCTGAACATCACAGAGTGGAGCGTGGCCGACGTCAACGGCGACACCAAGCAATGCGGCCTCAGCGGCTCGCCCACCAAGGTGAAGAAGATCGAAAACATCGTCTTCCAGGCCAAAGAGAGCAAGACCCTGACCGGCAGCGACGCAGATGTAGAAAACCTGATTGTAGAACTGATTGCAAATCATACGATTGGGTAACTATGGATAATTTAAAATTCAATAAGACAACTTTTATAATGGCTCCCAAAATTCTTAGGACACCAGCGCCATTAATATCTGATAGTTTTGTTGGACTATACACAAAATTACCCAAAAGTTATTCTACTAATGAAATTTATCTCGCATATAAATTCAAAGATAAACAAGAACGTAAAAGAATTGATGACATATTATTCAATACACAATACTTCTTTAATAAAGTTATGAAATGCTCTAAAGGCATTAGTTATGACTTTTATATATTCCAAATAGGAAATTGTTTTGATAAAGATAGCGAAATTGAACAAATTAAAAGAGGTGGTACTTTGTTATTCACATTTGATGATTACTTCCCCATATTTTGTTTTTGGGATGGATATTTAAATAAAAATTTAGATTTTAATAACTTCCGAATTCCCAATTGTATTGAAACTTTTTACGAAGATGATGAATTTTAGCAATTGAACTATGAACAACGTATTTGTATATTGTGAGATGGACGGCTGCCATGTTGCCGACGTCAGTCTCGAACTTTTGACCAAAGGCCGCAAGCTGGCCAACGAGCTGGGCTGCCAACTGGAAGCCATCTGCGCCGGCACCGGCCTCGAAGGTGTGGAAAAACAAGTGTTGCCTTTCGGCGTGGACCGCGTACACGTGTTCGACGCTCCGGGCCTCTTCCCCTATACTTCCCTGCCCCACACTTCCATCCTCGTCAACCTGTTCAAGGAAGAGAAGCCTCAGATCTGCCTGATGGGTGCTACTGTCATCGGCCGTGACCTCGGCCCGCGTGTATCTTCAGCCCTGACCAGTGGACTGACCGCCGACTGTACACAGCTGGAAATCGGTAGCCACGAGGACAAGAAGCTTGGCAAGACTTACGAAAACCTGCTCTACCAGATCCGTCCTGCTTTCGGTGGTAATATCGTGGCCACCATCGTCAACCCCGAACACCGTCCGCAGATGGCTACCGTTCGCGAAGGCGTGATGAAGAAAGAAATCCTCGACGAGAACTATCAGGGCGAAGTGATCTGCCACGACGTGGCCAAGTACGTGCCCGAAACAGATTACGTAGTGAAAGTCATCGATCGCCACGTAGAAAAGGCAAAACACAACCTGAAGGGCGCTCCCATCGTAGTGGCCGGAGGATATGGCATGGGTTCGAAGGAAGGCTTCGACATGCTGTTCGAACTAGCCAAGGAACTCCACGCCGAAGTAGGTGCCAGCCGTGCCGCCGTCGACGCCGGCTTTGCCGACCACGACCGTCAGATTGGCCAGACCGGTGTTACGGTTCATCCCAAACTGTACATCGCCTGCGGTATCTCCGGCCAGATCCAGCACATCGCCGGCATGCAGGATGCGGGTATCATCATCTCCATCAACAACGACGAGAATGCCCCCATCAACTCCATCGCCGACTATGTCATCAATGGAACGGTGGAAGAGGTAATTCCTAAAATGATTAAGTATTATAAGAAGAACAGTAAGTAGTTTTTATTCAGAAGTTATAGAAGTTAATGAAGTTATAGAAGTTAAAGCCAATAGTTTTGCTATGACACAAAGTTTCAAGGATCTGATTGCTTGGCAAAAAGCGCATGAATTTGTACTATCAGTGTACAAGTTTACCAATACTTTCCCCAACCATGAACGCTTTGGATTAATGTCACAATTCCAACGTGCTGCGGTTTCCATTGCCGCAAACATTGCCGAAGGATATAAAAAGACTGGCAAATCAGATAAACTTCGATTAATGAATATTGCACAAGGCAGTTTAGAAGAGTGCAGATACTATATACTTCTTTCTAAAGACTTGAAATACATTACTGAAGAAATTAGTTTAATATTAACTGAAAGAATAGAGAATGTCAGTCGCTTACTGAATGCCTATTGCAAGGCTGTTCAAAGCAGTAAGTTTACCGATACGATAGAAGATTCATAAGCAAATCATTTGGCTTTAACTTCTACATGAACGAAGTGAATGGATAACTTCTTTAACTTCTCTAACTTCCTAAAAGTAAAAAGTTATGCCCAATTTTTATACTGAACATCCGGAACTCAAGTACCACTTGAACAACCCGTTGATGGAACGTATCTGCGAACTCAAGGAACGCGGATATAAAGACAAGGATGAGTACGACTACGCGCCGCAGGACTATGCCGACGCTATGGACTCATACGACAAAGTATTGGAAATCACCGGCGAGATTACCGGCGAAGTGATTGCCGCCAACGCAGAAGGCGTAGACGCAGAAGGGCCTCATTGTGCCAACGGCCGTGTGGAATATGCCAGCGGTACAAAGCAGAACCTCGACGCTATGGTGAAGGCTGGCCTGAACGGTATGACCATGCCGCGCCGCTACGGTGGTCTCAACTTCCCCATCACTCCCTACACCATGTGTGCGGAGATCGTGGCTCAGGCCGATGCCGGTTTCGGCAACATCTGGTCGTTGCAGGACTGTATCGAAACGCTGTACGAATTCGGTAACGAAGACCAGCACAGCCGTTTCATCCCCCGCATCTGCGCCGGCGAAACCATGTCTATGGACCTGACCGAGCCCGATGCCGGCTCCGACCTGCAGAGCGTCATGCTGAAAGCGACCTACGACGAAGCCAACCAGTGCTGGCGCCTGAATGGTGTGAAGCGATTCATCACCAACGGCGACGCTGACCTGCACCTCGTATTGGCCCGCTCCGAAGAAGGTACACACGACGGCCGCGGACTCTCCATGTTCATCTACGACAAGCGCGACGGCGGTGTAGACGTACGCCGCATCGAGAATAAGCTCGGTATCCATGGCTCACCCACTTGCGAATTGGTTTATAAGAATGCCAAGGCCGAACTTTGCGGTGACCGCAAGCTGGGTCTGATTAAATACGTAATGGCGCTGATGAATGGTGCCCGTCTGGGTATCGCCGCACAGTCTGTCGGCCTCAGCCAGGCAGCCTACAACGAAGGTCTGGCCTACGCCAAGGACCGCAAGCAGTTTGGCAAAGCCATCATCGAGTTCCCTGCCGTATACGACATGTTGTCTACCATGAAGGCCAAACTCGACGCTGGTCGCTCGCTGCTTTACCAAACTTCGCGTTATGTTGACATCTACAAAGCCCTGGATGACATCGCCCGCGAACGCAAGCTGACGCCCGAAGAACGTCAGGAGCAGAAGCGCTACGCCAAGATGGCCGATGCCTTTACACCGCTGGCCAAAGGTATGAACTCTGAATATGCCAACCAGAACGCTTACGACTGTATTCAGATTCACGGTGGTTCGGGCTTCATGATGGAATATGCTTGCCAACGCATCTACCGCGACGCACGTATCACCAGCATCTACGAAGGTACTACCCAGCTGCAAACGGTTGCTGCCATCCGCTACGTAACAAACGGTACTTATGCTTCTATCCTGCGCGAGTACGAACAAATCCCGTGCAGCGAAGCCATGCAACCGCTGATGGACCGCGTAAAGGAAATGACCAACAAACTGGAAGCTTGCACCAATGCCGTGAAGGAAGCCCAGAATCAGGAATTGCTCGACTTCACCGCACGCCGTCTCTACGAGATGGCTGCCGACTGCGTGATGTCGCAACTCATTATTCAGGATGCAACAAAGGCTCCCGAACTCTTCGCTCAGTCAGCACAAGTGTACGTCAACTACGCTGAAGCCGAAGTTGAGAAACACTTCAACTTCATCCGCAAGTTCAAGGCTGAAGAGCTGGAAAACTATCGCAAGTAATCCAGAAGGATCACAACATACTATATATAAGGAAGAGATTATTCCTGCCAAAGGGAATAGTCTCTTTCTTTTTTCTAACCACACAATTCACAAAAATAATAACCCAGAACTTACCTAATACTCCTTTAAAAAGCCGATATTTGCACCCAAATATTCAATCTGAAAAGAATAAATCCGATACAGAGCCATGAAAACCCATTATATCTTTCTCTCGGTCCTTCTCAGTATGCTGATGACAACCGGCTGTCAATGGACCTCCAAGCCGACGGCGCCCGAACTGACGTTCCACAACGAATGCCTTAGCCCCTTGCCCGCCCCGCCCCGCAATCAGGGACAGGCAGAAAGCTGCTGGGGATACTCTATGACCGCCCGTCTGGAAAATCTGCTGATGCAACGCGGCGATACAATTGCCCTTTCCCCCTGGTTCATCACACGGAAAGCCTACGAAGAAGCTGCCCTCCGCGCCTGGCAGGACAAGGCCCGCAAGGTTTCTATCCGTGGAATGGGACATACCTTTCTATCACTGGCCGGACGCTATGGCATCGTTCCACAAGACGAATATCCCTGCCGCCCGCATGCCCGACTGAAAGATATGAACAGCGAACTGGCCGACCTTCTGAAACAACATCGTAAAGACACGGACAACGGCAAACGCTTCCTGCAAGAAGTCAACACCGTACTCGACCGCTACATGGGTACACTGCCCAAACAAGTACGGACAGACAGTCTCTCCCTGTCGCCACTGGAATATTACCACCGACTGACCGCCGGCATGCCCGACGTAAAACGCCTGACCAGTTTCCAATACACACCCTATAACCAGGAATTGGAACTGGACTATCCCGACAACTACGAACGGAAAAACTTCATGAACCTGCCCCTCGACTCACTCTGCCGCATAGCCGAACAGACAGTGAAGAAAGGCGGCACCGTAGTATGGGAAGGCGACACAAGCAACAACGGCTTCTACTGGCGCGAAGGATTGGCCATCTGGCACGATGCACCCGTCAGTCCCGACGACCGCGAAAACAATTACCGCCGTGGCCATTTGGACGACAACCACACCTTGCTGCTTGTAGGATGGGCAACGGACAACGAAGGCCGTCCCTACTTCGTGGCACAGAACTCGTGGGGAACGAACAACCGCTATCACGGACTGATGTACATGAGCCTCGACTACTTCCGGATGTGGACTGTAGCTCTGTTCCTCTAGGTAATACTTCCATTCACACCAACAACACCTTAACATGAGAATCAAGAACTGCAAGCCTGCAATTATCCCCGTTTTGTTTCTGCTTCTGCTGACACAAGCCTGCAACTTGCGTCCACGCCCCGATGTAGAAGACATATTCGAACAAGCTACCGAAATGCAGAGAAACAAACGGCCGACCGAAGCAATGGCCCTGTACTACGAGGTACTGAGCCGGACAGACGATCCACACATCCAATCACGCAGTTATTATAACTTGGGAAGCATTTATTTGTGGGACAGAGTTTTCGATAAAGCCACCGATGCTTATACCCAGGCTTACCAACGGGATTCGCTATTGTGTGACACGTCGGACATGGTCAAGACATTGGAAGCCCTTGGCACCATACGACATATCTTAGGAGACAGCATCGGAAATATCCGCTTATATAACCGTGCTATCCACCTGGCCCGACTGATTAAGGACTCGGTCAACTTAGCCGAAATCTATCGTCTGCACGGCTGGCACTTTCTGGAGAAAAACAATTTCGACTCGGCTGCCTTTTATACCCGCCTCAGCATGGACTTCAGCCAAAAGCCGGCCAAACTCTATGCCACACTGGCCGAAATCCACCGACATCGGTTCGACGTAGATTCTGCCCGTTATTACTTCAACTTAGGCATCCATGCACCCGACACCAAGGATCGTATGACCAGTCTGATGCTGAGCGCCCAACTGGAACATCACCTGGGAAACGACTCGACAGCCTATAACCAACTACTGACCTATACCCTATCTGCCGACACTCTATACGCCCAACAAAAGACTCTCGAAATAGAAAAACTGGCCTACCAGCACGAAGCCGAACTGAAAATCCGTCAGGTAGAAGAGCGCCACCGGCTCTACATCGGTTTGGGCATACTTGCACTGACTGTGGCCGCAAGTGCTTTCCTCCTCGCCCTGCAAAACCAGCGGCGCAAGAAACGGGAAGAACAACTGAAGTACGAAGCTGCCCTACAAGGACTCAACGAAAAAATAGCTTCGCTGAAGGATAACCTGAACGCAAACGACCGCGAACGCGAAGCACTGCTGCAACACACCGAGGAACAGATTGCTCACCTGCGATCCGTGACCCTGAAACGCACTGCTATTGGCCGCCGCGTCATCCTGCTGGCCGAACAAGACAGCAAAGACAAGCGCAATGTTCGCGTACTGACCGAGAAGGAACAGACCGAATTGCGAAAAGCCGTAACCGACATCTACGCCGATGAAACCGCCCGCCTGAAAGAGCGCTATCCGCGCCTTACCGAAGGCGACCTGCTCTATCACTGCCTGGCATCGGCAGGCTTCGGAACGTTTGCCATTGCCCTCTGCTTTGGCAATACGGATACAGGCATCGTAGCCCAGCGCAAACGACGCATGAAACTACGCATGGAAGCAACCGGAAACGAAATGTCATGCGAGTAGTTCATAATATACTGAAATACAGCATTTAGCAAAATTATCATGTCATCCGTTTCTTTTCGTCTGCCATAGATTAGCCCGTAACTTTGCTGCATCATCAAAACCCAAAACAACATGCAGCAAAGACATCAAAACAGAGAACTCTACTTCCGCGAGCAGGTACAGACCTGCCGCCTTCACTACATTCCCTATGTGCAATCTTTTATCCGCATCACGTCCCAAACTCGTGTATTGGAAATAGGATGCGGCGAAGGTGGCAACCTTCTGCCTTTCGCACAAGCCGGTTGCCGGGTGACAGGCATCGACCTGGCTACCACGCGTATTGAAGAGGCACGTCGTTTCTTCTGTCAGGCCGAAGCAAAAGGTACTTTCCTCGCTGCCGACATCTTGCAATATGCACCAGTGACAAAAGAGACCTTCGACCTTATCCTGATGCACGACGTCATCGAGCACATTGCAGACAAAGGGCAGTTGCTCGCCGCTATCAAGCATCTCCTGTCGCCCGGCGGCCTCCTTTTCATCGCCTTTCCTGCCTGGCAGATGCCCTTCGGTGGCCACCAGCAGATTTGCCATCATACCCTGCTTGCCCACTTGCCCTTCATCCATCTGTTGCCACGAGTAGCCTATCGAGGACTGCTCCGTCTGGCTGGTGAACCCCAAGGTGGCATCAACGAACTGATGAACATCCGTCGTACACGTACTACCATCGAACAATTCGAGAAACTGGCCCGCCAGCACTACCGGATTGCCGACCGACAGCTGTGGTTCATCAATCCGCACTACGAAACCAAATTCCACCTGTACCCCCGCAAACTGTGGAAGCCGCTCAGCCGTTTTCCCATACTGTGCGGTTTCTTCTCCACCTCCTGCTGGTATCTGCTGAAATAAAAGGAAATACAGAAACGACATTACCCGGACTATCACAGTGCATTAATCTGTGAAAATCCGGGTAATACTATATGACTTGTAAAGTAATTCCTTTAGTATGTCAACGCCTCTTCATGATACGTGTCGAAACACGGATAATGTTCCAACGGACGAGGCTGACAGAAGTCTATGCCATCGAATATCGGATTGGGAGCAGCAGCCTGAGGCAGAATGAGATTGACCTTGGCATCCTCACCTTCGAGACGTACATCGAACTTTCCATTCTTATACGTATAATATAATGTACCACGGCCTATCTTGACCGAAGTCTGCAATTCAGTGATATCAGCCGGTAACTTGGGCTCGACAGTCACCGTACCACTCATCAGGTCGGGACGGATGCCGAGAAAGTACTGGTACCACACACGCAGTTGTTCGGAGTTGCTCCACGCTTGCAGGAAAGTACCCGAACGGCCTGCCCACGAGTGTCCTTCACGCGGATGGGCATCAGCGTTTTCGCTAAGACTGCCCACTGCACCTTCGTGTAAGGCTTGTCGGTTCATGTTTTGGAAGAGTTTCCAAGCTGTCTCCTGCTGACCATACTCTATCATGCGTTGCATGGCAATGCCGTTATTCCACAACCAGACGGTACCATTGTGATAAGCATCATCTTTATGGTAATAATGCCAGTTCTCGTGCTGCGGATGAAACTGAAGATCCCATTGCGCCAATGAAGCCACGCCCCACGGATAAACCAGTTCTTCCCACACACGACGGGTGACGCGTTGCTTGAAATCCTCGTCGGCTATCAGGTCGAAACAATAAAGCTGATTGGGACGGTATTGCAGGTCGGGAGTGCCGTCAGCATTCAGGTGGTCGTAGATAAGAAGGCTATCCTTGTTGCAATAATCAGCCTCGAAGTTGCGAGCCAGGCGAACGGCTGCTTCGTGCCAAGCTTCGGCATGAGGTGCATCATCCATCAGACGAGCCAAGTGAGTACCGGCCTCCAGCTGTTTGTACCACAAATACTGGATGTCGTTGGCACGATTGCCGCGAGGTGAACCAGGGATGCCATTACGTTTCACGTCCATCCACGTGTCGGCATCGGCATGCAGCAGGTAACCTTTCTCGTCCGTGTGATGGCGCAAGCTCTGGTCGATGCTGAGGACAACGGAAGGATAAATATCACGAAGGAAACTGCGGTCGCCCGAATAGCGAAGGAGTTCTTCAGCCTCGATGACGTAACGCGGCGTACCGTCGGCAGTATTGTAGAGAATCCCCTCCAGATTGGCGCGATTGGGGATGCGGCCGCAAGTCACTGAAGTAGTATCGTGATCCTGCAACTTGGCAAAATCCTTCAGAATATCTTTCGTTACTTCAAACTGACCCGTAACAAGTGTAGCACCCGGCATGGCGATAAACATATCGCGCCCCCAATATTCGTTGAACCATGGCAAACCTGCATAAATGCCCTTACCTTGCTGCTCGGTAATCAGTTCGTCCATGGTCAGGGTAATCCAGGCCAGCGCCTTGTCCAGTTCGGGCAAGTTGGTGTGCAGCGGATTGTTCTCAGTAACCAAGTCGTTCATGCGTGCCTTGCGCTGATCCAGCCATTCCGCACCTTCCTGCCGATAACCGGCGATGAGCGAGTCGCAATGTGCTTCTGTGCCATAAGCAATGAGGAAGCCTCCGGCAGATGCGGGTGCCTGCATACAGTTACCATTGAAGCTGATGCCAACGGGATTCAAAGGGACTACCTTCAATCGGTTATTCTCTGCCTCCTGTGGTGTGTAACACAATGCGTCAGTCTGTCGGTTGACATCCTTCAGCAGCGTTTCATTCAGTGTAATGCCGATGCTGTCGCCCTGCACCTTATCCACTGCAATACTGAGCAATTCCCGGTTGTCCACCATGGCCAGTGTTTCGATTGCAACAGGCCAACGACGTACCAATCGGTCGGGGTAAACACACACTTGCGATTTGCTTCTTAATAGAGGCTTGCCGTCCACTGTCAAAGCATAGTCTGAGAAAATACGGCGTTTAGCCTGATTCCATCCGGCATACCAATCGGTAGGCTCGTCCTGATGTGTACGTCCATACCAGTATCCCGCCTTCTTGTCGGTATACGAATATTCACGATTTGCTTCGGGAGCGACCTCCACGCCCAGTTCATCAACTGTCAGTGCAGGAATAGAAGGAGTTTTGTCTGCCGACCCGCATGACATCAGTACGGGCACGGCCAGCAAAGTAAGAAAACGATGTTTCATAGCTTTTGTTGATATAAGTTGTGTCTTTATTTTTCAGTTTGCAATATTAGGAAAAATATGGTAAATCTACAGCAACTTCGTACACAAACCGCTCTCAACCTGCCGGAAAACGTTTGCAGCAACGACGGGAAAAGGATTTTTTATCTTCTTTTCTACAAGGCTATTACGAAGAATATCGTATCTTTGTAATCAAGAAATAGATTAAAAAGGAGAACCAACGTATGAAAGCAACCATCTCAATGGAAAGCCTGTGGCAAACCATTCAGTCATTGTCACCAAAGAATAAAAAATGGCTGGCCGACAAACTGATTGAAGATCTTCAGATAGAAGAGGAAAGCATCGGCAAGGAAGAAATCCTGGCAGGAATTGATGCGGGGCTTAAGGAAGTCAAACAAACGCGAGAAGGAAAGTTGGAAGAAAAAACAGCAAGAGAGTTTCTGTATGAACTACAAGATATTAGTTAAGCCAACCTTCCAACGGGAAGCCAAACGGATGGCCAAACATTACCGTTCGTTTGCCAAAGACTATGAAACGCTGATTGAGGCTTTGGAACAAAATCCCCACCTTGGTACCGACCTCGGCGGTGGTCTGCGTAAGATACGCATGGCCATCACCTCGAAAGGACGAGGAAAAAGTGGCGGAGCGCGGGTCATCACATTTACCGTAATCGCCGCGGTCGATGAAACGGAAATCAACCTACTTTACATTTACGACAAGGCCGAACGCGAGAACATTTCCTCACACGAAATAGAAGAATTATTACGCAAAACGGGCTGGGGTAATCCCCGGCTCGTTTTCTTATGCCAACATTATTTACGTTTCCGCTGCGGACGTTCCTTCTTCATTTGCTCATAAGTTTTCTTCTGCTCGTCGGTAAGAAGAGAAGTCACTTCTTCTCCACTTCCTGCATAGCAGTCCGGCGCTCTTCGCGCGAAAGTTCCTTTTTAAAGAAGTCGGTGTAAAGGGCAGTGATTTGTTTCTCTTGCTCGTCGGTCAAATCCAACTTCTCGTCGAGGCTTTTCACTATTTGTTCAGGAGTACGTTTACGGTCATTACCGCCTTTGCGCTGAGCATCGGCACTCTGCACGCTCAGCATGGCCACAAGGGCCAAGAAAAGAATTTTCTTCATCTTTCTGTCATTTTTAAAAGGTTATCGAATAGTATATACAAAGCTCACCATCGCATACGGCTGCAGCACATTGCTGTTCACATAGTCGTAATAGTTACTGCCTGTGCGGTGAGTGAAGGCTTGATTCTGTTTCAGTACGTCGAAAGCTTCAATCCTGATTTCGGCTGCATTGTTCTTCAGGAACTTTTTGCCCAACGAGAGGTTCCACAGGAAATAGTCCTCCGTGCCTGTGTCAAGACCAGTATAGCCAATGTAGTTAAACGTGCTGCGGAAAGTCAGTCCCCAGAAGAAGGTCCAGCCCAACTTGGCGGCTGCTGTATGGGTCACATAGTCGCTGCCCGTGGCTGTATCCAGCGAACTGAACATCTTGTTGATGCCAGCCGAATAGGAAGCTGTAAAATCGAGATTCTTGCTGATGTTACTACCAATGATAATCTTAGGTATGAGGCTCAGCTCACGTGTCCGGCTCTCCACTCCGTCAAAAATAGTAGGAACGTTGGCATAGTTGGCCGAAAGACTGAGATTGACATTACTACGAATGAAATCTATAGGGAAACCATAAGTCAGCATAGACTGCAAGCTGTAGTAACCATCCAAGTTTACAGGACGGGTAAACTGCGAACCCTTATTAAGGGTCACCGTCGGCGAGAGGGCAATATCCTCTTTGGCCACAAAAGTACTGTCGGCCACGTAATCTTTCTGGATAGTAGCCCCTACCATGGCAATAAACGTATGTCCCGATTTGGTAGTACGGATGTAGCGCAGATTGGCCGTATGCGATATTTGCTGGTCAAGGTCAGGGTTACCGGCAGAAAGGAAAAGCGGATTGGAATTGTCTATCACATTCTGCAGGCTGGTGACCGAAGGAGCCGACGACTTGCTGCGATAACGCAATTGCAGTGAATTGGTACGGTCCAATGAATAACGCAAAGTGAACGACGGCAACACAGAAAAATAGTTGTGTGACAGCTCGTCGGGTTGTGGATAGACCAAATCGCCTGTCAGATCGGCCCATTGGGCATCGACACCCAGCATGGCATTGAACTGTCCCACGCGATAACGCAACCCTACACTTCCGGCTTGTGTCAGGTAGCCCGACTGATATTCGTTGGACAGACTCTCGTCCAACTGGTCATAGAGGTCGGTCACAGCCGAGCGTTCATAAGTCTTACGGTCGTTCTCCGAATCAGTATAACTCAACTTATATCCCAACTGAAGTTGCAGGTTATCGGTCAGCTTTTCCGTATAGCTAAGATTGGAGCGAAGACTGTACTGACGATTCAACGTCTGTTTCAGCTGACTATAATTATCTGTTGTCGACAATCCGTTTACACCATAAAGCGTATTGAGGTAATCGGTATAGGTATCACCATCGGTATTGCTCATCTTACCGCTAAGCATCAGCGAAAGGGTACGCCCTTCTTTCAGAAAACGGTGACGAAGATTGAGGTCAACGCCTATGTTGTAAGCATCTGTACTACCGTTCGCAGTTGTTTCGGTTTCGCTTTCGGCCGTACCGTCCAGCAAGTTTTTGCCTTGGAGCAGGCTGTAGCTGTCGTTATTCTGAAAACTCAGCGAAGGACGAATCTGCAAGGAAGTGCGGTCGCTGATCTGATAATCCAGCTTCAGATTGAATCGATGGTTCCAGTTCTCCATCTGGCTTTGTTGGTATTCACTGTAAGTCATACCCGGCAATACGGACTCAAAATATTCGCGGTCGGTCAGCTGCTGCGTCAGATTGTCCGACTGGTTAAAGAAATAACTACCGGTTATCTTCCATTTATCACTCCACTGGTCTACATAGTTCAAGCCGAGACCATTGGCCGAAGTTACGCCTCCTAAAGAGCCTACCATGAAGTTCGATGTAGAAGCACCTCCCGCACCACTGCCCGAGCGGCCTCCACCGCCACGGCCACCACGGCCTCCGCGACCGCTGGCTCCCGACGACATTACACCAGCCAAGTCCTCCTGCGAAAAGTTCTGTTGGTTGACATTATTAGTCATACCCAACACTGAAATACGACGGTCGTCATCGAAGAAGTTGATGTTACCGTTTACCTTGTAGCGATCGTCCGTACCATAACCGCCCGACACTTCACCAAAGGTGCCCTGACGGAAACCTCCTTTGGTAATGATATTGATAGTCTTCACCTCCTCGCCGTCGTCGAAGCCGGTAAACTCTGCCTGTTCGCTCTTCTTGTCGAACACCTCAATACTGGCAATAACGTCCGAGGGCAGATTCTTGATAGCCAGGTTTACATCACCATCAAAGAATTCCTTACCATCTACCAACACTTTCTGAACCTGTTCGCCCTGTGCCTGCACAGTACCGCCTTCGACTACAATACCCGGCATTTTGGCCAGCAAATCTTCGGCCGAACTTCCCTCCATCACCTGAAAAGCTTCGGCATTATACGTCAAACTGTCTCCACGTTGTTCGGCCCGTGTAGCACGTCCCTGAACAGATACTTCGCCCAGTAGCTGCGCATCCTCTTCGAGAACGATACGCAATGTATACGACTGTTGCTTATCCGTTATCCGTACTTTTTTCTCCATTGGCTTATAGCCTACATAACTTACACTAACTACATACTCGCCCACCGCCATGGCACGAAAAGAGAAAACTCCCTCACCGTCGGTCGAAGTATAAGTCTTGGCCGATGTGTCCGAAACAGGTGCAATACTCACAGTAGCAGCAGGTAAAGGCTCGCCAGCAGTACGGTCGGTCACAGTACCGCTTACCGTTGCTTCTCCCTGTGCCCTCAATGCAGCATTAAAAGCCATCAAAATCAAAAGTAAAAACAATCTCTTCATACCTTGTAAAGTCCGTTTATGTTTCAATTATCTGATGCAAAACTATGCAAAGCCTGGCTATCGTAAAATACCCCTACCCGTATGCAGTGGTGAACGACACGTATGAGATGGCGAACGACACAAAAAGACTTCCGTACAACAGGCGTCGGAAGAACAGTACAAGGCCTTTGTACTGACAGTTTAAAGGCAGTAGACTGACAGTTTAAAGCCAATAAACTATGAGTTTAAAGGCTATAAACTGGGAGTTTATTACCGATAAACAGAAAATAAACTGGGATTTATCCTTTATTTGTATCTTTGTTGGAAATAAAAAACAGAGAAAGAAACCTCAACCGCCATGAACAACAAATACTTACCATTGGGCATTGACCTGTTCTTCTGCCTCATTCTGTTGCCAGCCATGATCACGCTACTCCCCGTAGAGCGCTGGTTGGAGAACAACTCGACCTTCGTTGTCCTGCTCGTAGGATGGCTCTATACCGTCTACTTCCTGACACGCAAGGCCTGTGTGCCGATGCTCTTCCGCTCGCGACGCCAGCTGATCATTGCCTTGTGTCTTTTAGTCGGTACGGTATTGGTAACATGGCTCGTCACACAATATCAGATGGAATTTCCTTTTCGCGGCGACCATCCGCGTTCCGAGCGCATCAGACGTGTTACCAACCTCTCGAAAATCAGGCTACACCAGCAGGGAACATGGTTCCTCTATCTCGTAACTATCTGCTTCAGCATCGCTGTAGGGTTGCTCACGGAGCTTTACCGACAGATGAGCGAACGGCAAAGTGTAGAGTTCGAAAAGAAGAAAGCCGAACTGGCCCTCTACAAGGCACAGATCAATCCTCACTTTCTATTCAACACACTGAATACCCTCTATGGCCTCATGCTGGCACAATCGGAAAAAGCAGAGGCAGCTTTCGTACAGTTCATTCACCTGGTGAAATACATGTATACCCGTGCCACCCAAGACAAGGTCAGCATAGCAGAAGAAGCCCAATACATCGAACAGTACATCGAACTACAGAAAAACCGGTTGGACGAAAGTCGTACCCAAGTAGATTATACCTACGAAAACGACCATGCCTGCCCCAATGCACAGATAGCCCCTATGCTATTAATCACTTTCGTAGAAAACGCCTTGAAATACGGAACCTCGGCACATGAGAAAAGTCTGATTCGCATCCGCCTACAAGTAAAAGACAATACCCTCTGCTTCATAGCCGAAAACCCGATTGTAAATCCACGCCCAGCCGACAAAGCACACGGTATCGGCATTGCCAACTGCCGCAAGCGCCTGGAACTGCTCTACCCCTCGGCTCACAAACTGAACATCCAAGAACAGGATGGATGGTATAAAGTAGAACTGGAAATAAAATTGTCTGCATAAAAACTTTAAAAAGAAACAGCCATGAAGTGTATTGCCATCGACGACGAACCGGTAGCCCTCGGCATCATCCGGCAATTCTGCCAACGAAGCGGCGACATCGAACTTATCACCTTCACCGACCCTGTTGAAGGACTACAAAAGGTGAAAGACATGCATCCTGATCTTGTTTTTCTCGACATCGAGATGGGTGGTTTCAATGGCATTGACGTAGCGCGCCAGCTGCCCGCAGGTACCTTCCTGATATTTACAACAGCCTATGCCGAATTCGCAGTCGACGGTTTCGACCTCGATGCTGTTGACTTTCTGCACAAACCTTTTTCGTACAACCGTTTCGAACGGGCTGTGGAAAAAGTGAAACGTCTGCAAGAATTGCAACGCCTCCAAGCCAAACCTGTATTTGCCGATGAAGAAATCACGCTGAAAGTAGAATATAAAAATGTCAAAATACGGCTGGCGGACATTGAATACATCGAAGCCATGGACAACTACATACGGGTAATACTCACTTCAGACAAGCCGGTTCTGTCGCAAACCAGCATGAAAACAGTCATGGAGTTATTACCCGCCGAACGCTTCATGCGGATTCACAAATCATACATTGTTCCCTTACATAAAATAGCCAGTTACAACCGTCGCCAACTCACGCTGCATCACCGAAATGTCGAGTTGCCCATCGGACGAGTTTATGCTGACGAATTTATGAAACGAATGAACCTTTTACCAATAAAAGATGTTTTACATAAAAATCTCTAGTATCATGAATATTCTGCACAACCCCGAACAACGTCGTTTCACCCTGACTCAAAACGGTGAAACAGCCCATGTAGCTTATCTCATCGAAAACGGCGCACTCGACATACGCCACACCATCGTTCCCGCTCCCCTCGAAGGACAAGGCATCGCCTCGGCCCTTGTCAAGGCTGCCTACGACTATGCCCTGCAGCAGGGTTATGCCTGCGTAGCCACCTGCGCTTATGCTGTCCGCTGGTTGCAGCGCCATCCGGAGTACAACGGCACTCCCAGCCAGGAATACTGCGAAGGAAATGCATGCGCCCTATAGGCCCCTTTCTCTGTTTAAACAATAAAGCGGAAAGAAGCGCGTCGTGTAGTATCCACAAACGTGCTTCCTTCCGCTTCGTTTCTTTTTCCTGTCCAGATATTCAAAACAGGTCACCATACATCCTCAGCCGTCCGCGCAAAGCAGCAATCTCCTTTTGCATACTTTCCATACGTTCCAGTAAGTGATGGATGGCATCAATTCCTTCCATATTGATGGAAAGATCATAATACATACGGCTGTAACGCTCTACATCCGGCAGTTGCGAGAAAGCCAGACACGGCTTTCCTTCATCCAGCAAAATGTCTATCAGCCCATTCTCTTGCAACAGGTCGATAAAGGCAGGTTCTATGTGGCATTTGTCGCAATAATCGCTGACAATAATCAAATCGTTCTGCATAGTGATACATTTTTAGTTCATACTCTGAATTTTACGGAACATTTCTTTCTGCTGTTCAGTCAGGTTGGTTGGCAACACAACATGATAGGTCACAATCAGGTCGCCAGCCTCTCCGTCTTTCTTGTAGACAGGGAAACCTTTACCTTTCAGGCGCACCTTGGTACCATTTTGCGTACCCGGTTTCACTTTCAGCTTCACTTGTCCGTCCAAAGTACTCACCAACTGCTCGCCACCCAGCAAAGCCGTATACAGATCGGTATTGACATCCACATAAAGGTCATCGCCCAGCCGCTTGAACACCGGATCGTCAGGGATCACAAACGTGATATACAAGTCACCGGCAGGACCACCGTTCATACCCGGAGCTCCGTATCCTTTCAACTTGATGACCTGTCCGTTGGCTACACCGGCAGGTATGGTGATACGCACTTGTTTATCGCCCACGGTCAGCACCTGCTTGTGTGTCTGTGCAGCCTCACGCAAGGACAGCTCCAGTTCGGCCTGATAATCCTGTCCGCGGAAACCACCCCGGCTTCTGCTGCCGTGTCCCCGGTGCCCGAAGAGTTCTTCAAAGAAATCCGAGAAACCACCGGCATTGCTTCCGGTAAACTCCTGCCCGTCGGACGAATACCAATACGTACCGTTACCGTCCGTACCGAAGCCTCCCGAACCGAAGCCGCCAAACCCGGCGCCACCAGCCTGCTGGCGGGCACGCTTCTGCGCTTCGAACTCATCGGCATGTTTCCAGTGTTCACCATACTCATCGTACTTCTTTCGCTTTTCAGGATCACTCAGCACTTCGTTTGCCTCGTTGATGGCCTGAAACTTTTCCTTTGCTGTAGGGTCATTCGGGTTCAGGTCAGGATGAAATTTACGTGCCAGCTTACGGTACGCTTTCTTGATATCATCCTGCGATGCCGTCTTGTCCACCCCCAGTACTTGATAATAATCAATATATGCCATATTCTGTCTAATTTTATATTTCAAACTACACCATTCCTCCGCCTGACTCTTACGGACAGGCCAACAATCTCATGCGGATGCGTCAAACCAAGCCATGTCATCCATACCTGAAAGTACCAATATACAGCTACCCTTAATTTTGACACCCTTCTCAATAACAGCTCTTTGCTGTTGCAAGCAATTCGCGGATGTCCTCTTCCGTAGTATCGAACGAGGTCACCAGCCTGATTTCATCAGCCGCCTCATCCCAGAAGTAGAAGAAATACGACTGCAGCAGTTTATTGATCACCCGACGGGGCATGGTCAGGAACAACTGATTGCTTTCCACTTCCTGTGTGAACCGTACTTCGGGCAGCTCTTTCAATCCGTCGCGCAACAGCAATGCCATTTGGTTGGCATGACGGGCATTCTTCAGCCACAAGTCATCCTTCAGATAGGCTGTAAACTGACAGGAGAGATAACGCAGCTTCGATGCCAACTGTGCCGACTGCTTCCTGACAAATCGCGCTTCCTTCTTCAGGTCGGGATGGAAAATAATAACACTCTCGCCTATCATCAGTCCGTTCTTCGTACCTCCGAAACTGAGGATATCAATACCACAGTCCACCGTCAGTTCCTTAAACGTCAGCCCAAGTGCCGCACAGGCATTGGCCAGACGCGCACCGTCCATGTGTACATACATTCCATGTGCGTGTGCCAGCTCCGTAATGGCACGCAGTTCGTCGGGCTTGTATATCGTACCCAACTCCGTACACTGCGAAAGGTAAATGGCTCCCGGCTGAGAATGATGCTGTTCGCCGAAGTGGCACAGATAAGGCCGCAGGAGTTCGGGCGTCAGCTTCCCGTCCGGAGTCGCTATTGGCCTGATCTGACAACCCGTCATACGGGCAGGAGCACCACATTCATCCACGTAGATGTGGGCCGTCTCGGTACAGAGTATCAGGTTGTAAGGACGTGTACACAGTTGCAGGGCAACAGCATTGCTACCGGTACCGTTGAACACAAACAGGACTTCGCAATCGGGCGTAAAGGCTTCGCGTATCTTGCCTACGGCTTCTTCCGTCCAGGGATCATCACCGTAGCCCACCGCATGGTCTTTATTGGCACGGTTCAGGGCGTCCATCACCAGCGGATGCACACCTGAGTTGTTGTCTGATGCAAAACTTCTCATATTCTTATGCTTCATCATTAAAAAAGCCGCGGCATCTTTACAAGGCAAGACACCGCGGCTGCTTTTATACTAATTAATCAGGGGAAATCGGCTGATTACATCATGCCTCCCATGCCACCCATACCGGCGTTCATCGGCATTTCGGGTTTGTCTTCCTTCTTCTCTACGATTACACATTCGGTAGTCAGGAACATACCGGCAATAGAAGCGGCGTTTTCCAAAGCTACACGGGTAACCTTAGCCGGATCGACTACACCTGCGGCATGCAAGTTCTCGTAAACATCGGTACGTGCGTTGTAACCGAAGTCGCCTTTACCTTCACGAACCTTCTGAACAACTACAGCGCCTTCCTTACCAGCGTTGGCACAGATCTGACGGAGCGGTTCCTCGATGGCACGCTTGATGATGTGGATACCGGTTGTCTCGTCGGCATTGTCACCTTCCAGACCTTCCAGCGATTCCAATGCACGGATGTAAGCTACGCCACCACCCGGCACGATACCTTCTTCGATAGCAGCACGTGTGGCACGGAGTGCATCGTCTACACGGTCTTTCTTTTCCTTCATCTCAACTTCGGAAGCAGCACCTACGTAGAGTACAGCTACACCACCTGACAACTTGGCCAGACGTTCCTGCAACTTCTCACGGTCGTAATCGCTCTTCGTAGCGGCAATCTGAGCCTTGATCTGTTCGCAACGTTCCTTGATGTTTTCCTTGTCGCCGGCACCGTTTACGATGGTCGTATTGTCCTTCGTGATGGTAACCTTCTCGGCAGTACCCAACATTTCGATAGTAGCCTGTTCCAGTTTCAAGCCCTTTTCTTCGCTGATAACTACACCACCGGTCAGGATAGCAATGTCTTCCAGCATTTCCTTACGACGGTCGCCAAAGCCCGGAGCCTTCACGGCACAGATCTTCAACTGGCTGCGCAGACGGTTCACTACCAAGGTAGTCAGAGCTTCGCTGTCAACATCTTCGGCGATAACCAGCAACGGACGGCCAGTCTGTACGGCAGGTTCCAGAATAGGCAAGAAGTCTTTCAGGTTCGAAATCTTCTTATCGTAAATCAGGATGTAAGGTTTCTCCATCTCACATTCCATCTTTTCCGTATTCGTTACGAAGTAAGCTGACAAGTAGCCGCGATCGAACTGCATACCTTCTACCACACCGATCGTTGTATCCGTACCCTTAGCCTCTTCGATGGTGATGACACCGTCCTTCGAAACCTTACGCATGGCATCTGCAATCAGTTTACCGATAACGGGATCGTTGTTGGCAGATACGGTACCTACCTGTTCAATCTTGTCGTAGTTGTCACCAACCATTTCAGACTGAGCCTTGATAGATTCAACCACCTTAGCTACGGCCTTGTCGATACCGCGCTTGATGTCCATCGGGCTTGCACCGGCAGTAACGTTCTTCAAGCCTTCGGCTACAATGGCCTGAGCCAATACGGTAGCTGTTGTTGTACCGTCACCAGCGTCGTCGCCAGTCTTCGAAGCAACTTCCTTTACCAGTTGTGCACCGGTGTTCTGGTAAGCATCAGCCAATTCTACTTCCTTCGCTACAGTCACACCATCCTTTGTGATGTGGGGAGCACCAAATTTCTTCTCGATAATCACGTTACGTCCTTTCGGGCCCAGTGTTACCTTTACAGCGTTAGCCAGTGTGTCGATACCCTTCTTCAATTGGTCGCGGGCATCAATATTGAATAATATTTCTTTTGCCATGATTTCGTCTAATTAAAAATTGATAATTGAAAATTGATAATTTATCCCAGTACAGCGAGTACGTCGCTCTGACGCATGATCAGATATTTAGTACCGTCGAGTTCGATTTCAGTACCTGCGTATTTGCCGTAGAGAACATGGTCACCAGCTTTCAGTACCATCTCTTCGTCTTTCGTACCGTTACCGGCTGCAATCACTTCACCTTTCAGGGGTTTTTCTTTTGCTGTATCAGGAATGATGATACCGCCGATTGTCTTTTCTTCTGCAGGTGCAGGGAGTATCAGAACTCTGTCTGCCAATGGTTTAATGTTCATAGTTCTTTTCGTTTTTATATGTTTTACTTATTTTTTCTTGTTTCTGCCTACCTTGACGCAGGCGATAAACAATATACGAAAAGCGTGCCAAACGCCAACCGGCACAAATTGGCAGACCTTTCCTGCCAATTTGACGCTACACGAATCAAACCTATGCAATAATTTCAGATTTCAGCCCGTCAGGAAGATGCAGAAAATTACCTAACTGGGGAATATTTTTTCCCTAACTGGGAAAAAATAATTTCCTAACTGGGAAAAAAATATTCCCTAACTATGGAAAAATCCATCGTCAGGGAATCAATCAATTCGTTTCTCAAAGCCGTATTTCTTCGGCACAGTTTATCTTGTTCAAATGCTCCAGAATGCCTTCGTCGAACTGACCATGGCACTTCCCATGTACAAAAGAAACAAAATGGCCACAATAAACATTACTACCCCAATCAGCAGATTGTGCCTGTTCTCGTTTAGTTGAATGGAAAACATAATAACCTCCTCCATATTTATAAGTCCGATGCAAAAGTAACCCACGCCTGTTACATTGCTTTTACACCCTGATTACAAATATACAAAAAAGGGAGCAGAAACCCACTCCCTTTTAATAGTCTTTTATCTTTCTTATCGGTTAGTCACCCAATTCTGCCACCAGTTCATCAGGAGTCACCAGACGCTGTTCGCCGGTTTCCATATTTTTCAGGGTCACCTTGCCTTCGTTCATCTCGTTTTCGCCCACCAGTGCCACGAACGGAATACCTTTAGCGTTGGCGTAGCTCATCTGTTTCTTCATCTTGCTGCTGTCCGGGAAAATCTCGGCACGAATGCCTGCACCGCGTACCTGCGCCAGTACCTGCATGGAAAAGGCTGCTTCCTTTTCACCAAAGTTGATGAAGAGCAGTTGGGTGCCGTTCACGGCTTCCTTCGGGTAAAGATCCAACTGGTTGAGTACATCGAAGATGCGGTCGGCACCGAACGAAATACCCACACCGCTCACACCGGCCATGCCGAAGACACCTGTCAGGTTGTCATAGCGTCCGCCACCAGTGATGCTACCTATCTGCACGTCCAAGGCTTTCACCTCGAAGATAGCACCTGTATAATAGTTCAGTCCGCGTGCCAAGGTCAGATCAAGCTCTAATTCGTTTTTCAGTCCCAATCCCTTCAGGGTAGAAAGGATGAACTCGCTCTCTTCCACTCCCTTCAGTCCGGTTTCGCTGGCTGCCAATACCTGCTTCAGTGTAGCCAGTTTCTCTTCGTTCGATCCGCTCAGCAGAATGATAGGTTGCAGTTTGGCGATGGCCTCGTCGCCGATGCCTTTTTCACGCAGTTCGGCGTTCACGTTGTCCAAACCTATTTTGTCCAGCTTGTCGATGGCTACGGTGATGTCTACTATCTTGTCTGCCTCGCCGATAATTTCGGCAATACCGGTCAGAATCTTGCGGTTGTTGATTTTGATGCACACCCGTATACCGAAACGGCTGAACACCGTGTCAACAATCTGCATCAGTTCCACTTCGTTCAGCAACGAATCACTGCCCACCACGTCGGCATCGCACTGATAGAACTCGCGGTAACGTCCTTTCTGCGGACGGTCGGCACGCCATACGGGTTGAATCTGATAGCGTTTGAAAGGGAAAGTAATTTCGTCACGATGCATCACCACGTAGCGTGCAAAAGGCACCGTCAGGTCGTAGCGCAAGCCTTTCTCGCAGAATTTGCAGGCCAGCTTGGCGGCGTTGCGGCTCAGCAGTTCGTCATCGGTCAGGCCAGAGAAGTAGTCGCCCGAGTTCTGTATCTTGAACAGGAGCTTGTCGCCTTCCTCGCCATACTTGCCCATCAGCGTAGAAAGCATCTCCATAGCGGGTGTTTCTATCTGCTGGAAGCCATAGAGGTGATACACGTCGCGGATGGTGTTGAATATATAGTTACGTTTCGCCATTTCTACCGGCGAAAAGTCACGGGTTCCTTTCGGAATACAAGGTTTTGCTGCCATATTCGTATCAGTTACATTTATAATCAGGCGGCAAAGTTACAGTATTTTATCCGGAAAATCGGCATCTGCGGGCTAAATATTCCAACGGCTGTCAGCCAATCGGGCAAAATACTCCGTTCCATGCTTTCACAGGAATTACACCAGGGAACTGCAGGAGAAGAACATACCCACGCCCCATAAAGGTACAGACACATCTGAAAGTCATCCAATAATGTAACTGCTTAGGATCTCTACAAACCGATCCAACGGTAATTTCAGGAGGCTTCCTTGGGGAATATTTAGCTCTAACAAGCCGTTTGATATTGTGGCAAACATCCTGTTTTCACTAAGTAAACAAACCTCATTACTGTCTTTTTGCCTTATTGTTATCCGATCCTCGGCAGCCGCGTGAACATGTTTGGCCTGAAGATGTTCCTTGGCAGCATGGAGTGCCTCAACAAAATCGTTTAAGGATACCATGATTTTCCGGTCAGAAGTTGGATATATCTGTATTTCCAGATAACCATGTTCTTGATTTATTTCAGCGAACAACAACTTATGATAAACTTCTGCAACCAGATATTCCCTATCAGATGGACTTGCTATCCATATTTCATATTCATTTTTATACATATTATTAAACTCTAAAACGAACAACAAACTTACTTTCATCCACCTCAAACGTTCCCCTATGCAGGTAGTGTCCACATACATATACAACCAGCAACCGAATGATCAATCTGTGATAATCTGAGTAATCCGTGATGCATTTTTCAGCATTTCCCAAGTGAAGTTTCACCGTAACGCCCTGAAGATAAACCGTTTGTGGTGAAGGATAGATACGCGGACTACGCGAATGAGGGCGGACGAACGCGGATTTATCCATTATTTCGGCTTTCCACTGAATCAAGGTGAAACTTCATCTTTCACCATATTCTACTGATTTTCAGGCCTAAAATTACCGGTGAAAGCGTGAAGGCAATTCCCTGCATTCTGTTTTTATACGTGTATATCCACACAGTCAGAGGCGTCTGGTATCCATCTTTCACCCACTAAAGTCCTGCATGGCGGACGTAACTACCAACTTTGGCCACGCAACGTCGGTAATCAGCCGGCGTGATTTGAACAAAATGCCGCCGGGTTTTGTCTGAAAAGTCCACGAGTTTTACACACAAAGGCCTCGGGTTTTACTTGCAATTGCCACGGGTTTTGCCTGCAACTCCCACGAGTATTGCTTGCATGGCTCGCGAGCCGTGCAAGTGTTGCTCCCGAGCCACACAAGTGTCTCTCGCGAGCCGCACAAGCGTCGCTCAAAGTATCAGCAACGCAATGCAGGCACATGCCTCGGCATCGGCCAGAGCATGATGGTGCCGCGTCAGGTCGTAACCGCAACGAGCCGCCACGGTTTGCAACTGGTGATTGGGAAGTTCCTTACCGAACACGCGGCGCGAAGCGCGGCAAGTGCAGTGAAATGTATAGCCGGGATAGTCCATGCCATATGCCTGGAAAACGGCTTTCAGGCAACCTTCGTCGAAAGGACTGTTGTGCGCCACCAAAGGCAAGTCGCCGATAAGCGGCGCAGCCTCCTTCCACACGTCGGGAAAAGGAGCGGCAGCGGCGGTGTCTTCCCGCGTCAGGCCGTGCACCTGCGTATTCCAATAGCTGTAGAAATTGGGGTAAGGACGGATCAGACGGTAGAAGCGGTCGGTCACCCGCCCGTCGCGGACAACAACCAGTCCCACACTACACACGCTGGAACGGTTGCCGTTGGCCGTCTCGAAATCGATGGCTGCGAAATCTTTCATCGGAATTTATATCAATCTTTTAAGGGAAATATCCACGTGACTCATCCTATGCTTCTGTCACCCGTTGACACTCAACACGAAACCCAAGTCCGGCTCACCTTCCGTGAATAGACAGGGAATCTGAAAATCGATGAAGCCAAACTTGGGTTGCATGCTGCGAGGCGTTGCGGATTACTCGTCGCGACGGCCTCCCATGAATAGCATAATGTAGTAAAACAGCGTTGCCAACGAGCCCAAAGCTGCCACCACATAAGTGTAAGCGGCGGAACGGAGAGCGTCTTCGGCCTTACTGTGATTGTAGGCATTGGTAATGCCACTGGCACTGAGCCATACCAAAGCACGCTTGCTGGCATTGATCTCGACCGGCAAGGTGATGAAGCTGAACAGCGTAGTAGTGGCAAAAAGAATGATGCCGATCAGCAGCAATTCCGGAAAAGAATTGATCATCAGAATACCTGCCAATATCACCCACGTCATGATGCTGGAAGCAAACGAAACTACCGGCACCAACTTGCTGCGCATGGTAAGCGGCGCATAGGCACGGGCGTGCTGCAAGGCATGACCGCACTCGTGGGCAGCCACGGCGGCAGCCATGATGCTGTTGCTGCTATATACGCTTTCACTCAGGTTCACGGTTTTGTTGGCCGGATTGTAGTGGTCGGTCAGATGTCCCGGTGTATGAGTCACCTGCACGTCGTAGATGCCGTTGTCGTTGAGCATCTTACGCGCTACATCGGCTCCGGTCATGCCGTTGTTAGTCGGTATCTGCGAATACTTTTTGAACTTGCTTTGCAGGTTCATCTGCACAATCCAGCTCACCACGGCTACGCCGATAAATATAATCCATTGCATTCCTATCATTCCTGTTCCCATACTGTTTTCTTTACTTTAAATTAATAATCCAAATTTGTCTTTTCAAATATCAGAACAAATTGTTTGCCAAATATAACGTAAGATTGGCAGGATACCACAAGAATTAACACAGATTATAGATTTTCCTCACACGCTTTCTTGTAAAAAGCTACGAAGACACAAAGAAAAAGAAAACACTCCCGCATGACAGACAGCCATACAGACAAAAAACAAATGTACAGCAAACAAAGTCACAATAAACTGTAAAACAATACATTGCAAAGAAAACATGTACATCATCTTTCTCCGTTTTTTTCCTCGCAAGGCATTATCTTTACCAGCCCGAAACAAACGGGGCAGAGACAAAGAACTATCCGAACGAATTTATGACATTGAAAATTATCCTAACCGCCATCTTATTGCAGCTTGTCTTCCTCCAGCTCAAAGCAGATACCAGAACATGTAATGTACATGACACGACTGACAGCATCGCCATTCCACAACCCGGCAAAAGCAACGGAGCCTTCGCCCGAAACTTCTCGTACATGGGCATTCCTCTAATCGTGTCGGGCATCATCGTGAAGGAACAGAACACACATTTCCGTACCCTACGCAACCGGTTCGAGCCCAACTTCCACAAACGCTACGATGACTATACGCAATACGTGCCACTGGCTGCCACTTGGGGACTGAAGCTGGCCGGCATAGAAGGGCGCAGTTCGTGGAAAGAACTGGCGGTAAGCAATATGCTTTCAGCCGCTTTGATGGCCGGAACGGTCAACACCTTGAAATATACCGTCAAAGAAAGAAGGCCAGACAACTCAACCCGTAACTCTTTCCCTTCGGGACACACGGCCACTGCCTTTATGTGCGCCACCATCCTGCACAAAGAGTACGGCATGAAGAGCCCCTGGTACAGCATCGGCGGCTACACGCTGGCCGGGCTGACCGGCATCACCCGACAGCTGAACAACCGCCACTGGATAGGCGACGTGCTGGTAGGAGCAGGAATCGGAATGATTGCGACCGATCTGGGGTATTTCTTCAGCGACCTGATATTCAAGCCTCAGCACATTGCCCGCAATGCAGCGGCAGATTTCGGACGGTACGATCCGCCCTCCTTCCTCGCCTTCAACATGGGGGTAGCCACTGGACCGTCTCACCTGAAAACCGCCGAACTGTACGACACAGAAATGGGAACACCACTGGGCATGAAGCTGCACATCGGTGCCAGTACGGTGGTCAGCGCTGAAGGAGCCTACTTCCTGAATACCTACATCGGCATAGGCGGACGACTGAAAGTATCGACTACTCCGCTTATAGCGGAAATCCCTGCCGAGAACATGAAACGTTTCGACATGGACAACGACCGGCAGGAAGGTGCACCGGTAAACATGTTTCTGCTGAACGGTCTGGAATCGGACCACCTGGGCATGTTCGACGTGGACTTAGGCCTCTACCTCTCCTACCCTCTCAGTCCACAGTTCCAGATCGGTACCAAACTGCTGGCAGGACGAAGGCTGACCGCCAACTTCGACCTGCAATCGGTGTGCCGCATCAATCCGCAGATATTCGACCGCACACGGGTGGACGAAGCGACCTACAACCGGTTCTACAAAGAAGACGTAGATTACTACATGCAGCAGGAAGGTCTGTCGCGACAGGAACTGCTGAATGAAGAGTTTGTGGACGACGATTTCCTGAAAATAAGAAGAAGCAGTTCCTTCAAGATAGGAACAGGACTTTGGCTGACCTACCGCTACAAGAAAGATGCAGCTCTGCGCCTGTTTGCCGACTATGACTATGCCGCTCCCCGCCTGACATACGACCTGAAAAACTCGTGGACGGACGACGAAGGAAACAGAGACGTACAATCGTACACGCGGCGCACCAGCATGCATAACATCACACTGGGCGCCGCCATTGCATTTGTTTTCTGAGTCATCGGCTTCGGTTCACTAGCCGAGCACCAATTCAACCACCTTGTCGGTTTCGGTCGGCACTTCATCAAGCAACAGGGTGATGCCACCTTCCACCCGCTTGAACTTCAGCGATTGACGGGTAACGAAGTCGAGCGCCTGTTTCACCTGCTTGCCTTCCAGCGGCAGGAAGAGTGCTTTGTCAGGTAGGTTCAGGATGTGTACAAACAGGCGGTTCCCCTTTTGTGTCGTCACTCCCCAGTCGTGCGGAGCAATGCATCCGCCACGCGTGCCGTAAATGGTTTCGCCATAAGTCTGCATCCATTCGCCAACCTCCTTCAGGCGTTGTACAGCCACTTCGGGCAGACAGCCGTCGGGCTGAGGGCCGATGTTCATCAGCAAGTTGGCATCCTTGCCTGCCGCCTTCACCAAGTAGTGAATCAAAGTCTTAACCGACTTGTAGTTCTGGTCGGTAATCTTATATCCCCACATGCCGTTCATGGTTTCGCACGTCTCCAGCGGCAAGCTGCTGACGTCCTGTCCCGAAAGTCCAGCCTTGTTTTCGCCCGGCAGATCGCGCTCGAAAATCTGGATATCTTCACCCTCGAAAGGCACCTGATGGTGGTTGTTGCCTACAAGGCAGGCAGGCTGCAACTTGTGGATAAGCTCATACTGTCCGGGAAGCTGCCAGTCGAAGTCGGGATTCTGATCCTGATCCCACCAACCATCAAACCAGATAGCTCCTATCGGGCCGTAGTTGGTTAGCAGTTCGGTGAGCTGGTTGTTCATAAACTGATAATAGGTAGGCCAGTTGCCTTTGGCGTCGGGGCGTCCTGTCCCGCGGCCGGTACGGCCCCATGGGTAATCTTCGCGATACCAGTCGAGGTGCGAATAATACAGGTGCAGACGGATGCCCTGCTTGTGGCACTCGTCGGCCAGTTCCTTCAGAATGTCACGCTTGAAGGGAGTGGCATCGACTACGTTATAATCAGAGTACTGGGTATGAAACATGGAGAATCCTTCGTGATGACGGCTGGTGAAGCAGATATACTTGGCACCCGAAGCCTTGATGGCTGCCACCCATTCGGCTGCATTGAAGCGGGATGGGTAGAAACCTCCCGCCAGCTTGGCATACTCCTTATAGTTCAGGTTGTTGTTGGTCATGGTCCACTCGCCCGTAGCCAGCATGGCATACAGGCCCCAGTGCAGGAAAATGCCGAAACGGGCATCGCGAAACTCCTGACGCGATTTCAGATTCTCCTCAGTAGGAACATAATGCTGTGCACGCAGAGGCAGCGACAAGCCGGCCAACAACAGCAGGGAAGCAAGAAAATGTGTTTTCATAAATCACCATTGTTTTTTGTAAAAGCTACCTCAGTACCCGTCAATAAGTAAGCTATATTCAGGTCCCGATGTAACCTTATAGTTATATACTATATTATATATAATGTATCCCATGCCAGCAGAACAGACAACCGTTCTGCCACCACGGGCGTACAACATACAAAGTTAATGAAATCGATGAAAACCGCGAATAAAAACAGCGAATAATGCCGTTTTTACCACAACTTATGAACCTGCTCCTTGATATATTCATCGTATACCTCACGCACCACCTTCATCTCTTCGTCAGTAAATGCAGGAAGGGCAGAAGCGGCTGCATTGGCTGCAATCTGGGCAGGTGTGCTGGCTCCGGGAATCACCGTGCTGACAGCATCGTACATCAGAATGTAGCGTAAGGCAGCCAAAGCCAGGTTGTCTGTATTCAACCGTTCTTTGATCACTTGTGCCGCCTTTACGCCGGTAGCATAATCGACACCGGAAAAGGTTTCGCCTTTATCGAAAAATTCTCCGTTACGGTTGTACGAACGGTGGTCGTCTTTACCGAAGGTAGTTTCCAGCGTATATTTTCCCGAAAGCAACCCGCTTGCCAAAGGCACCCGGACAATAACCCCCACATTCTGCTGCTTGGCTTTAGCGAACAGTTCATCAGCCGGACGCAAACGGAACATGTTGAATATGATTTCTATGGCCGAGATGTCGTGGTTCATTGCCTCCAGAGCCTCATCGATACGTTCCACGCTTACTCCATAATGCAGAATACAACCCTCCCGCTTCAACGCATCGAGCGTATCGAACACTTCCTGCTTGGAGTAGACCTCCGAAGGCGGACAGTGCAGAAGTACCATGTCGAGACAATCCCGTTGCATATTCTGCAAGGAGTTGAAAACAAACCGACGGAGGTTTTCGGCATTATAGCCTTCCGCATTATGAGGATTAAGTCCCCGACCACATTTCGTCACCACGTAAATGCGCTCGCTACGTCCTTTCAAGAACTCGCCAATAGTTTTTTCGCTCAATCCGCCCTGATAAATATCGGCTGTATCGAAGAAATTGATGCCTTGCTCACATGCTGCTTCAAGCGTTTTGAAGGCTACTTCTTTATCGAAAGGATCGCCCCACTTCGAACCCAGCTGCCATGTGCCAAGTGAAACCTCGCTGATACGAAAGCCGGTTTTCCCTAAAATTCTGTAATTCATAATGTCAGTCCTTTTTTATAATTATACCAGTAAACAATAATAGTATATCCATATCTGCAATTATAAGCACAAAGATAGTATACGACATTGAATTAATAAATACATGAGAAATTATACATATACCGATAAATTAACTGGTATACTGACTTACAACAGAATATAATTCATACATTTGCGCATAAAACAAAAATAAACCATGTACAAAAGAAAAAATCCTTTGGATCTGTCGTGCGGCATCCGCATCACCATGTGTGTGATAAGCTCAAAATGGAAACCTTGCATCATCGATGCCTTGCGCGAGGGGCCTAAACGTCCCAGCCAGCTTCATCGGGAAATACCGGAAGCCATCAACCGCGTACTGGACCAGAACCTCCGCGAGTTGGAAGAAGACCAGATCATAGCCAAGACTATTTATCCGGAACTGCCACCCCACAGCGAATACCATCTGACAGAACTGGGTAAAAGCCTGCTGCCCATCATCGACATAATGGACGACTGGGGAGAAGAACACCGCCACATCTACGAAGCCCTGAAACTGTAAACGGCTACGTACTGCCCCAGCCGGTAATACCCCGGAAAACTTCTCACTCGTGCTCAATAAAAAAGAAGAGAGCCTGTCCGGAAACCACGATTACGCAACATCCCCGCCATCAGGCAGCGGACAAGGCATCATGTTTTTCCTGACAAACCCTCTTCTTCTTTCGAATCCGAAATTCTGGCTTATTCTTCGGTATATCGTTCGATCGTCTGTTCGCGATCGGGACCTACTGAAACGATTTTAACGGGTACGCCCAACTGTTCTTCCAGGAAGGTGAGGTACGCATTGAACTCTTCAGGGAATTCGTCTTCGCTCTGCATCTTGGTCATGTCGGTCTTCCAACCCGGCAGTTCTACATAAACCGGCTCTACACCTTCAGTAATGTCGTAGGGGAAGTATTCGATTTCTTCACCGTTCATTCTGTAAGCTACGCATGCCTTGATGGTATCGAATGTGTCGAGCACATCGCTCTTCATCATAATCAGTTTGGTAACGCCGTTGATCATCACCGAATACTTCAAAGCTACCAGGTCGATCCATCCACAGCGACGCTTACGACCTGTCACTGCTCCGAACTCATGTCCCAGTGCTCCGATCTTCTCACCGGTTTCGTCGAACAGCTCGGTAGGGAACGGACCAGCTCCGACACGTGTACAGTAGGCCTTAAAGATACCGTATACATCTCCAATCTTATTAGGAGCTATACCCAGACCTGTGCAGGCTCCGGCACAAATGGTGTTGGAAGAGGTTACAAACGGATAAGAACCGAAATCGATGTCGAGCATCGTGCCCTGTGCACCTTCGCACAACACCGACTTGCCTTCCTTCAACAGTCCGTTTACTTCGTGCTCGCTGTCTACCAGCGGGAACTGCTTCAGGTATTCGATACCCTCGAACCAGGCTTTCTCCAGTTCGGTCAGGTCGTATTCATAGTTCAGGCTCTTCAGGATTTGCTCGTGACGGGCCTTGGCGGCTGCATATTTCTGCTCGAAGTTGTGCAGGATGTCGCCTACGCGCACACCGTTACGGCTGATCTTGTCGGTATACGTAGGACCGATTCCCTTACCGGTAGTACCTACTTTGGCATCGCCTTTGGCAGCTTCGTAAGCAGCATCCAGAATACGATGAGTAGGCAGAATGAGGTGTGCCTTCTTGGAGATGTGCAAACGCTCCTTCAACGGATGTCCGGAAGCTTCCAGCGCCTCGGCCTCAGCCTTGAACAAAGCCGGATCGAGCACGACACCATTACCGATGATATTTACCTTGTCACCTTGAAAAATACCCGAGGGGATGGAACGGAGCACATATTTCTGTCCTTCGAACTCCAACGTATGACCGGCATTCGGTCCACCCTGAAAACGTGCTACTACATCGTACTTCGGAGTTAATACGTCAACGACTTTGCCTTTGCCTTCGTCGCCCCATTGCAATCCTAATAGAATGTCTACTTTCATTTTTCTTTTTTATTATTGTTGTTCTTATTTTTCCGTTTGTTGGCACGCTCGCACCTGCTGCACAAGCCATACATATACAATGAATAGTGCGTCAGGTTGAAACGCCCCAGTCTGGTATTTTCAATAGCATGCTGCAGCTCTTCATTCTGAAACTCGGTCACCTTGCCACACTGCGTACAGATCTGATGATGATGCGTATCGCGGTTATAACATTTTTCGTACTGGGAAGATGTGCCAAACTGGTGCTTGATGACCAGCCGGGCATTGATAAGCAGAATAATGGTATTGTAGAGGGTGGCACGGCTGACACGGAAATTCTCCTGATCGGCCATCAGCGAGTAAAGCGTATCAATGTCGAAATGCCCGTCAATGGAATAGATGGTATCGAGTATGGCGTAACGTTCGGGTGTCTTGCGATGCCCGTGCGCATTGAGATATTCGGTGAATATCTGCCTGACCGTATCTTTCACATTCTGACTTTCCATATCGGGGTTCAGTTACTTACAGTTTACAAAGTTAAGCCTTTTTTGTTGAAAGCAAGTGATAATAGGGATTTTTTCTTTAGAAACTACAGAGAAAGAGAGAAAAATAGATTTCCAAAGTAAAGACATAATATCTAAAGTAAGGACATCATATAACTACTTACTACTGATAATACATTAGTATGACTACCTACTATTGATATTACTACTGATATTATTTATAGTATGACTACTTACTACTGATATTACTACTTAATTAACTACTCATAAGTAGTAACGAAGAAAATCGGGAAAAGTTTCTTTTTTTTGTAATTTTCTTACTACTTTTTTTTACAATATGAGTATCAGAAGAGGGAAAAGGAAGGAGAGAAACAAATCTTGGGCTCTTGGCTAAAAATACTAATTTTGCATACAAAAACCTGTTTCAAAAGCTAATACCTTTTGAAATACCCAACATGGCAACTTTTCGGTTAAGAAAAATTACCTCCGAAAGCCCCTTTGGAAAAATTCTCCATCGCAAATTCCCAATCCAGATTTCGCAATTTCTGAATGTTCCAAACTCACGTCTCAGAGACCAATCCATCCCCAATTCGTTAAGGGCTCAGGAATAAGTACTTAGCTATAAAACAAAACGTTCTTTCGAATTCAAAAGCCACGGAAGCGCCCTTCAAAAAAGACTTTTGCTATTATTTTATAGCTTAGTGCTTCAAACATAGGCAAAAACGCTATTAAAAAATATGTATTATGTATGAAAAACCTAAACAACAGAGCAACATAAACAGATTTTCTCCGTTATATTATCTAAAAGAGAGAAGAAGAGCATCAAAAGCAAATGATAAAATAGATTACAAAGTAAAACCATAATCCATACAAATAAGACCAGCTTCGCCATCCCATTATTTCACCATCCACTATCATAATACAGCCCTCATGGCCTAAACTTCGCTGGGATATGCCCATAGAGACAACAGGACATAGCCCAACAAGTACCCCCATAAAGCCATCGCGACAAACCCATCACAAAACACAATCAGATTATTAACCCCCAATAAATATCACGAATATGGCATTCTATAAAAAAGCATACAATAAGAAAACCGAAGTATATTATCCCCGTGCCATCACCATAGGCACCGCCATCAATACCGATCAAATAGCAGAAGCATTGGCCGACAGAAGCACCGTCACCAAAACGGACGTTAAAGCCGTATTGACGGAAATGGCAGACGTCATGTCACAATACATGGCCCAAGGCAAAAGCGTAAAACTGGAAGGACTCGGTTCTTTCCGATTAGGACTGAACACAAAAGGCGTGAAAAACGAAGAAGACTTCGATTTTCAGACACAACTGCAACGCGTAAAAGTAAATTTCACCCCCGAGACCACCTATCCTGCTTCTACAGGAGCAGCCACCCGCAGTATGGTTAGCAAAAGCCTCGAATGGATTGAATACGACAAAGCACTGACCACTCCTGACAGCAGCGAAGGAGGGACTTCATCCGGAGGTGGAGGTGAGGATCCGTTAGGATAAGCTGAACCCGTAAAAATGCAAATAAGCTGATAAAATGTAGAGGGTGTTTTATCAGCTTATTTGTGTCACGTATCAATAGCAGGATTTCTGAACTTGAAAACTTAGTTACGACGGCTTCCTATCAAGGACTACCCCCATTTGAAACTGCCTATGACAGCTTCCAGGTCCTTTTCCCACAGGCTTTCATCTTCTCTCCTATAAGATAATGTTATGACAATATTTTGGTCATCATTAAATAGTAGATAGGTGTTTACGTTTGTTTGGTAATTTTCTTCACCCTCCCTTTCGTATTCAATGTTTAGGGCATATATAGTTCCGATTCTAGCCCAACAGACATCCGGTTTTCCCAACAACTTGTAGTCGCCAACATCTACTAATTCTTGAATATAGCGAATATCCTCAATGGACAGTTCTTCTTTTTCGTCCGCTTTCAAGAAATCTCCTTTCTGCCCTTGTTCCAAATCAATAATGATCCGACAATAAGTGTTGAATGCAGAAGAGTCTCTTGCAGCCAGTCCCTTTTGGGTAAAGATGATAGGGAGACTTTTAATACGTCTCCTTTTCCAGTGATAATCGTACATATTAGGCGTATAAATGCAACTTGTATCTTTAACTTCCATCGAAGGAGGTATTTTAATGCTAAATACCCCATACATCTGATATGTATCCCAATCTTTCGTAAAAATAGACTGCTCCATTAAGACGGGTTCATCGTAATATCCCGATAAATACCGTTCCCGATTTTCTTCTTTCTTTTCTTCGACTTCCATATCGACAATAGAGCTCAATATACCCAATATCAATATGATTAATACAGCCAACGGGATTGCGTATCTATTTTTCATTGTCGTCGGAGACTTTTGAGGATTCTTTGAAACCTTGATATACCCAAATTGCAGCCAAGTATAATATAAATCCAACAATGGGAGTAACGAAGATAGCAGTCACGACATCATCCTCATCTTGCCCTGCTGCCACGATTACCGTTAAAATAACACATAATACACATAATAACCTATTGTTTCCTTCTGATAATGGGAACCAATAACTACGTGAGGGCATCTGCTTATTTTTGTTCGGATGGGTTTCTTTTATTGTCTTAATGTTCGTTTGGCGTTCATTAATGACGGGATGATTTTCCTTAGGATCAATTTCTTCTATTCTCATAATATTACAGTTAAAGTTTAGAAACAGCGAAAAGACCGAAAATGAAAGCAATAGATAGAAGTATTACCCCTGCGACAGTCCAACTTTTTTGTACTTTCTCAAATTCTTCTACCGATTTCCACGCTTTATTATTCCATGCTATTTTATTCCCTCTTACGCCTAACCAAAAAGAAATGATAAGCCCTGGAATTGAAAACAAAATCCCAATATAAGGTATATTCACAAAGCAATATAACAAGAATAACAGAAAACCTAACCCTATTTTTCCATTACCTAAACACCATATCCACCCCATTAAGAATGCACCCCAGTTGAATGAGTTGAATTTAGCAGGAAAAGTCTTCTCATCGTAAGAGACATTAAAGTTCTTCTTGCAATGACAACACTTCATTACAGCATCTTTTTCACTTAAACATCTATCCACCACTAACTTTTCCCCACAATTCGGACAGACCACCTTTTCCATATAATCACCTCCCATATTATTATCTCCAGCCCCCAAGATAGTTATAAAAACACGAAGCGTGGAACTGCAATGCCCACGTCTAAAGTTGAGGTCCTGAGAAAACCTGTGAATACAGACAGATAAGGTAATAGCAGCCCACGCTATATGCGTGAGAACCACTATGCTATCCTTGTATTCACTTATGAAATTTCTCAGGTTTCAACTTTACAAGATAAGCATAACGCTTCTTAAAATTCTAATATGTATTGTGTAGAGTCGCTACTCTTGCACGGCAAAAATATAAAAAAAGAACTGCACTCCAAAGATTTAATAAAAACTTTTGAAGTACAGTTCTTTCTTTTTTTGAATTTCCCCTTCTTACTTACGTCTTTACCCTCCTACTTCATCCTTTACCAAGCCATACAAAAGCTGTTCCGATTCTTGGGAAGAATCCTTCATCCCCTCGACACGGCGACAAACCATAAAGGCATGTTCTTCGCTGTGCTGTATGAAGCGACGAATGGCGGCCATAGCGGCACTGCGTACCTGATACCCTCCCGACAGAAAAGCACAAACTGCCTGATCGAGAAACTCATTGGCCACGCGGTCGGTCATGTCGCCCTTCTTCATCAGCAGACGGGCAATGGTCAGGAAACCGCAGACCTGTGCAAGCTCGCGTTCATCGGCAATCCACTGTAAAGCCTTGGCCGGAGCATACGGCAAATGCTGGAAAAGATTCATCGATGTAAGTTCGGCAATCTCGTTGTTGGGCATGGTGTCCACCCAGATATCGGCAATCTCGGGATAGAACGTTTCAACGGGTTGCAGCAGACCGGCCAGAATCTTGCATTCGCGAATGTCTTCTTTCCACAAGGCCTGCGCCAGCGCATGATCTTTCTCGTAAGCGGCGGCAATGCTTTTGATACGCGGCAGTTCCACACCAAAATTCAGTTTATAGACAAGACCTTTCTCGCGCATGCTTTGTGACACGGCGCCGTTCATCGAAAGGCGGAGTTGAGTCTTGATATCTTTCAGTTGTTCGTGTAAGTCCATCATTCAAATGCGGTATATAAAATCATTTTAGGCACGGGTGACACGGATTTTCACGGATTATCTTTATTTTCCTCTCCGTGTTTTTCCGTGCAATCCATGCCTGAATTATCCAAACAAAGCGACCTCAAGCCTTATTCGTTGACATAAGGCAGAGTAGCATAATCCTTGCTATAGCGAAGCATCTGCTCGGCATAACCTTCGTCGTAGGTCACCTTTACATCGGTGATATTGCCATTGGCATCGGTAACGGCCTCGTACTTCGGATTGACAAAACCTTTGTAAGGAGCCAGGTTCAGCTTCTTGTAGCGTTCGAGCACCTCGGCATGAAGTTCAGGATCAACCTTCACGGCATAGTTCTCGACCAGCTGACGGGCTGCCTCGAAATCGCCGGTTGACTTGATACGCTGTATCTCGGCCAACAGGTTGCCAAACAGAGTGCGCACTTTGGCGTAGTCGTTCACTACCACGTAGGTTTTGCCGTCTTTCTTCTTCAGTTCGACCACCTTGTCGGCAGCACCCTTCTCGTACACCCAACGGGCTATCAGGGCACGGTTGCGCATGTGGGCTTCCTCAATCTGATTACCCGGCTCAATACGCACTAACTGCGTCATCAAGCCATTCATCAGATAAGTATAGAACTGCGCCTTATAAGCATCGGCATCGGGCAGCAGGCCAAGCTCGACCAGTTTAGGATCGGCTACGTAATACAAACCGAACAAGTCGGCACGTGCTTCTTCGATGGTAGAGCCATAAGCCTTCAGTGCATCAGGATCGACACCCGGAAGCAATTTGCCGGAACCATGTCCCAGACACTCGTGCAAGTCGGTGTGAAGTTCATCGGTCAGATCGGCATATTTGTTGATGTTGTCCAGCTCGGCCTGACTATAAACGAACTCTTCATTGAAGCCATTGCCATGAGCAGCCTTGTTGTAAGCATCGGTTATGTTGCCAATGGTAACCGACTTGGAACCGTGCTGACTGCGAATCCAGTTGGCATTGGGCAGGTTGATTCCGATTGCCGTGGAGGGATACAAGTCACCGGCCAGGATGGCAGCGGTAATCACTTTGGCCGATACACCTTTTACCTTTTCTTTCTTGAACTGCTTATCGACGGGCGAATGATCCTCGAACCACTGGGCATTGCTGCTGATAATCTCGGTACGGCGGGTTGCCTCCAGGTCCTTGAAGTTGACCAACGACTCCCAGCTGGCCTTCATTCCCAGCGGATCGCCATAACTCTCGGTGAATCCGTTGACGAAGTCGATACGCGAATTCAAGTCCTTTACCCAAAGGATGGCATAGTCATCGAACGTCTTCAGGTCGCCCGTTTCATAATATTCCACCAGTTTGGCGATAACAGCCTTCTGTTCGGGCGTTTCGGCTACAGTCTCGGCCTTCTTCAGCCAATAGACAATCTTTTCGAGTGCCTGTCCGTAAAGACCGCCGACCTTCCATACTTTCTCCTGAATTTTTCCATTCTCCTTCACTAAGCGGCTGTTCAATCCGTAAGAGATAGGCGTTTCGTCCTTCGGATCCTTCATGGCATTATAAAAGTCTTCGGCTTCCTTCTGCGTCACTCCCTCATAATAGTTGCAGGCGGAAGTAAGCACCAGATCCTCGCCATCGGCCTGATTGACACGCTTAGGCATTACGGTAGGATCGAAAATCACCGGAAATATCTCATCACAGAACTGATCCAATGTCTGCCCTTCGGCCAAAGGCAGTTCGGAAGCATCGACACTGGCCAGAGCCTGCTTGAAGAATTCCGGAGTAAAGCCCGGCACAAACTTTTCGCATCCGTAATGATGATGGATGCCGTTGGAGAACCACACCCGTTTCAGATACACTTCCATTGCCTTGAAATCGGCAGAATTCTTATCGCCTTTATAGCCGGTATAAACAGCTTCGAGTGCACGGCGAATACGAAGATTGTATTTACCATTCTGGTCGAACAGAATATCGCGACCCTGCAAAGCCGCTTCAGTCAGATAGTAAACCAGTTCTTTCTGTTTCAGGGACAGGTCTTCAAACCCTGGCACCCGATAACGTAAAATCTGTAAATCAGCAAATTGTTCCACTGTATAATCAAATTTGTCTGCCTCGGCAGTTGTTGTTTTGGGATTTCCGCCACATGCAGCCAATAAAGCTACCCCAGCGGCCATCGATAATAATTGTTTCTTCATCATATTCAAAATAAGGACAAGATTCGCATTAAAATAAACTACTCAAAAAAAACAGTAGCTAATGATATCTGTATTTTTAAACGAGAAAAGGAAGTATTCCAAAACCCAGTTTCAGAATATTTCCTTTTTACGAGCTTTCCCACTTTCGCAAACTCAATTAACCATTCCCATGTTGTGTCATGAAATTAAATTTGCGAAACTCGGCCAAGCTTTATGCAAGCTTTTCACTTTTTATTTTTCTCGGCATGACGTTTACGGTAACCGTTTGGAGTCTCGCCCATATTCTTGTAGAACGCAGCATAGAACGACTGACGATTGGCGAAGCCTACCATCGTGCTGATTTCTTCTACATTTTTGTCGGCATAACGTTTATCGGTCAACAAATGCAATGCATCCTTGATTCTATATTCATTCAACAAACAAGAATAATTCATTCCAAAACGAGAATTAACCACAGCAGACAAATAACGTGTATTTGTTTGTAACTCCTTTGCCAAATCTTTGGCTGAATAATCGGGATCTCTGTACTTCTTCTGCACAACAATAATGTTCAATATTTTGTCGTACAACTCATCTGCCAATTCCGGACGGATCAAAGAACGGTAAGCAGCATTCTTTTCTTTCTTCTCGCGCAGGTTGTAAGGACGCTTCTTTGAAGTTTCTTCCTGCACTTTGTTTTCTAAATCACTCATTTTACTTAACTGGTTAGGGGTTTATTCATTTCAAGAAAATCTCAACAATTTCCTTTTATACTTTACAAAAGTCTGACATTTTTTTTTTATATGCAACTTTTTCCGTACATATTTTTAGTGCATAAACATGCAAAATATGGATATAAAGCGTCTAAAGCAGGTCTAATAAGATTTTTTAACGTATAATTGCTTTCTACACTTGACAAATTAATAATAAACAAGCATTCAAAGAATTGCAGACATTCCTGATAAATAATGTAATTTTGTCCCCTGAAACCAAACATCATTATATGCTACATACCCTCAAGACATATTTCGGTTACGACAGTTTCCGACCCCAGCAAGAAGAAATTATCCGTCACCTGCTACAGAAAAAAGATGCGCTGGTACTAATGCCTACCGGAGGAGGCAAATCCATTTGCTACCAGATACCTGCACTTCTTTGCGAAGGTACAGCCATCGTAATTTCTCCACTTATTTCCTTGATGAAAGATCAGGTAGAGAGTCTGTGTACCAACGGAATAGCAGCCGCTGCGCTGAACAGCAACAATGATGAAACCGAGAACATGCAGATCCGCCGTTCCTGCATGGAAGGCAAACTGAAACTACTGTATATCTCGCCAGAAAAACTGTTGGCCGAAGCCAACTACCTGTTGCGCGACATACACATCTCGTTTTTTGCCATCGATGAAGCACATTGCATCTCGCAATGGGGACACGACTTCCGACCCGAATATACCCAACTGGGTATTCTGCGGGAGATGTTTCCACGGATACCTATCATTGCCCTGACCGCCACCGCCGACAAACTGACCCGGCAGGACATCGTTAAACAGATGCGGCTACGAGAGCCGCGCATCTTTATATCATCATTCGACCGTCCCAACCTAAGTCTGACTGTGAAACGAGGGTATCAGCAAAAAGAGAAAAGCAAAGCGATTCTCGACTTTATAGAAAGACACCGGGGAGAAAGCGGAATCATCTACTGCATGAGCCGGAACAAGACGGAAACAGTAGCACAAATGCTACGGAAAAACGGAATACGGGCAGCCATCTATCATGCCGGACTGGAGCCAGAAAGACGAAATCAGGCACAAGAAGATTTCATCAACGACCGTGTACAGGTGGTATGCGCCACAGTCGCCTTTGGCATGGGGATCGACAAAAGCAACGTGCGCTGGGTGATACACTATAACCTGCCCAAAAGCATTGAAAGCTTTTATCAGGAGATTGGACGTGCCGGACGCGACGGACTGCCCAGTGACACCCTGCTATTTTACTCTATGGCCGACCTCATTCTGCTGACCAAATTTGCTACCGAAAGCGGGCAGCGTGATATTAATCTGGAAAAGCTGCACCGCATGCAACAGTATGCCGAAGCCGACATCTGCCGGCGGCGTATTCTGCTGAACTACTTTGGCGAACAGCGAACGCACGATTGTGGTAATTGCGATGTATGCAAAAACCCGCCCGAGCGCTTCGACGGTACCATCATCGTACAAAAGGCTTTAAGCGCCATCGCACGTACCAACCAGCAGGTAGGCACACAAATGCTGATAGACATTCTGCGAGGCAACCTGAACGCAGAGCTGAAAGAGAAAGAATACCATCAGTTGAAAACATACGGAGCAGGACGAGACATCCCTGCCCGCGACTGGCAAGACTATCTGCTGCAAATGCTACAACTGGGATACTTCGAGATAGCCTATAACGAAAACAATCATTTAAAGATTACTCCTGCCGGCAACGACGTACTCTTCGGCAGGGAAAAAGCAAGTCTGGTAGTCATCAGACGCGAAGAAACAAAAGATAAGAAACAAAGCAAATACAGAAAGGTTGTCAGTACGCCTCAACTCCCCCTCGCCGGCATCGAAACCGGAGAAGAAGAACTGTTCGAAGCATTAAAAGCCTTACGCAAGCGTCTGGCCGACGAAGAAGTCCTGCCTGCCTACATTGTATTATCCGACAAAGTACTACACCTGTTGGTGCAGCAAAGGCCAACCACTATCGAAGCATTCGGAAACATCAGTGGCATAGGCGAATACAAGAAACGCAAATACGGACAGGCCTTCGTCGAGCTTATCAGACGATTTGTCTGAGGTGTAACGCTTTATTTGCTCTGGCGCATCAAGTCGCGGACTTCGCTTTGAGGAACTCCCAACGAAACTGCTTTTTCAAAATCTTGTTTAGCCTGAGCCTTCTTCTTCTGAAGCAGATAAATACGCCCACGCATCAGATAGGCTTCGGCCTGGCTGGGGTCGAGCTGAATAGCTTTCTCCAAATCAAGCATAGCCAGATCGCTTTTCAGCATATCCAGCTCCACACCGGCACGGGCCACGTAGATAACAGCCAGTTCATGCGGCGTATAAGGTGTCGCCCCACCCTTATCGGCCAGCATTCCATCGAGTACCATCAAGGCTTCATCATACTTAGTGTCGCGCTGACAGAGTGTGGCCAGTCCCAGCCGGCCACTGTAACTTTGCGGTTCCACCTTCAGTAAAGTATCGTAATCCTGACGGGCCAACTTATAGCTTCGCTGCTGCATGTAGATATATGCACGCATCAACAAAGCCTCACGATTGTGCGGATCAAACTCCAGAACCTGAGAATAATCGGCACGGGCTTTATCGTCTTGCCCCAGTTCCAAAGCAAGCGTAGCATGATTCATCAAAATAGGAATGGACATAGGTGCGATGTTCAATGCCATCCGATAAGACTCCAAAGCCAGTTCATACCGGTGTTGCCGGCGCTGGATAGTACCCAGATTGGAAAACAGCAAGGCATTATGCGGATTGGCAGGTTCGAGCTGCAATGCCTGACGGATGTATGACTCAGCCTGCTGAAGACTGTCCTGTTCGGTCGCTGCCACCGCACGCTCGCACAATTCGTTATAAGTCTGCGCCGCAGCCGGAAGAATAGAGAAAGCTGCCAAAAGAAAAGAAAACGTAATTTTTTTCATAAGTCAAAGAAGGATTAGTAGGGAAAAAACAAATCAATACAACCCTGATGACATATAGCGTTCGCCTGTATCGGGCAAAAGTACAACAATACATTTCTCTTTCATCTCGGGCCGATTTGCCAAAACACTGGCGGCGTGAAGCGCAGCACCCGAAGAGATACCGGCAAGCAGTCCTTCGGTAGCAGCCAACTCGCGGGATGCACGGAAAGCATCGTCATCGACCACTGGAATAACCTCATCTATGACAGAAGCGTCGTAATTGCCCGGTATGAAATTAGCACCGATCCCTTGAAGGCGATGTGGTCCTGGCTTACCGCCTTCGAGTACAGGCGATGCAGCCGGTTCGACAGCTACTACACGAACCCGAGGATTATGTTTCTTCAACGCACGGGCTACTCCGCTGACTGTACCTCCCGTCCCGACTCCTGCCACGAAGACATCGACCTTTCCGTCCGTATCGGCCCACACTTCTTCGCCGGTCGTACATTCATGTACGGCAGCGTTCGACGGATTATCAAACTGTTGAAGAATAACGGCACCGGGCGTAGCATCGCGCAATGCCTCGGCTTTGGCAATGGAGCCCGCCATACCTTCGGCACCCGGTGTCAGCACAATTTCCGCTCCAAGTGCTTTCAGCAGGTTACGACGTTCCAGACTCATGGTTTCGGGCATGGTCAGCACCAGCCGATACCCTTTGATGGTAGCTACCATGGCAAGGCCAATACCGGTATTTCCGCTGGTAGGTTCAATCAGGGTTGCACCGGGTTTCAGCACACCCCGTTTCTCGGCATCTTCAATCATAGCCAATGCCGTACGTGCCTTGACACTGCCCGAAGGATTAAACATTTCAAGTTTTGCCACAAGCGGGCAAGACAAACCATGCAGACGGCTGTATGCTGACAATTCCATAAGCCGCGTATGTCCTACAAGGTCGATAAGGTTCTTTGCTATCTTCTGCATATCACAACTAATTATCTCATTTTATTTTAATATCAGTCTTCCTTTTCCAACCGCACAAAAGAGGTAAAACTGATAGTCTCCAATTGTTTAAAAGCCTCTTTTCGGTATTTGCACTCCAACGGACAGCAATCGCAACGCGAACGGTCAAAGATATTGCAAGGATCCAGATGGACAGTCAACTGAATGCGGTCAGCAAAACGCTCCTCAAGGGCAGCCTTCAGCCGGTCGCCCGATTTGTGTCCTTCTTCTATTGTATAGTACCAAGGTATGGTAAGGTCACAATCCATATACAGAAAACTTCCATACTTAATGACTTTGGTATTGTGAATATCTATCCATTCAGGACCACGCTTCTCGTTGAGAGTTTCGGCCAGCTGTTGCAACAATACTTCATCGGCTTTATCAAGCAAGTTGGCAGTAGTCTTACGTAAAATAGATATGCCGGTAAAAATGATAATACATCCGAAAAGTAATGCCAGCGCACTATCTATCCACATGATGTGCGTGAAATGCAGCAGCAACAAACCAGCTACCAACCCAATAGTAGAATAGGTATCCGACTGCAAATGCTTGCCGCCTGCCACCAGTGCAACAGATGAATAACGCTTTCCTGTACGGATACTGTACCATCCCATCGCATAATTCAGCAAACCCGAAAGTGCTACAATGATAATACCAATATCGAGCCGCTGTACTTCTACCGGAAAGAACAGCCGTTTGATACCTTCGTAAATAATCATCAGCCCGGCCATACTGATCATGATGCCTTCTACCGAAGCCGAAAGTAACTCAACCTTTCCGTGACCAAAAGGATGACTCTTGTCTTTAGGACGAGCCGACCAATAGAGTGCATACAAGCTCATGGCACCCGCCGCAACATTAACAATACTTTCAAGAGCATCGGTCAGAATACCGACAGAATCTGTCAGCCAATAAGCAACGAACTTCCCTACAAGAATCAGAAAAGAGAGGAGCAGAATCTTCTGCTGCACTCTCTGTTTCAAAACTTCTTCTTTCATCGGACTTACATCAAGCCTTCTTCAAATAATCCACCAGCCAAGCACCTACTTCTTTTGTACCATACTTGGCACCACCTTCTACCTGAATTTCGGGGGTACGAACATTGGCATCGAGCGAAGCGTCAACGGCACGACGGATAAGGGCGCCTTCTTCTTTCAAATCAAAATATTCGAAAAGCATAGCCACAGACAGTACCTGAGCCAGCGGATTGGCAATGTTCAGTCCTTTAGCCTGTGGCCACGAACCGTGGATGGGTTCGAATACCGGTGTACTCTCTCCCGTTGAAGCGGAAGGCAACAAGCCCATCGAACCACTGATCACAGAACCTTCATCGGTCAGAATGTCACCAAAAGTATTTTCGGTCACCATCACGTCGAAGAAACGCGGTTCCTGAATCATCTTCATGGCTGCATTATCCACAAACATGTAGTCGGTCGTTACTTCAGGGTATTGCGGAGCCATCTCCTGAGCAATCTGACGCCAAAGGCGGGAAGAAGCCAGAACATTAGCCTTGTCGACCACAGTAAGATGCTTGCGACGCTTCATGGCATATTCGAAACCTACGCGAAGGATACGTTCAATCTCGGGACGAGTGTAATAGTTCGTATCCCATGCCTTGTCATTATCCTGATACTTCTCGCCGAAATACATACCGCCCGTCAGTTCACGGATGCAGAGGAAGTCAGCTCCTTCAACCAGCTCGGCACGCAGAGGCGACTTATGAAGCAAACATTTGAAAGTCTGTACGGGACGAATGTTGGCAAAGAGTCCCAGTTTCTTGCGCATGGCCAGCAGTCCTTGTTCTGGGCGCACTTTGGCCGTAGGATCATTATCGAACTTAGGATCGCCTACTGCCGAAAAAAGTACAGCATCGGCATTCTTACATATATTATAGGTATCTTCGGGGAAGGGATCGCCCACTTCATCGATAGCATGCGCACCACAAATGGCATATTCATACGTCACCTTGTGACCAAACTTCTCGCAAACGGCGGTCATTACATCCACACCTACGGCGGATATTTCGGGGCCGATACCGTCACCGGCCAATACTGCTACTTTCAGTTCCATATTGTTTATTCGTTATTCTTCAGTAATTCTTTCACTTTATCTTTGTATTTTCTATTCTTACGGAGCCGACGGTCGCCTGCAATGAAACCGCACGTCAGCAAAGCTGACACCACAAGATTCACCAGCAAATTACCGTCTTTCCATTCCTTATCGGGACTGAGCCAACGCAAACCGACGTTGACACCCAGCACCAGAATGAATATCAGCACATAAAGTTGCCAAGGCTTCAATACAATCTTTCTCATCACTAATTTTTGTTTTCGTATTCGTCTTCTATCATGTTCAGCATCTTCATCGTAGCCTTGATAGCAGCTTCCGTCTGATCGGCATCAAGACCGCGGGTACGGAAAACTTTGTCATCGAAGCTCCATGTGATGACTGTCTGCACGAAAGCGTCGGTACGTCCTCCGGGCGGAATGCTGACAGCATAATTGGTCAGCATGGGGAAACGCCGTCCCAACGTGCCTTTATATACTTTACGCAAGGCACGGACAAAAGCATCGTACTGACCGTCACCGCTACTGTTTTCCTCGTACTCCTGTCCGTTGATTTCCACCTTGATGGTAGCCATCGGTTTGAGACCATAAGCCAGATTGACGATGTAACTCTTCAGTTTGACACGCTCGGTACGGACATCGTGTTTCAGGACGTCGGAAACAATGTAGGGCAAGTCTTCTTGCGTGACAAGTTCTTTCTTATCGCCCAGTTCGATGATGCGTTCGGTAACCTTGCGCATGGATTCCTCGTCCAGTTGCAGTCCCAGATCTTCCAGATTCTTACGGATATTGGCCTTACCGGAATTCTTGCCTAAAGCATACTCACGACGACGGCCGAAGCGTTCGGGCAGAAGGTCATTATAGTAGAGATTACGTTTGTTATCACCATCGGCATGAACTCCCGCTACCTGCGTAAAGACATTTTCGCCCACAATAGGTTTGTTGGCAGGAATGGCAATACCGGAGTACGACTCTACCACGCGGCTAACCTCGTTCAGACGACTTTCATCGATGCCTGTCACGGCGTTGAAGTGGTCTTTCAGAATGGCCTGTACACTGGCCAGCGGTGCATTTCCTGCCCGTTCGCCCAAACCATTGATTGTTGTGTGCAAACCGCGGCAACCACTTAACACAGCCGCCAGAACATTGGAAACGGCCAAATCGTAATCGTTATGAGCATGAAAGTCAAAGTGTGCCTGCGGATAACGCTTCTTCATCTTGCGCATGTATTCAATCACTTGCAACGGATTGAGGATACCCAACGTATCGGGCAACATGAAACGGCGAATACCCGTACCAGTCAATGCATCCATCAGCTGAAAAACATAATCGGGCGAATCTTTCATTCCATTACTCCAATCCTCCAGATAGACATTCACCTCCATATCAAGCGACTCTGCGTAATCGACTACAGCATGAATATCGGCAATATGTTCTTCGGGTGTCTTTTTCAACTGGTAGGTGCAATGTTTCATCGAGCCTTTGCACAACAGGTTGATAACACGACAACCGGTAGCATGTATCCAGTCCACAGAAGCATGCCCGTCCACAAAACCAAGCACTTCGACACGCTGCAACAAGCCCCGACGTGCTGCCCAGTCGCATATCATGCGTACGGCATTGGCCTCGCCGTCGGACACACGGGCTGAAGCTATCTCCACGCGATCTACCTTCAGCTCCTCCAACAGCAGACGAGCAATCATCAGCTTTTCATGAGGCACGAAAGATACACCGCTGGTCTGTTCGCCGTCGCGCAGCGTGGTGTCCATTATTTCTATTTTTGGATGATTCATTATTTATCAGTTATTATAGCATACAGATGACACAACGTATAAACAACCTGTGGCCATCTCGTAAAATCAGTGTCATCCGCGTACTTTCGATTCGTACTCTTCTATCTTCCCTTTGTTCTCTACAAGGAAATCGATGTCATCCAGTCCGTTCATCAGACAATGCTTCTTGTAAGCATTGATTTCGAAAGTTTCGCTACGGCCTGTCACCTTGTTGGTTACGGTCTGGGCTGGCAGATTTACTTCGACTTCAGCCTTCGGATTGGCAGCAATACTGTCGAAGAGTTCCTGCAAGAAGCTTTCGCTTACTACTACAGGCAATACGAAGTTGTTCAGTTCGTTATTCTTATGAATATCGGCAAAGAAACTGGAAATGACTACACGGAAACCATATCCGGCAATGGCCCAGGCAGCATGTTCGCGACTAGAACCGGAACCGAAATTCTTTCCGGCCACAAGAATACAACCACTGTAAGTAGGATTATTCAGCACGAAATCCTTATTCAAAGTTCCGTCGGCATTGTAACGCCAGTCACGGAAAAGGTTGTCGCCAAAGAACTTTTCCTCGCGGGTAGTGGCTTTAAGAAAACGGGCAGGAATAATCTGGTCTGTATCTACGTTCTCCAATGGAAGAGGTACGCAGGTAGAAGTTATGATGTTGAATTTCTGTTTCATCTTGATGAATGAAGAATTAAGAATGAATAATTAAGAATTTTCAGGAATGAAGAACCAAGAACAAAGAACAAACATCCGCTATATGCTGCACACAGAGGAAATTCTTCATTCTTAATTCTTCATTCTTCATTTATAAAAGTTCTCGCGGATCGGTTATCACACCCGTCACAGCAGCAGCGGCAGCAGTCAGCGGACTGGCCAGCAACGTGCGTGAACCGGGTCCCTGACGTCCTTCAAAGTTACGATTCGAAGTAGATACTGCATACTTACCTGCGGGCACTTTATCATCGTTCATTGCCAGACAAGCCGAACAACCGGGCTGACGGATCTCGAAACCGGCCTCGGCAAGTACTTTGTCCAAACCTTCTTCGCGTATCTGTGCATCGACCATCCACGAACCGGGCACCAGCCACGCTACTACGTGCGAAGCCTTTTTCCGTCCCTTTACGATGGAGGCAAAAGCACGGAAGTCCTCGATGCGGCCATTGGTACATGCTCCTAAGAATACATAATCAATCTGTTTGCCCAGCAACTGTTCGCCCGGCTGGAAACCCATATAGTCGAGCGACTTTCTGAACGATGCCTGAGCAGCCTCGCCCATACCTTCTGTAGTAGGAATGTGCTGTGTAATGCCCATTCCCATACCTGGATTGGTTCCGTAAGTAATCATCGGTTCAATATCGGCTGCATCGAAGCGTACTTCTTTGTCGAATACGGCGTTTTCATCACTTTTCAATGTTTTCCAGTAGGCCACAGCCTTGTCCCAGTCTTCGCCTTTCGGTGCATATTCCCTACCTTTAATATAGGCAAATGTAACTTCGTCGGGAGCTACCATACCACCACGTGCTCCCATTTCGATGGAAAGATTGCACAGCGTCAACCGTCCTTCCATCGTCAGGCTGCGTACAGCCTCACCGGCATATTCTACAAAATAGCCAGTAGCGCCACTGGTTGTCATTTTCGACATCATGTAGAGTGCAAGGTCTTTGGCTGTTACACCCTTGCCTAACTTACCATCCACGGTAATACGCATCGTCTTGGGCCGTGTCTGAAGTATGCACTGCGATGCCAATACCATTTCTACCTCACTGGTTCCAATACCAAATGCCACCGCTCCCATCGCTCCATGAGTTGAGGTATGCGAATCACCACAGACAATCGTCATCCCCGGCAATGTCAGTCCACGTTCGGGGCCAACCACATGTATAATACCATTCTTAGGATTCATCATGCCGAAATGTGTCAATCCGAACTCTTCGGCATTGCGAGCCAGCGTATCTACTTGCTTACGCGAAACCGGATCTTCGATAGGTTTGTCCTGATCGTGTGTCGGCGTATTATGGTCGGGCATACAGAATATCTTTTCAGGACGGAAACAACGGAGTCCACGCGCACGCAGTCCTTCGAAGGCCTGCGGACTGGTCACTTCGTGACAATAAAGACGGTCAATATAGAGTTGTGTCGGGCCGTCCTCTACCTTCTGTACTACGTGGGCGTCCCAGATTTTATCAAACAGTGTATTCATTTTCTAAAACAGTTATTTATACAAATCAATTGCTTAAGAGAAAGCTATATAATATATAAGGTATAGATCAATCCAACTTGAATTTATTGATACAGTCGATGTAGGCCTCGACAGATGCTGCAATGATATCGGTATTGGCACCGAAACCGTAATAAACACGGTTATCATATTCTACCTGCATGTGAACCTTACCCATATCATCGCTGCCCTTACTGATGGCCTGAATTGTGAATTCCTTCAATGTCATCTGGCGGTCTATAATCTTCTTCAACGCCTTAATGGCAGCATCTACCGGACCGTTTCCACTGGCCGCAGCTTCAAACTTCTCGCCCGAAATGTTCAGGCCAAGGCTGGCTACCGAACGTACACCGACACCACTGGTCACTTGCAGATACTCCAGTTTGATACGGTGATTGTGCGAACGGTCAGCACCGGCAAGTACCAGAATATCATCATCGTTGATGTCCTTTTTCTTATCGGCCAGCTTCAGGAAGTCCTCATAAACCTTATCCAACTTTTCCTGATCGAGTTTTACTCCCAGTACTTCCAGACGGTTCTTTAATGCAGCACGTCCGCTACGGGCTGTCAGGACAATAGAGTTATCATCAATGCCGACGTCGTGCGGATCGATGATTTCATAAGTCTGTACATTCTTCAGCACGCCGTCCTGATGAATACCCGAAGAATGCGCAAAAGCATTCCTACCTACAATAGCCTTGTTAGGCTGCACGGGCATGTTCATCAGGCTGGAAACCATACGGCTTGTCGGATATATTTTTTGAGTATTGATGTTCGTCTCAATATCTATGTCTTTATGGCACTTGATAATCATGGCAACTTCTTCGAGCGACGTGTTTCCGGCACGTTCGCCAATACCGTTGATAGTAACCTCCACCTGACGGGCACCGTTCAGCACGCCAGCCATGGTATTAGCAGTAGCCATTCCGAGGTCGTTATGACAATGAGTCGATATAATAGCATTGTGAATACCGTCCACATGCTCCATCAGGTACTTTATCTTTGCCCCATACTCCGATGGCAGGCAATATCCTGTTGTATCAGGAATATTCACTACCGTAGCTCCAGCTTTGATAACCGCTTCAATAACACGAGCCAGATATTCATTTTCCGTACGACCGGCATCCTCTGCATAAAATTCCACATCGTCTACAAAACGGCGCGCATATTTCACTGCTGCTACTGCCCGCTCGATTATCTCTTCACGATTGGAATTGAATTTGTATTTGATATGCGAATCTGAAGTTCCGATACCAGTATGGATACGTTTGCGCTTGGCATATTTCAAAGCTTCGGCAGCTACATCAATATCTTTCTGTACAGCACGTGTCAATGCGCAAATAGTAGGCCATGTCACAGCTTTTGAAATCTCAATCACCGAATTAAAGTCTCCCGGACTTGAAATAGGGAAACCGGCCTCAATCACGTCAACTCCCAACAATTCCAGTTGCTTTGCTACCTGAATCTTTTCCACCGTGTTCAACTGGCATCCCGGAACCTGCTCACCATCGCGGAGCGTCGTGTCGAAAATAAATAATCTGTCACTCATCTTGTTTATTGTATTTATAAGTTATGTACATAAAAAAAGCCTTTCACACAAGGAAGTGAGAAAGGCTTTATATATCTTCAACTTACATATATTCACGCACGACACTCACTTCCGCTACATCTTCCTAGCAGAATAATAATACCACACAGCAGAATATATGTAAAGTTCTGAATCATTTTCTTCTATCTTTTAAACGTTGCAAAGGTATAGAATATTTCGTAGCAAGCAAACAAATTTGTTACTTTTTCAATTAAAAAACGACATTTTATAACCTGTTGGCAATAAATTCTAGTAATATAATACAAAAAGGCACATCTATATAAAAGATGCGCCTTCTTATATTATATACTATACCTACAATTATTTGTTGGCACAGTTACTATCACAATTCTTTTTAGGGCATTCTGCTTTCTCACAGTTGCCCGAACATTTATTATCGCAAGATCCACTGCATACACTATCACCTGCACAACAAGCCTCATTAGCAGTTTTACAGCAAGCGGAGTCGCATACTTGTTCTGTTGTATCAGAAACTGTTGCAGCATTTTTCTTATTTCCACAAGATATAATGGTTAACGAAAACACCAATGCAGCAGCCAAAAATAATTTAGTCTTCATAAATCGAATCTTTTTTAATTAATAATATGCTTATATACTCCGCAAATACAATAAAAAAGCACAGTGCAACAAAAAGCATCTATCATAACCCTAAGTTTAAACAGCTTTCTCATCAAGATTCGACAAACTTATCATATCTTGGCGTACATCTATATGGATTTTATGCACTTTCCTACTGTCCTTCTAAAACTCCCCAGTTATCCCCAGCGAGTGCACCAGTTATTGCACTCACAGTGCAGTAGGCAGTGCACTCGCAGTGCAACAGTTGGTGCACTAACAGTGCAGTAACTGTTGCACTGGAACGGCACAGTTAGCGTATTTGGAAGGAACAATTCAAAAGAATAACATGCGGGATTATCGCTTTCAGGTGCGGCCTTCCCCGTGGCTTTCCGTGGCATCCGTGCCTGAAGAAAAAGGAAAGTTCCTGTGTGTATGCGGATA
>NZ_JAULLJ010000024.1:0-62104 GCF_030518095.1 Bacteroides sp. ET489
ATTTTTGTATGCACACTATCCCAAAATCATTGTTAACTATCAACACTTTGCTAAAATCTTTAATAAAGTCCTTATTTTTCCCTAGTTAGGAAAAATTCCTCCCCAGTTAACAAAATACTTTTTCCCAGTTAGGAAAAAATCCCTCCTCTTTATCCTCCTCCCATTAGAAAACAAGATTTTCATTTGTTGCGGCGGTTTCCTTTGCTTATATTTGCAATTTACATATGAAATACGCCCTTTTGTTCCTCCTGCTTGCCTCGTGGCTCACCGCGTGCACCCAGCGCCACGACGACATCCCGAATGATTTTTGGGACAGCATCGCCTTGCACGACTCTGTTCACCTGTCCGACAGCTTGCTTCAAACCGGCCTTCAGCAGGCCATCGAAGCTGATGACTCGCTGCATGTCAGCATGATCTGTTTTTTTCAGGGGAAGAAACTTCATCAAGGGTATTTCCTGCTTCGTGCACAGGAACGTTACGAAAAGGCACAGCGCTATCTGCCTGCCCAGGCGCCCTCACGACTCCGCATGGAACTGGACATTGCGCAAGCTGACCTTTGTCGCTTCAATCATTTTGAGAAACGAGAAAACCAACTGCTAGACAATGCCCAGCAACTGGCCACCGAACAGCAGGACAGCCTGATGCTGATACGCATCTGCCTCCTCCGCTGCCAGCGGGAGAAAAGCAAAAAGGATTTCGCCCGAGCTCTCGACGAACTGCACACGGCCTATCGTTATGCCTGCGCCATAACACCCGAACGGCGTGCCGAACTGCAAGCTGAAATGGCAATCGTACACCTCTACCTGCAACAGCCTGACTCTGCCCTACTCCACCTTGACCGTGCCATTGCCACTCAAGCCGGTCGACAAGAATACTACCATGCCCTACGCCAAGGTGTGCGCTATCACATTGCCCGCAACGACTCGGCCCTGCCCTACTTCCGCCGCATAGCCGAGATGTTTCCCCTGGCCCGCAAGACGGATGCTTACCGCTACATGGCCGAAGTGCTCAACCGCCGCGGACAGTATGATAAAGCTATTGAATTCCTGCGCGAACACGTGCGCTACCGCGACTCGCTCGATGCAGACAAGAAAGCTGAACTGCTGGAGAAAGTACATGCCATACGCGAATATCGCAAGCAACAGCAACAGATCGAAAACAGCGAACGTCAGCTGACCCACCGGATGCTTCAGGTGTACAGACTCGCGGCAGTAGTATGCGCACTCATCATTCTGTGGGGCGCTTACTACATCTACACACGCCGTCGCCAGGCGCTACTCAACCGCGACCTGATGCAAGCCCAGCTTTCGAAACAGGAGATGGAGATACGCTACCTGCGCGAGCAGGAAGCCAAAGAACAGCTTGAAAACGCCCAACTCAACCAGCGTCTGGAATACTTCAAGCAACTGAACGAAATCACCATCCCCCTACTGATGCGAAGCCGCAATCAGGCAGGCGCCCTGCACCTCTCGCCCGAGGACTGGCAAACGTTGCGCAACAACACCGACGCCTGCTTCGACAACTTTACCCGACGGCTGAAAACCGCCTATCCCCAGCTGAGCGATGAAGAAATAGACTTCTGCTGTCTGGTGAAAATGGAACTTCCCCTGGCCATACTGGCAGAAATCTACCACATAGCCAAGGGAAGCATATCGCGCAAAAAGATGCGTCTAAAAGAAAAGATAGGAATCACCGACGTCAGCTTCGACGACTTTGTCGCCTCCTTCTGACGCAACGGGCAGCCTCAACGCTTCATATCGTCGAAGTAAGTGTCGAGCAGAGACTTGGCCGCTACAAACGAAGTCAGATTGCCTTGCAGCACCTGTTGTTCCTGACCGGCCAGCATGGCTTCGATCTTCGGATTGTGATAGAAGCTGTCGCGCAACTGTTCGTTAATGCTTTCGTACATCCAGTATTTGCTTTGTTCGTTGCGACGGTACTCGAAATAGCCATTCGCTTTCACAAAGTCCATGTATTGGTAAATCATGTCCCAGATTTCCTTCACACCCAGGTTGTAAAAGCCCGAATAGGTCAGCACCTGAGGTGTCCAGCCACTTTCGGGCGCAGGAAACAGGTGTAAGGCATTGCGGAACTGGGCTGCTGCCAGCTTGGCACGCTCCAGATTGTCGCCATCGGCCTTGTTGATAACGATGCCGTCGGCCATCTCCATGATGCCACGCTTGATGCCCTGAAGCTCGTCGCCCGTACCTGCCAACTGAATGAGGAGGAAGAAATCGACCATAGAATGCACAGCCGTCTCGCTCTGACCTACTCCGACCGTTTCGACAAAGATCTTGTCATAGCCGGCGGCTTCGCACAAGATGATGGTCTCGCGCGTCTTGCGGGCCACGCCTCCTAACGAACCAGCCGATGGGCTAGGACGAATGAACGACTTGGGATGTACGGACAGTTTCTCCATACGTGTCTTGTCGCCCAATATACTACCCTTGCTGCGCTCACTACTGGGGTCGATAGCCAATACAGCCAACTTGCCGCCATACTGTTCGAGCACGTGCAAGCCAAAGACATCGATCGAAGTACTCTTTCCTGCCCCCGGCACACCACTGATGCCCACACGGATGGAGCTTCCCGAATAGGGCAGACATTTTTCGATGACCTCCTGAGCGATGACCTGATGTTCGGGGCGTACGCTTTCGACCAGTGTCACGGCCTGACTGAGTATCGTCACGTCACCTTTCACAATGCCGTCCACATACTCCGCTACCGTCAGTTCGCGTTTCTTACGTTTCGGACGATTCTTCAAATAAGGACTTACGGTCGAAGGTTGTTCGACTCCGGCGTTGACTACCAATCCTTTGTATGCTTCGTTATTCTCGGGATGTTCCATGATTATTTGGCTTTAATGTTAATTTCTACTTTGGGTCTCATCGGGTCGTTGGTGATCATGAGCAGACGCAAATGACGCCGGCGGGTACCGATATTCTTCTTATTGACAGTCACACGCAAACGGGTCGATTCGCCCGGCAGCAACACGGTCTTCTTCAGGCTGACGCCCACAGCCGGATGAAATACCTGCAACTTACTGATCTGCAAGGGTGAACGTCCGGTATTGGTTACTACAATATCCTGTTTGGCTTTCTTGCGTTTGGCCAGCACCTTGCTCAGATCGATGTCGGTAGCCGAAAGCTGGATACCAGGTGCGTTTTGCATTTGGGCTTCGGTCATGTCTGAAAAGTCGGGCAAGAGAATGGCCGATACAGGTATTTCGCTTTCATCGGTCACCTTATCGCCTGCAAAACGCGACAGATAGACGGAAGCCTGCGTCAAACCAAGGTCGGTCAACTTTTCAGGGTTCAATGTCAGGGTAATGATACCTTTTTCACCTTTCTGAAGTACATTAGGCTTCACCTCCATATCCAGATAGGGAGGCAGGTGCATCAGCACGGGTTCGTAGGGACGATCGGACAAGTTTACCACGCCGACATGCATCACCGGATGCTCACCCAAGTGGACATCGGGGAAATCGAGCGTATTCTTGTCGATACGTATCTGGCCGATCAAGTAGGGATGAGTCTTGGTATAATCCTTGATTTCCTGCACCACTTCACCGTTGAAACGCAAGTAGACAATATGAGGTTCGGCATTGGTGTAGATAGCTACCGACTTCTGAAAGGTGCCCAACGCTTCGGCATCGAAGGTGACGTTGACCATACCTTTCGCCCCAGGGGCTATCGGCGTCTGTGTCCACTGGGCTACCGTACAGGCACAATCGGGCTCTACATCAGTCAGCACCAGCGGCTCATCGCCGGTGTTGGTGATGGTGTATTGCACGGTAGCTGGGTGTTTCCACTCGATTTGCCCCAAGCTGTGCATCTCGGTATTGGACGTAAAACGCGGCTGAGCCAAAGCTCCCAAAGCCGCCATACATACATATAAAGTGGTTATGATTCGCTTCATTTATTTTAATTCTAACTTAAGTTTCGCAAGTGCTCAACTTATTAGTTGACAAGGCTTCAGTTAACAAGTCTACTAGGCTGGAACACCCTGTTTGATAAAATGCCGTTTGAAACGGCTCGCTACAAACGCCTTGTTAACTCGTCAACTTGTTGCTTGTCAACTGCAACTTGAGCTTGCGAAAGTTGGGATTCTAAATTACAAGGGCAAATGTAGGGCGATTTCTTTAGAATTAAAAATTAATAATTAATAATTAATAGTTAGAGGGTGTGGGAGGAAGATGGGAGCATCAAACAAGATTATCTCTAACTCTCCTCACCCCCACTCCAACTATTCATTTTTAATTTTTAATTATTAATTTTCTTCCTGCCGAATGCGAAGCATACTCGGGCGCGTAAGCACATTGCAGCGTAGCAAGTCCGGCCTCGTAGGTACCTCCACGAGCCACGCGGTAACTATATTCGAGCACATAGACGCCTTTGCCCAAGTGGTCGAAGAAGAAGTTGGTTGCGGCATCTTCCACCTCGACATAATAGCCGAAGCCATTGCTCCAACGATAGCCTGAGAAGGCACTGAGCGGCTCGAAACAAGCGCCACGCTGGTCTTTCAGCTGAACAAAATCCATGGCTCGATCCAAACGGATGGTGAGACGCGATACAACCTTATCGCCCACCTTCAGGGCTTCTCCCTGACCAAGGGGCTGCAACGAGCGTCGGCCATCGGCTGACAGGCGCTCTACGTAAAGGCGTTTCTCCACATTCAGTTCGCTGCCCTGCTGCTTCACATCGGCGATGGGCGACAGATATTGGGCATACACGGCTCCCCAGGCGATGCCTGCATCAAGCTTCTCAACGGTTACCTGACGGGCTTTCAGCGCCTGATGATCTTCAGTAAAGGTTTCCTTCACATAGCCCAAAGCAGGTGTAGCATCGGCAGCGGGCGAAGTGGTTTCGATGACTTCACGTCCCAGAGTGATACGCACATCGCCTGCTGTAGCCAGCAAATCATTGCCCTGACACAACAAGGCATAGATGGCATCGGCTGTCTCGACCGACGATTTCCAACAAGTGGTTTGCTTCTGTTTCAACAGCCAGAGTTTCATCTCCTCGACCAAAGCATCGTTACCGCCAGCCTTACGCAAGGCTTCCATCGCCTTGACATGGGCGGGCACGGGCATCATCGACCAACTGTAGGGAGCGTCGAGGAAAGCAAAGTGGGCACCCATCTCGTCTTCTTGCACCAGGTGCTCCTTCAACGAGGCTATGAAGCGGTCGGCTTCGGTCTTCTTGCCTGCGGACAGAAGGATGATGGCCGCACGCGCCTTGCACGAAACGGAGGCAGTTGTCAGATTGCCGCCTATCTTCGTCAGGAAGTAAGCCTGCGCCTTGCGGTTCGCATCGGGCAGTTTTTCACCGGACAAAGCTACGAGGTAGAGGTAGTGTACAAGGTCGTCGGACAAGGAAGATACCTTGCTACCCTTCTTCTCGGCCTTCAGCATCGAGCGGTAAGCCTCCAGCGCACGGTTGTTCAGATAGCCGAAAGCAGCTTGCTTCATGGTCTGTGCGTCGGCTGCGAGGGGCTGACCAGTCAACTGTGGCAGGCGGACAAGCAATTCGGTCACGTAGTTGGTGATATAGGAACTACCCGACATGCCTTTGTACCAGCTCCACGAACCGTCGGTGCCTTGCAGCTCTTTCAATTTGGTCAAAGCAGAAAGGTTGCGGTTGTTCAGCTGATTGAGGTCGAACAGTGTGGCTATACGACTGCGTTGCTCGCTTTCGGTAGTGGCTTCGAGTACCCAAGGCGACTCAGACAAGAGAATGTTCTTCACTTCCTGATTCTTCTCCAGTTGGCTGAGGAAAGTTTCCTTGTTACCACCATCTGCCATCCAGGCGTCGAACACAGCCTTGATACGCGGCTGACTACCTGCGATGAAGCTAGCCAGCGAATTGGCATAGAAAGCAGAAGCCCAGTCGATAGCATTGTCGGTAGTCGGTTGAGCCAGCACCGGCAACGCCTGAACAGCATACCAAGCTGGGTTAGAGGTAAACTCAACCGTCAGACGGCGGTCGGTAGCCGTGGAGCTATCGCCGTTGAACAGGTGGCTAAGGTCGAAGGTGCGACTCTCTCCACCACGGATAGGCATAGCCAACGTTTCGGTAATGTACTGCTTGTTGCTGAGCACAGGAACAAGGTGTTGCTCACCATCGCTGAACGAATCGCCATCGGCTACGATACGCACACCCAGCAGGTTGTAGCGCTCGTCCACGTCGAAAGCGAACGGTACAGAAGTGGTCCGACGGGCATCGGCTGTAAACTTCTGTTTCTGACTGTCGATGACCTTCTCCGTCAGGGGATCGAACAAGACGAAACGAACAGTGCCTTTCACAGCCTTGTCTGTCTGATTGGCGATGGTAGCAGCTATCTGAGTATGGTCGCCCACCCGCACAAAACGCGGCAGATTAGGCGTCAGCATAAATTCCTTAGATGTAACGGCCGATGCTTCCAACTGGCCAGTCAGCATATCTTTGGTGTGGGCATAACCACGGAAACGCCAGCGAGTCAGACTTTGAGGCATGGTGAAGGCGATGGATACTTCGCCCTGCTCGTTAGTGCGCAAGTACGGATAGAAGAAGGCTGTTTCTGCAAAATTGGTGCGAAGCTCGGACTGAGCCTCCGGCAAAGCACCTGTGATGAACGATTCTTCACGATCTTCTTCGAACACAGCTGCCGGTACATATTTCACTTCGACCGCATCAGCACTCTCTTCCACTCCACGAGCCATGGGGGCATCAGCAGTTTTCTGTCTCAGTACCAGGCTATTTTCGCTAATGGACAAGACTTCGCCAACAGCGGAGAAATAAGTATAGAAGTAGTCGTATGCCCACGCAGGTACCCACTTGCTATCGAGCGGAAAGCGAAGATTGAAGTAGGCATCGGCATAGCGACTGGCATTGCGATAGCTGCTATACAGACGACTGCTGAAATATACATTCAATGACTGATTGTGGCGGAAAAGCTTATCGAGCGAGGCATCGTACATCGTAGCCAGCATTTCGGCCGAAGCAGGCAAACCCTGAGGCGTCTTGATAACGAGCTTCCACTCTTCTTCCTGCCCCGGGCGCAAGCGGTCGCGGAAGACTTCCCACTTCAGGTCGAGGGTGCGGTTGGGTTGGCGCTTCTTAAAGAATAGCTGGTGAGAGTAGTGCAAACCCTGTTTCACGAAGTTGAAAGTCAGCGTCACCCCTTCGCCATACTCGGGGCGGTAGGGCAAAGTGAAGTGCATCAGGCTATCGCTGAGCTGAAGTACACAGGTCTCGATGCGGCGGCGACCAGTGAAAACGTCCATCAGCACATAAGCATCCTTGAAGGAGGTGCCGAAGAAGAAATCGGCGGGTTGCGTTTCATCGAACTCATCGAGGGGTTGATGTACGAACAGCTCGGTGAATTGAGACAGGCGTGTGTCGTGCTCCGAGAAGAGGGTGAAGTTCACGATCGAATGAGTCTGTATATCGCTATTCTCTTCACGCCCCAGGCTATCGGTCACGACAAAGGTCATGCGGTACTTGCCCGAGGGGATTGACCTCAAGGAGGAGAAGTCCTGACGTTGGTTGGCCACGAAATCGCCTTCGAGGACAATGCGATCGGCATCGGCTGGGCGAAGCAGGTAGCGGCCTTTCACTGTCTGAGGCTGCTGTACGCCGTTGGCGACGCTAATGGTGAAGAGCAAACTGTCTTCTTTGCAAATCACCTGCGGCACGTCGGCCATGAAAGAATAGGCCTTTGTCGTTGCCAGAATGCTGTAAGAAGCTGTCTGCGTCTCGCCCGCATCATCGGTTACGGAGGCTTCGACCTGATAATGATAATAAGGATATTCTCCCATTGAGGTATCGTCAGGAACCTCTAACGTCAGAGGGATGCAGAAATTACCCTCGGCATCGAGCCGGACGGTATCGGCCAGCAAAGGTTTCGTCGAAGGAACGAAATAGCTTCTCAGCAGATCGTGGCGCGTCACGGTAAAAGCCAGAGGAACGTCTTGCACGGACATGCCGTTGAAGGATTTGACGTTACCACGCAGCATCACACGGTCGCCCAGGCGATAGGCTTCGGCCACGGGGGTGAAACTGATTTCGAACGTCGGCCGCTTATACTCTTCGACCCGGAACGAAGCTGAGTCCTCGTGTTTGCGGGTGGTGATGGAGAAAGCACCGTTGAGACATGCCGAAGGCAGCACGAACTCGGCTGAGAAGGAACCGAAGTCGTTGGTGCGGACCTTGCGGGAGGCCAGCTCCTTGCGGTTGGCATCGAGCAGAAGCAGTTCGTAGTCGGCACCTTCGAGCACACGAGCGGTATCGATTGTCTGTTCGTAGGCGATACCTTTCACATAGACTGTCTGCCCCGGGCGATAGATGGCGCGGTCGATGAGCAGGGTCAGCATTTTCTGTGCTGTATCAGAATCAACGATTCTGGAGATGCCCTGACGAAAATACTGAGGCGTCATGGCGCGGTCGTCACCCTTGCGCGCCACGTAATAGCGTGCATTGGGCTGGCCGGTGAGCAGAGCTTTGCCTTCGGAGTCGGTGGTCAGCTGAGTCAGCAGACGGCGATTTTTGCTATCGTCGGAATAGAAGCTGAGCTGTACGCCTGCTATCGGATGGCCGGTAAGGGCGTCGAGGGTGATGAATTCGGTAGTCTGTTCGTCGACGTTCAGCGAAAGTACCTTAAAGCGGCTGACACATAGAAAATTGTATGACTGGTGAAGCGTCCTTTCGCCTTCGGGCACTGCCTGAAGAATATATACGCCTACGTCATCGGGCAGGCGGAAGTGCAACGTAGTATCACAGGAATGGTAGGGCACGTCTTCGGCGGCCTTATCTTTACCCGGCAGTGGACGGAGAGCAAAGCGGTGCGAAGCCAGCAGACGACCGTGGCGGCGGCAGACGGCGGAGGTGAGGCCATCGTCCAGCCAGGGACGTTCGTCGTAGTCGGTGGCATAGACGTTGAGAGTGAAGCCACTGAGGTTGCGATAGTTGACCCGCATACTGACCGAATCGGACGGATAGCCTTCGGCTGTATAGATGTTGAGAGCCGGTTGCAGGATCCGCGCACGGATGTTCTTCAGTTCGCCGATGCGCTTGTAGGCAGCATAGCGCTTTAAACCTTCGTCGCATACGCGCAGGGCTTGGGCGTAGCGCCGCTTGTCGTTCAGCCACTGAGCCTTACGGATGTAGACTTCACCACAGACGTCGCGTGTGCCATAAGCAGCAATCAAGCTGTCGAGGGTTTGCAGATAGCCGTCGGGCGACTGCATATCGGCACGCCATTGCTCGTAGTCGAGGGTGGCCATTACGACAGCATCTTCCGCATTGGGGCGTTGGCGATAGGTGGCAATCATCGTCTGATAGACATCTTTGATGCGGCGATCCATCAGCGAATCGACGTTGAATCCCCTCCACCCTTGATACGTATCGACGGCACGGCGAGCCAGCAGATGGTAGAGGTCGTGAGCATAGAATCGGCTGCCATCCTGCTGGATGACGAAGGGGCCGTAGTCGGCAGCGGTAGTACGCAGCAGGGCTTCGGCGGGTTGCAAAGAGGCTTGCAGGTGGGCGTCGATGCGGTCGATGAAGAGGTTAAGGCTCCACTCGCGCACGTCGGCAGGAGCCTCGTCGACAAGGAGCGAGGGAGAGTTGAGCAGCGTACGGCGGTTGGTGCTGAGCAAGTCGGCATACTGACGCGCCAAGAGCGAGTGCAGAATGGCGCGATTCGTCTCGTCTGCCTCTTCCTGCGCCCAGCGCTCCATTGCGGCCAGACTGGTGTAAAGGCTGTCGGGCGTAATACGTTTCTGGCAGGCCTGCCGACAGACGTAGGCTTTCAGCATCTGCGGAGCGTTTTTCTCGGTTTGGGCCTTCTGCCAGATCTGGTCGGCCAGCCGGATTACGGTTTGCGGCAAACTCTTCTCGCGTGCTTCTTCGAGCTGCTTCCAGAGGTTGTCGTACGATTGCGCGTGGAGGGCTGGAAAAGCCATCAGCACGAGCAACATAACGGTGCAAATTCTTCGGATTGTCTTCATATTCTTCTCTCTATTTGTAGGTTTCATTATGCCGAATCGAAGGTTCGATTCTTCCTTTATAACAAAATAAGAGAATAAAATGTTAACGGGCGTATCTTTTAACTGAAAAAATATTGCACGGACAAAAAAAGAGGGATATCCCTCAATGAAAAGAGATATCCCCCTGGTGTGTATGATTAACTAATAATTACTGTGCTTTACATCTGAAGGCTATAATATCGCATTGCCTCCATCCAGTTTTTGCCAGCCAACAGCATGGCGCGCTTAAATGAATTAACAATCTTCTTTTTCATAACCTTAAAAATTAAAACGTTATCCTAAAAACGTACGGAAGTATACGCGGTGTTTCCGTCTTCAGTTTTCTCTCTCTGTGGTGAGAGGGTGATCCTTTCTTTTTCAAGAAAGATAAACCCCTCTTTTCTGCATCTCGCTTCTTCCCATCTCGGCAAGAATGTGCTTCAGTGTACTAACAAATTTCTGTTTCATTGCTTTAAAAGTTTAGTTCAAGTTCCGTCCGAGAACGGACTTCCGAAAAATTCCGCCTCCGCGAAACTTGAAAAATCAAATAAAAACTAATACCTGAAAACCTAATTTGTTTCTCTTCTCTCTTTGCTTTTTCGAATCTTAGAACTTGTGTGCACCCAGCATCACGTAGCCCCAAACATCGGCATTGTTCTGGCCGAGTCGATCCATGATTTTCTTTAACATTTTCATTTTGTTATCCTCCTATAAATAATGTGTTATCCTGTTGAATTCTCATTGAATTCATGTTTTACAGCACAAAAATAGAGCCATTATTTGAGATTGCAAGCGATTGAAGGCAGAAAAACATGTTATATAACATATTTCTTGATATGGGTCAATTTTTCGTAAGTTCGGACATTCAAAGACTGCCATATTGTACTGACAAGCGTGTTGCGAGAATGTCCGTACGGACAAAATGGCAGAAGTACGGACACAAAAAAACGGGGCAGACCGTAGCCTGTCCCCGTTGTCTTGAAGTATTAGTCTTTCTTTTCTATTACCGCCGTCTTTTTCACTTTTCGGGCGTCTTCTCAAGCGTAGCCACCAGGAAGTCGTAGAACTTGCCGACCGAAGGAATGTAGGCACGTTCGTCGGGCGAATGAGGCGAGCGCAAGGTGGGGCCAAAGGAAATCATGTCGAGATTCTTGTAGATGGCTCCGATGATGCCGCACTCCAAGCCGGCGTGTATCACCTTGACAGCCGGTTCCGTACCAAACTGTTCCTTGTAGGACAGCTTCATGGCATGCAGAATGGGCGAGTCGACATTGGGCTGCCAGCCAGAATAATTGCCGCTCAGTTCGACCTTCATACCTGCCATCGAGAAGCAAGCGGTCAGGCTGTCGGCCAGGAAGTCTTTCATCGTGTCGCACGAGCTGCGCGCCAGGATGCGTACGTCGGCCTTTCCGCCTCCGATGAGGACGATGGCCAGATTGGACGAAGTCTCGACCGTATCGGGCACGGTGGGAATCATTCGCATCACGCCATCCTGACAGGCCATCAGCACGTTGACCATGCTGTCCTGAATCTCTTCGGGCACGACGGTAGCGGGCACGTCAACTTCTTCCATCTTCAGGCTGATGCCCTGCTCGATGGGTGCGTATTCGGCAGCGATCTGTGCTTCGTACTCGCGGATGTAGTCGTCCAGACCGTCCATATCTTCGGGGTTGAACAGCATCACGGCATGAGCCTCGCGCGGGATGGCGTTGCGCATGTTGCCGCCTTCGAACGAAGCCAACTGGCAATCGAACTCAAGCAGCAGGTCGTGAACGACGCGCACCAGCAGCTTGTTGGCATTGCCGCGGCCTTCGTTTATTTCGAGGCCTGAGTGTCCGCCGCGCAGTCCTTTCAGCGTCAGCTTGCGTGCTACGAAGCCTTCAGCGGGTGCTTCTTCCTTATACTCAAGCGTAGCGGTGAAGTCGATACCGCCGGCGCAACCGATGTACAGTTCGCCTTCTTCCTCGGAGTCGAGGTTCAGCAGGATGTCGCCCTGCAAGATTCCGGGTTTCAGCCCGAAAGCACCTACCATGCCCGTTTCCTCGTCTTTGGTGATGAGCACTTCCAGCGGTCCGTGCTTCAGGTCGGTGGCTTCGAGCACAGCCATGGCGGCTGCCACGCCCAAACCGTTGTCGGCACCAAGGGTTGTTCCTTTAGCCTTCACCCAGTCGCCGTCGACGCGGGTTTCAATAGGGTCTTTCGTAAAATCGTGTACCGTATCATTGTTTTTCTGGGGTACCATGTCCATGTGGGCTTGCAGGATGACGCCCCTGCGGTTCTCCATGCCCGGCGTGGCCGGCTTGCGGATGATGACGTTGCCTATTTCATCGACAAAGGACTCCAGCCCCAGCCCCTTACCGAAATTGACCAGAAATTCGGTCACCTTTTCTATATGTCCGGAAGGACGGGGGATTTGAGTCAGCGAATAGAAATGCTTCCACACGTTCTGTGGAGCAAGTTGTAAGATATCACTCATAGCAGTATAAAACGAAAAATTGGTTTCTGCAAAGATAATAAAAAACTTCCTGAAAAACAATACCCCCTTGCACGGTTTTTCGGCTCTGCAACAAACGCTGTTTTCACATGCCGGACAATCGTACGGACAGGGCGTTTTTCGGCAATTATGGCGTTACATTACAGTTGTGACAGTTAATTTTAAGAGAAAATCAACCTGGGAAAAATCTGTAAAAGAAAATTAATAATATATATTATATATATAAATATATATAATATATATTATTAAAATATTTAACACTTTCTTCCCTTCCGAGGGCGACGAATCGGTTTTCACTTAAAAATAACTGTCACAACTGTAATGTAACGCTTGACAAGCTCCCTACAAGAAAAGAACATTGCGGACACAAGATAGAGGCTCGTCGGACACTAGCCACATAAACGCCCTAAAGAAGGAACTACACTGACTTCTGAAAATGCGCTATCTCCGCCTGAGCAACAACAAGTTAGGTTTATTAACACATAATCCGTGTTTCATTAACAGATTTTCACTATTTCAACATACCCCGTTTTTGGCCGCCTCGAAGCGATATCCTACCTTTGCTAACATAGCACGCGAGATGCGCAAAACACGAGCAGCAAATAGACAGCAGAAAAAAACGAAAAACAGGGAAAGCGATATTTGAAATACTGATTCATTCATGCACAGGCCACACTCAGGAGGAAGAGAAGCACCTGCCTGCCGACGTCAGGCAGCCGTCCTGCCACTCCTACCGCCAATCGCCAGATGCCCCCAGCCCCACAAGCCCAGCACCACGACAAGCAGCGTCTGCACCCCATGCACCAGGAGGGCAAACGTACTGGCATCGACCGCGTCGACCCCGTAGAGCATCATCATCGTAATGACCGCGAAATGCCACGGACCCGCCCCGTTGGGCGTAGGCACAATGACGGCAAACGTACCCGCCACGAACATCACCAAGCCAGCCTCAATGCTCAACCCCTCCGTAAAGGGGAAACAGAAGAAAGTCAGGTAGAAGTGAAGAAAATAGCAAAGCCACATCAGCACCGTGTGAAGCACGAAAAGCGGCACATTGCGCACCCGACGCAGCGACATGATGCCCTGCCACACGTCGAGCACTACCCCGCGCACCCGCTCGAACACGGACAGCGCACGCACCATCCACACCAGCACCACCACGACGCCTACCACGCTGAACAGCGCCACGTAGAACCACGGCGAGGAAAACAGATGCACCAGCGAAGGCACCTTCGTCCCCGTCTGATGGAAAAAGGTGAGAAAGACAGGCAGTTCGAGCAGCAACGTCACACCCGCAATGAGCAGCATGCACAGTGCGTCGACCATGCGCTCGGTAACGACCGTACCCAACGACTTCGAAAACGGCACCCCGTCGTAGCGCGACAGCACCCCGCAACGCGACACCTCGCCCAGCCGGGGCACCACCAGACTGGTGGCGTAAGACAGGTAGATGGCATCGACCAGATGGCTTTTACGCGGATACACACCCAGCGGGTCGAGCGTCTGACGCCAGCGCAAACCGCGCTCCACATGGCTCCACACACCGAAAAAGAGCGACAACGCCATCCAATCCCAGCGCAAGCCGTGACGAAGCACCTGGAAAGCACGTTCGAAGTCGAAATCGCGATAGACCCAATATAGGATAAAAGCCCCCAACAGCAGGGGCAACAGGATTCTTATCAATCGAGAGCTAAAATTCTTCATTCTTCCTTCTTCATTCTTCATTAAAAAGAACTACCTTTGTGGAGCACAAAAGTAACAATAAACTTGATACATGAGATTAGTAAAGCCTAAAAAGTTTCTGGGACAGCACTTCCTGAAAGACCTGAAAGTAGCACAGGACATCGCCGACACCGTCGACGCCTGCCCCGCCCTGCCCATACTCGAAGTAGGCCCCGGCATGGGAGTACTCACTCAATTCCTGCTGCCCAAGGAGAGGCAGGTGAAGGTGGTCGAAGTAGACTACGAATCCGTGGCCTACCTGCGCGAAGCCTACCCGCAACTGGAAGACGACATCATCGAAGACGACTTCCTGAAGATGAACCTGCGGCGCGTGTTCGACGGAAACCCCTTCGTGCTGACCGGCAACTATCCCTACAACATATCGAGCCAGATCTTCTTCAAGATGCTCGACAACAAAGACCTCATCCCCTGCTGTACGGGCATGATACAGAAAGAAGTGGCCGAACGCATCGCCGCCGGTCCCGGCAGCAAGACTTACGGCATACTGAGTGTGCTGATACAGGCGTGGTACGACGTTGAATATCTTTTCACCGTCCACGAACACGTCTTCAACCCGCCGCCCAAGGTGAAAAGCGCTGTCATCCGCATGACCCGCAACGATACCCGGGATCTGGGATGCGACGAACACCTGTTCAAGCAAGTGGTGAAAACCACCTTCAACCAGCGGCGCAAGACCCTGCGTAACTCCATCAAGCCCCTCGTCGGAAAAGACTGTCCCCTGACGGCCGATCCCCTCTTCGACCGCCGACCCGAACAGCTCTCCGTTCAGGAGTTCGTAGAGCTGACAAACTTAGTAAATGGAGAATTGAGAATGGAGAATGAATAATGTTCATTAACCGAGAACGAAGAATTTTCAATTACCAATTATCAATTATCAATCAAAACAATGGAAATAGACGAAGAATATATCGACAAAGTCAAAAGTCTGATCGAACAGAAAGACGCCGACAACGTCAAAGTCCTGCTGGCCGACCTGCACCCCGCCGACATAGCCGAGCTGTGCAACGACCTTGAACCCGAAAAGGCACGCTTCGTCTACCGCCTGCTCGACAACGAAACGGCGGCCGACGTGCTCGTAGAAATGGACGAGGACGTCCGTAAAGAGTTCCTCGAACTGCTCCCCTCGGAAACCATCGCCAAGAAGTTCGTCGACTACATGGATACCGACGATGCCGTCGACCTGATGCGCGACCTCGACGAAGACAAGCAGGAAGAAGTCCTGTCGCACATCGAAGACATCGAACAGGCGGGCGACATCGTCGACCTGCTGAAGTACGACGAAGACACCGCCGGCGGTCTGATGGGTACCGAAATGGTAACCGTCAACGAAAACTGGAGTATGCCCGAGTGTCTGAAGGAGATGCGTCTGCAAGCCGAACAGCTCGACGAAATCTACTACGTCTACGTCATCGATGACGACGAGCGTCTGCAAGGCGTCTTCCCGCTGAAGAAGATGATTACCTCGCCTTCGGTATCGAAAGTGAAGCACGTGATGAAGAAAGACCCCATCTCGGTACATGTCGACACACCCATCGACGAAGTGGTACAGATCATCGAGAAGTACGACCTCGTGGCCGTCCCCGTAATCGACAGCATCGGACGACTTGTCGGCCAGATCACCGTCGACGACGTCATGGACGAAGTGCGCGAACAGTCCGAACGCGACTACCAGTTGGCTTCGGGTCTTTCGCAAGACGTCGAAACCGACGACAACCTTGTGCGCCAAACCAGCGCCCGCCTGCCCTGGCTGCTCATCGGCATGCTGGGCGGTATCGGCAACTCCATGATATTGGGCAACTTCGACGCCACCTTTGCCGCACACCCCGAAATGGCCCTCTACATTCCCCTGATCGGTGGTACGGGCGGAAACGTCGGTACACAGTCGTCCGCCATCATCGTGCAAGGCCTGGCCAACAGCTCGCTCGACGCCAAAGACACCCTGAAGCAAGTAGCCAAAGAAGCCGTCGTGGCCAGCATCAACGCCACCATCATCTCGCTGCTGGTCTACCTGTACAACTTCATCCGCTTCGGCAGCGCCGCCACCGTCACCTACTCGGTGTCCATCAGCCTGTTTGCCGTCGTGATGTTCGCCTCCATCTTCGGCACCCTGGTGCCCATGACGCTCGAAAAGCTGAAGGTAGACCCCGCCATCGCCACAGGTCCCTTTATCTCCATCACCAACGACATCATCGGCATGATGCTCTACATGGGAATAACCGTGCTGCTGGCCTGACAACAGCAACAAGCTAACCGTACAATCGGTAAAAAAATGCCATAAAAACAAAAAAAAATCAGCAAAAAAGTATGAAATAACCTTTTTATTTCATTTATTTGTAGCCTAATGTGTAAAACCGACGGGAACAACCCGTTTCTAAAAAAGTAAATACAATGACGGACACTCATGACACTAATCTCCCCGAAAAAACCGTGGAATTAGAAGAAGAAAAAAAAGCAGCAGAGGTTTTTGAACCGGCGACAACAGAAACTCCCGCTGAAGAAAACGTTTCGGAAAAGCCGGCAGAAACAACCCCGAAACTACTGACCAAGGAAGAAATACTGGCCCGACTGAAAGAACTTGCCACGGATGTGGAAAACGTAGCCAAAACAGAAATCGACGGATTAAAGCAGGCATTCTACAAGCTGCACAACGCCGAGCAGGAAGCCGCTAAAAAGCAATTCATCGAAAATGGTGGAGCCGCAGAGGACTTTGTGCCGCAAACCGACACCGTGGAAGAAGAATTCAAAAACGCCATGTCCGTCATCAAAGAAAAAAGAAGCGCTGCCAACGCCGAGCTCGAAAAGCAGAAGGAAATGAACCTGCAGGTCAAACTATCTATCATCGAAGAACTGAAAGACCTCATCGATTCGCCCGACGACGCCAACAAATCGTACGCCGAATTCAAACGCCTGCAACAGCAATGGAACGAAGTGAAACTCGTGCCGCAGGGCAAAATCAACGAACTCTGGAAGAACTACCAGCTCTACGTTGAAAAATTCTACGACCTGCTCAAGCTGAACAACGAATTCCGTGAATACGATTTCAAGAAAAACCTCGAAATCAAGACACACCTGTGCGAGGCTGCCGAAAAGCTGGCCGACGAACCAGACGTTGTATCAGCCTTCCATCAATTGCAAAAACTGCATCAGGAATTCCGCGATACGGGCCCCGTAGCCAAAGAACTGCGCGAAGAGATCTGGACACGCTTCAAGACCGCCTCGACAGCTGTCAACCGACGTCACCAGCAGCACTTCGAAGCCCTGAAAGAGACCGAGCAGAACAACCTTGACCAAAAGACCGTCATCTGCGAGATCGTCGAAGCCATCGACTTCAACGAACTTACCAGCTTTGCCGCATGGGACAACAAGACACAGGAAATCCTTGCCCTGCAAAGCAAGTGGAAAACCATCGGCTTCGCTCCCCAGAAGATGAACGTGAAAATCTTCGAACGCTTCCGCAAGGCATGCGACGAATTCTTCAAGAAAAAAGCCGAATTCTTCAAGTCGCTGAAAGAAGGCATGAGCGAGAACCTCGAAAAGAAACGTGCCCTTTGCGAAAAAGCCGAAGCCCTGAAGGATAGCACCGACTGGAAGAAAACAGCCGACGAGCTGACCAAACTGCAGAAAGAATGGAAAACCATCGGTCCCGTGGCCAAGAAATACTCCGATGCCGTATGGAAACGCTTCATCGGCGCATGCGACTACTTCTTCGAGCAAAAGAACAAGGCAACCTCCTCGCAACGCACCGTCGAGCTGGAGAACCTCGAAAAGAAGAAAGAAATCATCGCCAAACTGGACGCCATCGGCGAAGATATGGATACAGACGAAGCTTCTCAGCTCGTCAAAGACCTGATGAAGGAATGGAACGCCATAGGCTTTGTGCCCTTCAAAGATAAGGACAAGATATACAAGCAATATCATGCCCAGATAGACAAGCTGTTCGACCGCTTCGACATCAGCGCCTCCAACAAGAAGTTGAGCAACTTCAAGACAAGCATCAGCAGCATCTCCGAAGGCAATTCACAAGCCCTCTACCGCGAGCGCGAGAAACTTGTACGCACCTGCGACAACATGAAGGCCGAACTGCAAACCTACGAGAACAATTTGGGCTTCCTGAACGCATCGTCGAAGAAAGGAAACAGCCTGCTGACTGAACTGAACCGCAAGGTAGAAAAACTGAAAAACGACATCGAACTGGTGAAGCAAAAAATCAAAGTGATCGACGAAAGCATCAAGAACGGCGATTAACCCTCTCACCAACCGACCGATAAAGACAAACTGAAAGAGGTTGTATCCGGAAGTCTCCCGTCTTTACACAGACAGGAACATACTTCCAGATACAACCTCTTCTGTTTTTCTCCAGTTAGAGAATAATTTTTCCCCAGTTAGGAAAAAAGTTTTTCCCAGTTAACAAAAAATTTTTTCCTAGTTAGGGAAAAATGAGGAGATGAAGCAGCCTTAATAACAACAGTCTGAGCCAGCCCCGCCCCTACAGAAAAAAGAAAGCATAAAAAAATCCTGCCGGACATCATCGTCTGACAGGATCTCATTTTCTTTGGTTGGGCTACCTGGATTCGAACCAGGAATGACAGGACCAGAATCTGTAGTGTTACCATTACACCATAGCCCAGTGGAACTTTATTTCCTTTTTGCGGTTGCAAAGATACGGACTTTTTTTTAATCGCAAACAAAAAACGAATATTTTTTTTCGAAAAAATGGTAAAAACCCCATTTCACCCCAATTATATACCTAAAAAACATCAAAAATGAAAGACTTTTTCCCCTTTTGCGTGTTTGATAGAAGAAATCACCGTATATTTGTCAACAGTTTTAATATAATAATGTATAATGAACGAAGCAAAAAATCTAATTCAGCAAATTACAGAAGGTATCCAAGATAAGAAAGGAAAGAAAATCGTCATCGCCGACCTCACCCAGATAGACGATACAATATGCAACTATTTCGTCATCTGCCAGGGCAATTCACCCAGCCAAGTGACAGCCATCGTAGAATCTGTCAGAGAATTCGCACGCAAGGGAGCCAACGCACGCCCCTTTGCTGTAGACGGACTGCGCAACGCCGAATGGGTAGCCATGGACTATGCCGACGTACTGGTACATGTATTCTTGCCCGAAGCCCGAGAATTCTACAACTTGGAGCATTTGTGGGCCGATGCCAAACTAACCCAAATCCCCGACCTCGATTAACAAGCAAACAAACGTATGGACAATAACAATAATACTGATAAAAAACCAAAAATGAATGTACCCAAGTTCAACCTGAACTGGCTGTACATGCTTATTGCCATGGCTTTGCTGGGACTGTACCTCACCAACGAGAGCACAACCCCAACCAAGGACCTGAGCTACGACGAATTTCAGCAATACGTACGCAACGGCTACGTCAGCAAAGTAGTAGGCTACGACGACAACTCCATCGAAGTCTACATCAAGCCTCAACACGTAGCCGACGTCTTTAAGGAAGACTCAAATAGCGTAGGCAAGACTCCCGTCATCACCACCAAAGTGCCTTCGCTCGAAAGCATGGACGCCTTCCTGCAAAAAGAGAAAGACGAACTACACTTCGACGGCACTGTCAAGTACGAAGAAAAGAAAGGCAACTTCTTGCTGGCTTTCTTCTGGCAGGTATTGCCGTTTGCATTCCTCATCGGCTTCTGGATTTTCATGTCTCGCCGTCTGAGCGGTGGCGGAGGTGCAGGCGGAGGAGGCATCTTCAGCGTGGGCAAGTCGAAAGCACAGCTTTTCGAAAAAGGTTCGTCTACACGGGTCACCTTCAAGGATGTAGCAGGACTGGCCGAAGCCAAGCAGGAAGTAGAAGAAATTGTAGAATTCCTGAAACAACCTCAGAAATATACCGACCTGGGAGGAAAAATTCCCAAGGGAGCTCTTCTTGTAGGCCCTCCGGGCACAGGTAAAACCCTACTGGCCAAGGCTGTGGCTGGTGAAGCTAACGTGCCTTTCTTCTCACTGGCAGGTTCCGACTTCGTCGAAATGTTTGTCGGCGTAGGAGCATCTCGCGTACGTGACCTTTTCCGCCAGGCCAAAGAAAAAGCCCCTTGCATCGTATTCATCGATGAGATTGACGCCGTAGGACGCGCACGCGCCAAAGCCGCCGCCATGGGAGGCAACGACGAACGCGAGAACACCCTGAATCAGCTCCTCACCGAAATGGACGGATTTGGTTCGAACAGTGGTGTCATCATTCTGGCAGCTACCAACCGTGTTGATGTGCTCGACAAAGCCTTGTTGCGTGCAGGACGTTTCGACCGTCAGATACACGTCGACCTGCCCGACTTGAACGAACGCAAAGAAGTATTTGGCGTACACCTGCGCCCCATCAAGATAGACGATACGGTTGACGTTGATCTGCTGGCTCGTCAGACACCAGGCTTTTCTGGAGCCGACATTGCCAACGTATGCAACGAAGCTGCCCTGATAGCAGCCCGCCACGGTAAGAAGTTTGTAGGCAAGCAAGATTTCCTCGATGCTGTCGACCGTATTGTAGGTGGATTGGAGAAAAAGACCAAGATTACTACCGAAGCCGAACGTCGTTCTATCGCTATCCACGAAGCCGGACACGCCAGTATCTCATGGCTGTTGGAGTATGCCAACCCACTGATTAAAGTTACCATCGTGCCTCGCGGACGTGCCTTGGGCGCCGCCTGGTATCTGCCCGAAGAACGACAGATCACGACTAAAGAGCAAATGCTCGACGAGATGTGTGCCACACTGGGCGGCCGTGCTGCCGAAGACCTCTTCCTCGGAAGAATTTCGACAGGCGCCATGAACGACTTGGAGCGTGTAACCAAGCAGGCCTATGGCATGATAGCTTACTTGGGTATGAGCGAAAAACTGCCCAACTTGTGCTACTACAACAACGAAGAATATTCCTTCAATCGTCCCTATAGTGAGAAGACAGCCGAACTGATCGACGAAGAAGTGAAGAACATGGTGAACGAACAGTATGAACGTGCCAAACGCATCCTCTCCGAGCACAAGGAAGGACACAACCGCCTGGCGCAAATACTGATCGACAAAGAAGTCATCTTTGCCGAGGACGTAGAAGCCATCTTCGGAAAACGCCCGTGGGCTTCGCGCTCGGAAGAAATCATCAACGCCAAGCGTGCCGACGAGCTGAAGAAAGCCGAGGAAGAAGAAGCACAAAAAGCCTTGAAAGCTAAAAAAGAAGTAGAGAAAGAAGCCGAAGAAAACAAAAATAAGGAAGAGAAAGAAAACAATGCTTCGGAAAACAACTCTTCTTCGGACAAATAACTAAAAGATCTAATCACTTAAACGAAAAACGTTGTGAAAAGCAATTTCATCCAACGTGCTGTCACAGGCGCGTTATTCGTCATCGTATTAGTGGGCTGTATCCTTTACAGCCCTCTTACGTTTGGCTTGTTGTTTACATTGATTGCCGCACTTAGCGTGCACGAGTTCGGATACCTGCTTAACCAAAGCGGTAAAGTCAGCATCAACCGCACCATTACCTCGCTGGGCGCCGCCTATCTGGTTCTGGCCTTGATGAGCTTTTGCACACAGGCGGCCGGTACCTACGTGTTCCTCCCCTACTTGGGACTGTTGCTGTATCTGATGATAACCGAGTTGTATCTGAAAAAGGAGAACCCCATCGGCAATTGGGCCTGCTCCATGCTGAGCCAACTTTACATAGCTTTGCCTTTCGCCTTGCTTAGTGTGCTGGCCTATCATAATTCGCCTACAACAAGTAGCGTCAGCTATAACCCCATCCTGCCACTTTCTATCTTTGTATTCATCTGGCTAAGCGACACAGGAGCTTATTGTGTCGGTTCGCTAATAGGAAAGCATCGGCTTTTCGAGCGCATCTCGCCTAAAAAGTCCTGGGAAGGCAGCATCGGCGGCGGAGTTTTCTCCATAGCCTCATCGCTGGTTTTTGCCCACTATTTCTCCTTCATGTCGGTATGGCAATGGATCGGACTTGCATTGGTGGTCGTTGTATTCGGCACGTGGGGTGACTTGACAGAGTCGCTGATGAAACGCCAACTGGGCGTAAAGGATTCGGGCAACATTTTGCCCGGACATGGTGGTATGCTCGACCGTTTCGACAGTGCGCTGATGGCAATACCGGCCAGTGTCGTCTACCTCTACATACTGACTATCTGTTGACAAGAAAAGAGCAAACATAACAAAGCATCCACCCTCTTTGCCTAAGAACTTCCTCAAAGAAGAAAAACTGCTCCAAAGAAAATAACAAAAAATAAGCGCAGATTAGCACAAAAGCATTTTAGCTCCGTGACAATCTGCGCTTTCCATTACGCCATCTGCTTGGAGTATATATTCATCAATTCTCCATAAATAAAGTGGAGTCATTCTACACTCTTTGCCTATCACAGACAAAGTTACAATAGGATGGCTTCGGAAATAAATACAAGGGACTCAATTAAAAGGATTAACGTAGCTGAACCTCTTCTAAACTCTTTTGCTCAAAATTATCAGGTACTGTAACCGCCTGAGGAGTAGAAAAATCACATGTCAGCTCCACTTCACCATTCACCTCCGAGTTTAAAGTCAGTTTCATACCTTTGGCTTCGGAAGGTATATCCAGACTTTGCAAACTAAAGGACACAATGCTGGGATAAGGATTACGATAGCCCGACAGGTTATCGTAGTCGTTGTAACGCAATTGTAAGTGAATATAGCCTTCTTCGTCGTAGTACTCGGCATCATCTTGAGGTCTTACCAGACTGATGCGATGCTTGGTATCATCCTTCGGCAGTATTTGGTAGAAAAAAAGATTGAGATAACCACCGCTCACTCCGATATCACCTTTATATATAAGAAGAGGATCGTTACCGAATTCTTCCTCATTCTCGGGGGTAAGCACTTCCACACTCTTGGTCAGAACTTCTGTCATACTCAATATTTTCACCGCATGGTCATAACCTGCATATTCGTCGGACAAGGGATTGAAAACAGTTATTACCCGCTGCCCGTCCACCGCTTCATACCAACCTAAATCTACGTTGACAGGCCACAACGTGCCCCACACATCACAATCCAAGTAAAAAGCATTTCCCGTAGTACGCACAGTGGCCCACAGGGGTGGAGTAAAATCGCCAACTGAATACCCCTCATCATCATCATCGCACGATTGGAGTATGGGCATCAGGGCCATACACAATGAAAGTAGCAACCAATGTATCTTTTTCATAATCAAAGTTTATTAAGTTTCTAAAAAGTCTTTTTATCAACGGACGTTCACTCATAAAAATACGGGAGCCGGCTATTTACTGCACCAGCTCCCGTACTTTTTAACAAATTCTAAACATCTGCGACAATTATCCTTTCTGCTTCAATAATTTCACCATCAGGTGAGCAGCTCGTGCAGGCGCCCCTGGCTCACCCAATCGTGATGCCATATAATCATAACCTGCAAGCATCTGGTTGCGATATGTTTCGTCGTACAAAATACGATGCAACTCTTCTCTAATCTGATCGACAGTCATCAGGTCTGCCACAAGTTCTCTCACGACTTCACGATTGGCTATCAGGTTAACCAGCGAGATGTAAGGTACCTTCAGCACATGCCGCTTCAAAAAGGCTATCACCTTGCCGATAGGTGTATGATAGCACACAGCCTGGGGAACACGCAACAATGCTGTTTCGAGCGTAGCTGTACCCGAAGTAACTAATGCCGCCTGCGCATGACGAAGCAAAGGATATGTCTGATTGAAAATGACTTTCACTTTCTCCCCGCCTATGTATTGCGCATAGTAGTCGGGCGAAATGCCTGGTGCTCCTGCCAATACCAACTGATACTCAGGAAAATCAGAGGCTGCCCGAAGCATATCGGGCAGATTATCTTTTATCTCCTGACGACGGCTACCTGCCAGCAAAGCTATAATGGGACGGGCATCAAGGCCATTCTTCTGCAAAAAGGCTTCGTGACTTTCAGTATAACCCTTGCAGAACGAACTTACTTCATCGACCGTAGGATTCCCAACATAATGAATAGGATATTGGTGTTTCCCCTCAAAAAAATCGACTTCGAAGGGCAGAATAGAAAACAGTTCGTCTACATCACGCTTGATATTCTTGATGCGATACTCCTTCCATGCCCAAATCTTGGGAGAAATGTAGTAATAAACAGGAATATGCGTATGCGCACGCACAAACTTGGCGATGTTCAGATTGAAACCTGGATAGTCGACCAATATCACCACATCGGGCTGCCAAGCCACAATGTCATCCTTACAACGCTTCATGTTGGCAAAGATAGTGCGCAGGTGCATCAGTACGGGTATAAAACCCATGTAGGCCAACTCGCGATAGTGCTTCACCCGCGTACCGCCCACTGCCGACATCAGGTCACCGCCCAAAAAACGGAATTCAGCCTGCGCGTCTTCTTGCTTCAAAGCCGCCATCAAGTGCGACGCATGAAGGTCGCCCGAGGCTTCACCAACGATCAGATAGTACTTCATAAATGAAGAATAAAGGATAAAGAATGGAGGCCATCAATGGCATCCACTCTTCATCCTCCGCATTAAATGTTAAAACCAGGTTTTCAGTTCGTCAATCAGGCCATAAGCCGTCACGTCGACAGTAGTAGGAGTTATGGCTACATAGCCGTTGGCCAGCGCCCAATGATCGTTCTTTTCGTTATCGGCGTCAGTATCAACAAATTCGCCTGTCAGCCAATAGTAGTGGCTATCGCCGCGATGGGCAAAATTCTCCCACTCGTTTGTCCACTGCCCCTTAGCCTGTTCGCAGATGCGCACGCCTTTCAGTTCTTTCGCATCGGGGAAGTTCACATTCAGACAGGTCAGCGCCGGCAAGCCTTTCTCCAGCACCATGCGGGCAATGTCGCGCACGTAAGGTCCTGCAGCAGTGAAATCAGCATCGGGTTCGTGACTGCACAAGGAGAAACCGATAGCGGGCACTCCCTTCAGACATCCTTCAATCACAACGCCCATTGTGCCTGAGTAATGAACATTGGTAGCCGAATTATCACCATGATTGATGCCGCCTACTACCAGATCGGGCTTACGGTCGAGTACAGTCTCGAAAGCCAGTTTCACACAATCGGTCGGCGTACCCGAACATTTATAAACAGTCAGGCCGACATCCTTGCGAACAATTTGATAGTGAATAGGTTCGTTTGTTGTCAGCGCACAAGCCGTGCCCGAACGGGGAGCATCGGGAGCCATCACCACAATCTCGCCCAACGGACGAAGAAACTTTATCAACTCGCTGATTCCTTTCGACATGATGCCGTCATCATTCGAAATCAATATTAAAGGTCTTTGATTTTCCATACTTATTCCTTATTAAAACAATGACGCAAAAATAATGATTTCGTATGGAAAAGTAAAATTAAAAAACGGAAGTAAATACATTTCTTATTCTACAAATAGTTTCTTTCGTTAAATCATGTAAAGTATACATTACTTTTAATCTTATAAACTTGCATAAATGTAAAGTATACATTACTTTTGCAATCATCAACCAATACATATATATTATGAAAACAAACTATTTGTTACCGCCATCCTACAAAACACCAGGAATGGTATTGAGCCTGCTCTTTGCATGTGGCTGCCTCTACGTATTGTTCAGCGAACAAAACGACCTCTTCGGAGAACTCCTGTACAAGATGGGCATCAACAATGCTTTCGACGAAATTTGTATCATAGGCCTGTCTGCCAGCCTGTTGCTAACAGCCTTTTCGCGCGAAAAAGACGAAGACGAGTGCATCGCCCACCTACGTATGCAAGCCTGGACACTTGCCATTGCCGTCAACTACCTGATACTGATAGTAGGCACACTCAGCCTCTACAGTTCGGAGTATCTCTCGTTCGTATTCATCAACATGTTTACGATACCCGTGCTTTTTCTGTTTATCTTCCAATGGAAACTTTATCGTTTCAGAAAGGACAACCATGAATAATACCTTAAAAGTGCAACGTGCCATCATAGGCATGACCCAACAGCAGCTGGCTGAAGCGGTCGGCGTAAGCCGGCAGACCATCAATGCCATCGAAACCAAAAAATACGTCCCCTCTACCGTACTGGCCTTAAAAATAGCCCGTACATTTGGCAAACCTGTTGAGGAAGTATTTCAACTTGAAGAAGGTGAATAATCTCCCCTCTTCAGTACCTATGCCCCAGATAACCGAAGACAAAGTCTCGAATAAGCCGCGCTTTGTCCTCGGCTTTCTGTCTGCTTATGGAGATGTAAACATCCGAATTTGTCTGCAAACATGATTTTTACTATCTTCGCAACGATCTAAAAATATACAAGTCAAATGATAGCAGACATTCTACTCATCGTCTTCGGCATCATCTGCCTGCTGGTAGGCTTGGCCGGCTGTATTCTTCCTGCCTTACCAGGCCCTCCGTTGGCTTATATCGGCATGCTTCTGCTCCATTTCACCGATCGTGCCCAGTTCAGCACCATCGAGCTAGTAGTGTGGCTCGTGCTGGTCATCCTCATCCAAGTACTCGACTATTTCGTGCCCCTATTAGGTGCTAAATATAGCGGAGGCACACGTTGGGGCACACGTGGCTGTCTGGCAGGTACCCTTGTCGGCCTATTTTTCATGCCTTGGGGAATTATCCTTGGTCCGTTTTTAGGCGCATTTGTAGGCGAATTGCTGGGAGGGCGCGAAACCAAAGACGCCTTACGTTCAGGCCTTGGCTCTCTGATAGGTTTTCTGCTCGGCACTGCCCTGAAGTGCGCCCTGTGCGGATACTTCATCTGGAAGTTTACCATAGCCCTGCTCTGATTCCCTCAATCCTCCCTGCAAGCATTCAAATAAATCTTAATCTTCACCAAGCGCAAAGGCAAAACTCAAAGATTTCCAATATAATTCCGTATATTTGCCCCCTGATGGAGAAAAGTACTCGACGAAAGCGGCAGGCTTGACAAAATCATTTCAAGTACCTCCGAAGTTATTAACAAAAAGGGCGACTTATCAACCGTTTTTGCAATCTCCTCCGGATTTTTGCAGGCGCTATCAGAAATAATCACTTATTTCGCCGCCGATAAAAATATTGAGAATATGGGAAAAATTATTGCAATGGCAAACCAAAAGGGTGGAGTAGGCAAAACAACTACCACCATCAATCTGGCGGCATCGCTGGCCACCCTTGAGAAAAAAGTGCTCGTTGTAGACGCCGACCCGCAGGCCAACGCCTCTTCGGGACTTGGAGTAGACATCAAACAAGCCGAATGCACTATCTACGAGTGCATTATCGATCGTGCCAATGTGCGTGAAGCAATCCATGACACCGAGATTGAAACGCTCAAGGTTATCTCTTCTCACATCAATTTAGTAGGCGCCGAAATCGAAATGCTCAACCTGAAGAACCGCGAACGGATACTGAAGGAAGTGCTTTCACCACTAAAGAATGAATTTGATTATATTTTAATCGACTGTTCTCCTTCGCTGGGACTGATTACTGTGAACGCACTTACCGCTGCCGACTCGGTCATCATCCCCGTGCAAGCCGAATATTTCGCGCTGGAAGGAATCAGTAAACTGCTGAACACTATTAAAATCATCAAGTCGAAACTGAATCCGGCCTTGGAAATAGAAGGTTTCTTGCTGACCATGTACGACTCACGTCTACGACAGGCCAACCAGATATACGACGAAGTTAAACGCCATTTCCAAGAACTGGTATTCAAAACCGTCATACAACGCAACGTCAAACTGAGCGAAGCACCCAGTTATGGCTTGCCAACTATCCTTTACGATGCCGACTCGACCGGAGCCAAAAATCACATGGCACTGGCCAAAGAGCTGATAGAAAGAGAAAAATAACAGGAAAAGAGAATTTGTAAAATATGGCACAAAAAAGAAATGCATTAGGACGCGGCCTGGACGCCTTGCTCTCCATGGACGACGTAAAGACTGAAGGCTCCTCCTCCATCAACGAGATCGAGCTGTCGAAAATCGTCGTCAACCCCAACCAGCCGCGACGCGAATTCGACCCCGTAGCCTTGCAGGAACTGGCCGACTCCATCGCCGAAATAGGTATCATCCAGCCTATCACCCTGCGTAAGCTATCCGACGACGAATATCAAATCATCGCCGGCGAACGTCGTTTTCGCGCTTCACAGATGGCAGGCCTCACCAGCATACCCGCCTACATCCGTACTGCCGACGACGAAAATGTAATGGAAATGGCCCTCATTGAGAACATCCAACGTGAGGACCTGAATTCTGTCGAAATAGCCTTGGCCTATCAGCACCTGCTCGAACAATACGGGCTGACACAAGAGCGTCTCAGCGAACGCGTCGGCAAGAAGCGTACCACCATAGCCAATTACCTGCGACTTCTGAAACTACCTGCCCCTGTACAGATAGGATTGCAAAACAAGTTGATAGACATGGGGCATGCCCGTGCACTGGTAACCTTGGGCGACCCGAAGTTACAAGTCAAGATATTCGAAGAAATACTGGAACATGGCTACTCCGTACGCAAAGTCGAAGAAATTGTAAAATCGCTCAGCGAAGGCGAAACCGTCAAAAGCGGAAGTCGCAAAATAGCCCCCAAACGAGCCAAGCTGCCCGAAGAATTCAACATGCTGAAACAGCAACTGTCCGGCTTCTTCAATACCAAAGTGCAGTTGACCTGTTCAGAGAAAGGAAAAGGGAAAATCAGCATCCCGTTCAACAACGAAGAAGAACTGGAACGCATCATCGGTATTCTTGATACTCTAAAAAATAAATGACAAGAAGAAATACTACATATCACGTGATTATTGCCCTGCTCTTTTGCACCCTGCAAATGGCGGGGATTGCCGTGTATGGGCAAAACCGTCCGCGAGCCGCTTCCAAAAGAATGCACTCACTGACAGCTGATACCACCAATTCAGTACGTCCACAGGCCATCGGATTAGCAGCAGACAGTCTGAGCATCGTACCGACAGACTCCACACTGACCGAAGTGGCCGATACCCCCGACTCATTATCCGTAGCAGACAGTATCGCTGCCGAAAACAGAAGAAAAATGCTTGAAATGACTTCGGCTACCAGCCCGCAGGTCAAGCCCACCCCAACCGACAGCCTGCAACAAGACCTCAACCGAAAAGTTTGGGTTCCCAATCCGACCAAAGCTACATGGCTTGCCCTTGTCATCCCAGGTGGCGGACAGATATACAACCGAAAATTCTGGAAACTCCCCATCTTCTATGGAGGATTTGCCGGATGTGCCTATGCCTTGACATGGAACAGCAAGATGTACAAAGACTATTCGAATGCCTATAAAGACGCCGTCAACGAAAAATGGGATTCGAACAGCATTTTGGACTTATTGCCACCAGGATATTTGGACCGCGTTTCGAAAACCCAATTGACAGAAACCCTCCGGAAACGAAAAGACACCTTCCGCCGATACCGTGATATGAGTATCTTTGCATTTATCGGAGTATATCTGCTATCGGTAGTCGATGCATACGTCGACGCCGAATTGTCCAACTTCGACATCAGCCCCGACCTGAGCATGCGTGTCGAACCGGCCATCATCAACAACAATCAGAGCAGCAGTTTCTCCAGCAAATCGCTTGGAGTACAATGCAGCTTCCGATTCTAAGAAAAGACAATCTTATTAAAGCACATTATAATGATAACCATGATAACAAAAAATATACGTCTGAAGCAAATCATAGCAACCTCTGCCTTACTTCTATGCACTCTGCTGCCTACCACCACCCACGCACAGAATAGCGTAGACGTGCTGATACACGAGAACGGGACCGAGCGTAAGGAAACAATTGATTTGCCTGTAAGTATGACCTATCCGCTAGACAGCCTGCTAAACGACTGGAAAGCCAAAACATACATCGACTTAGGAAAGGATTGCAGCACTTCACCAGACAATCCGCTGTTCAGCGATTCTGTATACATGGATCGTTTGGCCAAGATGCCAACCATCATGGAGATGCCTTACAATGAAATCGTACGCAAGTTCATCGACATGTACACCAGCCGCCTGCGTTCACAAGTAGCTTTTATGCTCAGTGCCTGCAATTTCTACATGCCCATTTTCGAAGAAGCACTCGATGCCTATAACTTACCGTTAGAACTGCGCTACCTGCCCATCATCGAGTCAGCCCTCAACCCTTCGGCCGTATCACGTGCAGGTGCAGCAGGCCTATGGCAATTCATGATCAGTACAGGCAAACTCTACGGTTTGGAGAGTAACAGCCTAGTAGACGAACGCCGTGACCCCATCAAAGCAACTTGGGCCGCCGCCCGCTACCTGAAAGACATGTACGACATCTATAAAGACTGGAATCTGGTCATAGCCGCTTATAACTGCGGTCCCGGCACTATCAACAAAGCTATCCGTCGTTCGGGAGGTCAAACCGACTACTGGGCCATCTACAACTATTTGCCTCGCGAAACACGCGGATATGTACCCGCCTTTATTGCAGCCAATTATGTGATGACTTACTATTGCAAGCACAACATCTGTCCCATGGAGACCAACATTCCTGATGCCACCGACACCGTGCAAGTAAGCCGCAATCTGCACTTCGAACAGATAGCCGATATTTGTGGCGTGCCGCTGGATGAAATAAAAAGTCTGAATCCTCAATACAAGCGTAGCATTATCCCCGGCGAAAGCAAACCTCAAACCCTGCGCCTGCCTGTTACTGCCATCAGTACATTCATTGACCGTCAGGACACCATCTACACACACCGCCAGGCAGAACTGTTCAAAAATCGCCGTACTGTATCTGTAGCCAGCACCAGCCGTTCATCAAAGAGCAGCAGTACAGCCAGTGGAGACGTGACCTACTACCGCATCAAAAACGGTGATACCTTGGGAGGTATAGCTGAGCGGTACGGAGTAAGTGTAAAACGGTTGAGAGAATGGAATGGACTCAGGAACAACAATATACGAGCTGGGAAGACTCTGAAGATATACAAATAAATCTTGTTCAAGTTTCTCAAATGAGAAACTTGAACTATTTTACCCCAATACTTTCTAACCTACAATTAAGCGACCGAAAGCACTTACCTTTAACTCGTCATTTGCAAATATTCGTGTTTTAACAACCAAAACACTTGCAAGCTTTTGAAAAATACTTATTTTTGCAAAAAAGAGAGTGAAACAAGGAGGAACACTGTATGGACGAAAATACAACCATGAAAGAAAAAGCACAGGATGAAATGATTGAACAGGCGTTTCAAGAGTTGCTGAACGACTATCTGGCAACCAAACACCGCAAACGAGTCGAAATCATCACCAAAGCTTTCAATTTTGCCAATCAAGCACACAAAGGCATTAAACGGCGTTCGGGAGAGCCATACATTATGCACCCCATAGCCGTAGCCAAAATTGTGTGTAATGAAATAGGACTTGGCTCCACGTCCATCTGTGCCGCTTTGCTGCACGATGTCGTAGAAGACACCGACTACACGGTAGAAGACATCGAAAACATATTCGGCCCCAAAATAGCCCAGATCGTAGACGGTCTGACCAAAATATCAGGCGGTATTTTCGGTGACCAGGCTTCGGCACAAGCCGAAAACTTCAAGAAGTTGCTGCTTACCATGAGCAACGACATACGCGTCATTCTCATCAAAATAGCCGACCGACTGCACAACATGCGTACACTGGGCTCCATGCTGCCCAACAAACAATACAAGATTGCAGGTGAAACCCTCTACATCTATGCTCCATTGGCCAATCGATTGGGATTGTACAAGATCAAAACCGAGCTCGAAAATCTGAGCTTCAAATACGAACATCCAGAAGAATACAAGGAAATAGAAGACAAGCTTGCCGCTACAGCTGCCGAACGCGACAAGGTATTCAAGGAATTTACCACCCCTATCCGCGCACAGTTGGACAAGATGGGGCTGAAATACCGCATTCTGGCACGCGTCAAGTCCATTTACTCCATTTGGAATAAGATGCAGACCAAGCATGTTCCTTTCGAGGAAATCTACGATCTGCTGGCCGTGCGTATCATCTTCACTCCCCGCAATATGGATGAAGAGTTGAACGACTGCTTCGACATCTATGTAGCTATCTCGAAGATATACAAGCCTCATCCCGACCGCCTGCGCGACTGGGTAAGCCATCCCAAAGCCAACGGCTATCAGGCACTTCACGTCACCCTAATGGGCAACAACGGCCAATGGATTGAAGTACAGATACGAAGCGAACGGATGAACGATGTTGCCGAACAAGGTTTCGCCGCCCATTGGAAGTACAAAGAAGGCGGAGGTAGCGAAGACGAAGGCGAACTGGAAAAATGGTTGCGTACCATCAAGGAAATTCTCGACGACCCTCAGCCGGACGCCATCGACTTTCTCGACACCATCAAACTGAACCTTTTTGCTTCGGAGATATTCGTATTCACCCCTAAGGGAGAACTCAAAACCATGCCGCAGAACTGTACGGCACTCGACTTTGCCTTCTCCCTGCATACCGACATAGGAAGCCATTGCATCGGAGCCAAGGTGAACCACAAACTGGTACCGTTAAGCCACAAACTGCAAAGCGGTGACCAGGTAGAGATTCTGACATCTAAAGCCCAGCGTGTACAAGCCGAATGGATGAACTTTGCTACCACTGCACGTGCACGCTCCAAGATAGCTTCTATCCTGCGTAAAGAAGCGAAAGCCAATCAAAAAGCCGGAGAAGCCATTTTGGCCGATTTCCTGAAAGCAGAAGACGTACGTATGGACGATTCTGCCATCGACAAGCTGACCCATCTGCACAATTTCCACAATCGGGAGGAACTGTTTATTGCCATCGGAAGCAAAAAGTTGATACTGGGCGATGCCGACAGAAACGTATTCAAAGCAAAACAAGGAAAGAGTTGGAAGAAACTACTCTCCTTCTCGTTTGGAGGAAGTAAAGAAGAAAAAGAGCCTAATGAGGAAAAATCTGCCGAAAAGAATACGCAGGAAAAGATCGATACCAAAAAGATTCTGAAGCTGACCGAAGAGGCCATCTCCAAAGAATACCTCATGGCTCCCTGCTGCCACCCCATACCGGGCGATGACGTGCTTGGCTATATCAACGAAAACAATCAGGTCATCATCCACAAACGGCAGTGCCCCATCGCCATCAAGCTGAAAAGCAGCTATGGAAACCGCATCATTGCTACCCAATGGGACACCCACAAAGAACTCTCTTTCCTGGTAACTATATATATAAAAGGTATAGATGCCGTAGGATTGCTGAACGAAGTGACGCAAATCATCTCGCGCCAACTGAACGTGAATATCCGCAAACTGAATATTGAAACCAACGACGGCATCTTCGAAGGAAAAATACAACTTTACGTACACGATGTAGACGACGTACGCACCATCTGTAACAACCTGAAACAAGTAAAGAACATCAAGCAGGTATCGCGCATCGAGGACTAGTCATTATCCTTTTGCATATCCGTCTGCCCCTCGGTGAACGCATCGAGGGCGTCGCGCATGCCTATCAGCTCTTCGCGGATGGCCTTCAACCGCTCGACGGTCTCAAAATTGCGCAAGGTCGATTCGCGCCGGTCTTTCATTCGCTGACGGGCACCAGGCAAGGTCATACCTCTTTCTTTGACCAAATAATAAATCAGTTTCAGTGTCTCGATGTCTTCCTTGCGATACTGACGTATGCCGCGTCCTGCCTTTTTGGGATTGAGTTGAGGAAACTCACGTTCCCAAAAACGGAGCAGCGACTCATTGACACCGAACATTTCGGCCACCTCGCCAATGGAATAGTACAGTTTCAGATTCTTATCGGTATTCAGCATGACTTCTATTCTTCTTTTATCATACACAGCAATGGGCCATCCGTCAATCCATCATCTTTCCGTGGTTTTCGGCTATCTGAATCATGCGGTCGTAATCCTCGGCACTGAGATCCATGAAGTAGTAGTTGACGGGGTTCACCACCTGCCCCTTCACATGAACCTCGTAATGCAGATGGGGACCGGTACTTTTTCCCGTATTACCCACACCGCCAATCACTTCGCCACGCACCACGCGCTTGCCTAACTTGGTACGAAACTCCTTCAGGTGAGCGTACCACGTCTGATAACCGAAACCGTGGTCAATGACAATCGTATTGCCGTATCCCGTTTCCCAGCCCATCTTTACCACCGTACCGTCGCCCGTGGCATAAACATCGGTGCCCGGATTAGCCGAAAAGTCCATGCCCGCATGGAAACGGGTAGTACCATAGATAGGGTCAATACGTGTACCATAACCCGAAGCTGTCTGTTTCAGGTTCTTATTGGATATGGGCTGAATGGCCGGAATACACTTCAGCATTTCATCGTGCTGCTTGCACATCTCCACCACATCGTCGAACGAGCGCGACTGGATGTAGAGCTGCTTGGTCAGCATGTCGAGCTTCTGCGTGGTATTGATAACGAGTTCAGAGCTGGCCATCCCCATCAGATGCTCGTAGCGGTTGGTACCGCCATAACCAGCCTGACGAATGGCTGAAGGAATGGGGTCGGCCTGAAAGATAACACGATACAGGTTGTCATCGCGCTGCTGAATGTCCTGAAGCACGCCCATCGCCTCGTTTATCCGATGCGAAAGCACATTGTACTGTGCCTGCAAACGGCTGTTTTCCTGGCGTAACTCTTTCTCGGAGGGAGAACCAAAAATCAGTAACAGAACAATGAAGCAACCTGCCCCAAGCCCCATGCCGATAAACAGACGACGGGCATAACTCATCATCCGCTGGCGGACAGTAGGATAAATACGGTCGTACGTCTGTGTCCGAGGATTATATATGTAGTATACTTTGCGCATCTTTTGGAAATATTTTCGCTGGTCGATGGGGCAAAAGTAATAAAAACAAGCTATCTTTGCGCTGTTTTTTTGAGTTTTTAAGTTCTTTAGTCTTTTGACTTTGTTTGTTTTAGCCGACAAACGAAGCTGATGTTCCTCAGTAGTGGGTTCGTCGGGCAGGTGCTACTGCCGGACAAAAGGCAGACTGAAAACTCAAAACTTATAAATCCGGATATTTAAAAACTCGAATAGAATATGTTGACAGCAAACGAAATCAGAGACTCATTCAAGAGTTTCTTTGCGAGCAAAGGACACCTGATTGTTCCTTCGGCCCCGATGGTGATAAAAGACGACCCCACGCTGATGTTTACCAACGCGGGCATGAACCAGTTCAAAGACATTATCCTGGGCAACCACCCGGCCAAAAACAAAAGAGTCGCGGACTCGCAGAAGTGCCTCCGTGTAAGCGGTAAGCATAACGACTTGGAAGAAGTGGGACACGACACGTACCACCACACCATGTTCGAGATGCTGGGCAACTGGTCGTTTGGCGACTACTTCAAAAAAGAAGCCATTTCGTGGGCTTGGGAATACCTGGTAGATGTACTGAAAATCAATCCTGAAAACCTTTATGCCACCATCTTCGAAGGAAGTGCCGAGGAAGGACTCGAACGCGACAACGAAGCTGCCTCGTACTGGGAGCAGTTCTTGCCGAAAGACCACATCCTGAACGGAAACAAGCACGACAACTTCTGGGAGATGGGCGATACAGGCCCCTGCGGACCGTGCTCGGAGATACATATCGACTCGCGTTCGGAAGAGGAGAAAGCCAAAGTGCCCGGACGTGAGCTGGTAAATAAGGACCATCCGCAAGTTATCGAAATATGGAACCTCGTGTTCATGCAATACAACCGCAAGGCCGACGGCAGCCTCGAACCGCTTCCCGCCAAGGTGATCGACACCGGTATGGGCTTCGAGCGTCTGGTACGTACCTTGCAGGGCAAGACGTCCAACTATGACACCGACGTCTTCCAACCCATCCTGAAAGCCGTAGGCGACATGGCTGGAAAGGCATACGGCACCGATGAGAAGTCGGACATCGCCATGCGCGTCGTTGCCGACCACATCCGCACCATTGCCTTCTCTATCACCGACGGCCAGCTGCCCAGCAATGCCAAGGCAGGTTACGTCATCCGCCGCATCCTGCGCCGTGCCGTACGTTACGGTTACACGTTTCTGGGACAGAAGCAAGCCTTCATGTACAAGCTCATCCCCGTGCTGATAGACAACATGGGCGAAGCCTATCCCGAACTGAAGGCACAAAAAGAACTGATTGTCAAAGTCATCAAGGAAGAGGAAGAAGCATTCCTGCGCACGCTCGAAACCGGTATCCGCCTGCTGGACAAGACCATGGCCGAAACCAAGGCCGCAGGCAAGACCGAAATCAGCGGAAAAGACGCCTTCACCCTGTATGACACCTTCGGATTCCCGCTCGACCTGACCGAACTGATTCTGCGCGAAAACGGTATGACTGCCGACCTGAAGGAGTTCGATGCCGAAATGCAGCAGCAGAAGCAGCGTGCCCGCAACGCCGCCGCCGTTGAGACCGGCGACTGGATTACGCTGAAAGAAGGCACTACCGAGTTTGTAGGTTACGACTATACCGAATACGAAACAAGCATCCTGCGCTATCGCCAAATCAAACAAAAGAACCAGACTCTTTACCAAATTGTGCTGGACAAGACTCCGTTCTATGCCGAAAGCGGTGGTCAGGTGGGCGACACCGGTGTGTTGGTCAACGAATTCGAGACTATCGAAATCATCGACACCAAGAAGGAGAACAACCTCCCCATCCATCTGACAAAGAAGCTGCCCGAACACCTCGACGCACCGATGATGGCTTGCGTAGATACCGACAAGCGTGCAGCCTGTGCTGCCAACCACTCGTGCACACACTTGCTGGACGAGGCTTTGCGTACCGTACTGGGCGACCACGTAGAGCAGAAGGGTTCGCTTGTGACACCCGACTCGCTGCGTTTCGACTTCTCGCACTTCCAGAAGGTGACCGACGAACAGTTGCGTCAGGTAGAGCATCTGGTCAACGCCAAGATACGCGCTAATATTCCGTTGAAAGAATACCGCAATATACCTATTGAAGAGGCCAAAGAGCTGGGTGCCATCGCCCTGTTTGGTGAAAAGTACGGCGACCACGTACGTGTCATCCAGTTTGGTTCGTCCATCGAGTTCTGCGGCGGAACGCACGTAGCCGCTACGGGTAACATCGGTATGGTGAAGATTCTGTCCGAAAGTTCCGTTGCTGCCGGCATACGACGCATCGAGGCTGTAACCGGAGCCAAGGTAGAAGAAATGATTGACAGCTTCCAGGACACTATGCGCGACCTGAAGTCATTGTTCAACAATGCTCCCGACCTGGCTGGCGCCATCCGCAAGTACATCGAAGAGAATGCCGGACTGAAGAAGCAGATCGAAGAGTACATGAAGGAGAAGGAAGCCCAACTGAAGGAACGACTGCTGCAAAGCATGAAGGAAGTGAACGGCGTGAAAGTCATCAAGTTCTGTGCTACCATGACTCCGCCCGAAACGGTGAAGAACATCGCCTTCCAGCTGCGCGGCGAAGTGACAGAAAACCTGTTCTTCGTAGCTGGAACCGTCTTCGAAGGCAGACCTACACTGACCGTCATGCTGAGCGACAATCTGGTTGCCGGCGGACTGAAAGCTGGTGCACTGGTGAAAGAAGCTGCCAAACTGATGCTGGGCGGTGGCGGCGGACAGCCTCACTTCGCAACTGCCGGCGGTAAGAACCCCGACGGCGTAAGTGCCGCTGTAGACAAAGTGCTGGAACTGGCTGGCATCTGATTACAAGCATTCTGAAAAAATATTCCCGAAACAGGAAGTCGGCTATACAGGGCCGTACTTCCTGTTTTTTTGTATCTATTGATACAAGAACATCATGTATACCTGGCACACCGAGAACAGACAAGCAAGTCAGAAAAGCATTTAACAAAGTGTATAGCTAAGCTGGAACAGTTTCCGACAACCGTCTATCGTGGCAGTCTACAAAGCTCAAAAGCGTCCAATTATATCGGGAGACAAATGACAGATGCAGGCGTCGTAACGACTGCAAGCAGGCTGCACTGTCGCTGCAAACTGGTTGCAGTGTTACTGCAAGCTGGTTGCAGACGTACTGCAAGCCCGTTGCAGCGGCACTGCAAAGGCGTTTGCAGCAGCACTGCACGCTTGTTTGCAGTAACGCTGCAACAAGTATGCAGTACTTTGCAGTCAGGTTATGGACGAAAGGAAGACTTGTGATTCCCTCGGCCAACCCTACTTATTCCACTTGTTCTTCGGGATAGTTTACCAGATAAAGCGTGCCTGTGGCACGGGTAAAGGCAGTGTATAGCCAGCGGAAATAATCGGGCGTCAGATACTCGTCCGATAGGTAACCCTGATCCAGAAATACGTTTTTCCACTGTCCACCCTGCGCCTTGTGGCAGGTGACGGCGTAGGCATACTTCACCTGCAAGGCATTGTAGTAAGGATCGGCCTTCATCTTCTTCATGCGGTCGCGCTTCAGCGGGATGTCGGCATAGTCTTCGAGCACGGTGTAGAACAGGCGGTCGTTGTCGGCCTTCGGCAGAGCCGGAGCATCGCTGTGCAAGGTGTCGAGCAGCAGGTTCACTTCGAGCTCGAAATCGTCGCAATCGGGAAAGGCTAGCGTAACGTCTGCAAAACGGAATCCGTACATCTCGCGTGTACGACGTACACGCCGCACTACGGCCGTCTCGCCGTTGGCAATGAAATCCATCGTCTTGTTCTTCTCCGTCCAATAATAGTTGTTCTTGGCCACCATCAGCCAGTCGCCCGACTCCAGTTCCTCCTCACGCCACAGAATCTGTGCCCGTATGCCCTTATTATAAAGGTTGGCACGCTTGTTGCTGCGGCACACGACGATGGTCTCGTCCATTCCGTCTCGACCGTAGCAAGTCTCCAGTGCTTCTATCAGTTCGCTTCCGGGCAGCACCCGGATGTCGGGAAAAGCACTCACACGGATTTTGGGCAGACTGAAGCAATCGTCCTCTGCAATCAGCTGACGCAGGCGGGTAGCATTCCACAAGATGCCCGACTGCTGCTCCTGCCTGACCACCTGCGTCAGGTCCGTCTCCATCACCTCCAGCCCGTACCCCCGCAACGCATCGGCACAGAGCGCCGGACTCTGCTCCTCGCCCACCGGCGGAAGCTGTGCCGTGTCGCCCAACAGCAACAGGCGGCATCCCATGCCCGAATAGACAAACTGCACCAAGTCGTCGAGCAAACGGCCCGTACCGAAAGCCGACCCCGACAGTCCGTCGTTTGCTATCATCGAAGCTTCGTCCACTATATATAAAGTATGCGTCGTCAGGTTGTCGTTCAGCGCAAAGTTGCTCATCTCGTTCGAAAAAGCCTGCTGCCTGTATATCTTCTTATGAATGGTAAAGGCCGCGTGGCCGGCATAGCCGGCAAAGACTTTAGCCGCCCGCCCGGTCGGAGCCATCAGCACCGACTTCTGCTGCAGCTTGTCGAGGGTACGCACCAGTGCTCCCACCAGCGAAGTCTTTCCGGTTCCCGCGTATCCCCGCAACAGGAAAACCACATCGGACGAGGCCGAACAAAGGAATTCCGACAAATATTTTATTGCATTTTCCTGCTCCGAAGTTGGTTGATAAGGAAAATTTTCCTTAATTTGCCTTTCTAAATAGTTATTTATCATTTTTGTAACAGAAAAAAGTAAGAGGAACAGTCATTTTTAAATTTATTTCTTTTATTTTTGCGGTGCGAATATAACAACTAAAAAACATATTTATCATGAAAACAGTATTTAATATCGTTTTAGGCTTGTGCATTATAGCGTTGGTTTACATCTGCTACGCCAGTATCATGGGGCCTATCGATTTTGAGAATGCCAAGAAACAGAGAGATGCAGCGGTCATTGCCCGTCTGATTGACATCCGCAAGGCTCAAAGTGAGTATCGTAACTTGAACAACCAGCAGTACACGGCCAGCTTCGATACGCTGATTGACTTCGTCAAGAACCAGAAGCTCCCCTTCATCTACAAGCAAGGCGAGTTGACCGACAAGCAGTTGGAAGACGGTTTGACTGAAAAGAAAGCCATCAACATCATCGAAAAAGCAAAGAAAAGCGGTAACTATGCTGAAGTAAAGAAATGGGGTTTGGAAAACTTCAAGCGTGATACTTTGTGGATAGCCGTATTGGATACTATCTTCCCGAAAGGCTTCAATGCCGATTCTCTGAGATACATTCCTTACGGAAACGGTGCACAGTTCGAAATGGCTATCAAGAACGATACAGCCAAGTCTGGTGCTCCTTTCTGCCTGCTCGAAGTTAAGGCTCCGTACGACATTTATCTGAACGGTCTGGACAAGCAAGAAATTGCCAACCTGAAAGACGTACAGACTAAGCTGAACAAGTACTGCGGTCTGATGATCGGTAGCTTGGAAACAGCTAACAACAATGCCGGTAACTGGGAATAATACGTTGAGTTTAAATGATAGAAAACACTGATTTCAACAAATCGGAACAGTATACATTATCCATCCGTCTTAGTACGGATGGATTTTCTTTTTCTGTATTCAACCCTCTGGGAGAAGGGGAATACTCCTTCTACGACCGGCAGGTAGACGAGTCGCTCTCGCTGACCGCCAACCTGAAACAAACCTTCCGCGAGGTAGAATGGCTGAACCGCCCCTACAGGCGAGTCAATGCACTGATAGCCAACAAACGTTTCACCTTCGTGCCACTCGAATTCTTCGAAGACGAACAGGCCGAAACCGTATTCTACCACAATCTGACGAAAAAAGACAACGAGCTGGTGCAATACGACATCCTGCACAACAATAACATCGTCGTGCTGTACGGTGTCGACAAAACCAGTTTCACCTTCCTGCGCGAACAGTATGCCGACATCAAGTTTCACGCACAGTCCAGCCCGCTTATCGAGTACTATGCCGCCAAGAGTCGGTTGGGCAACAACCGGAAGATGTACGTTTACCTGCAAACCGGCAGTCTAAACGTATATGCATACGAACGCGGACGCCTGCTACTGGCCAACTCTTTCGACTGCAAAGTCAATGCCGACCGTATCTATTACCTTCTTTACATCTGGAAAGAACTTGGTCTGGACCAGGAACGCGACGAGTTGCACCTGAGCGGTAACCTGAACGAAAAGAAAGACCTACTGGCCGAACTGCGAAAATTCATCAGCCGGGTATTCGTCATGAATCCGGCCAACAACTTAGACCTGCAAACCATCAACTTATGCGAGTAATCAGCGGAATATATAAAAGAAGACGCTTCGACGTGCCACGCACGTTCAAGGCACGTCCTACTACAGACTTTGCCAAAGAAAACCTGTTTAACGTCCTGTCCAACTACATCGACTTTGAAGAAGGCGGCATACGTGCCCTCGACCTCTTTGCAGGCACAGGAAGCATCAGTATCGAACTGCTGTCCAGAGGATGCGACCAGGTAGTCAGCGTCGAGAAAGACCGCGACCACTACGCTTTCATCTGCAAAATCATGCAAGAAGTCAAGACCGACCGCTGTTTCCCCGTTCGTGGCGACGTATTCAAGTACATTCAGGGAAGCCGTGAACAGTTCGACTTCATCTTTGCCGACCCTCCCTACGAACTGCCCGGCCTGGAGACTCTCCCCGACCTCATCTTCGAAAACAACCTGCTGAAAGAAGACTGCCTGTTCGTGCTTGAACACGGCAAGAAAAACAACTTCGAAACACATCCACACTTTGTGGAAAGAAGAGTATACGGCAGCGTCAACTTCAGCTTCTTCCGTTAAACGTTTCCGGTTATAGCACCGGCGAGAAGAGACGGACTACACTTTCGGCTGCCTTCCGGTGCCACGGACGCTTTACCCAGTTCTTCAGGAATACCTGTACACAGTCGCGCTGGTCTTGCAGGAAAATCTCACGCATCTGCAACGCCGTCTCTACGTCGTAGACAAATGCATTTACCTCAAAATTGTGCTCAAAGCTGCGGAAATCGATATTAGTAGACCCTACCGTCGACAGTTCATCATCCGAAACCATCAGCTTGGAGTGAAGAAAACCTTTCTTGTAGAAATAGACTTTCACACCCGCCTGCAACACATCAGCCAGATAAGAGCACGAAGCCAGATGCGTCAGGCGGCTGTCGGCACGCATCGGAATCATCAACCGTACATCTACCCCGGCAAGTGCAGCCGTACGCATAGCCACCAATACCGACTCGGTAGGCAGGAAATAAGGCGTCTGCATGTAGAAATACTTACGCGCCCCCATCAAAGCCATGCAAAGCCCCTGCATGATTTCCCGCCAAGGACCCACAGGTTCACTCGTCACAATCTGTGCTAAAGCCGATCCCGCACAATCTATCTTAGGGAAATAACGCGCCGAAGTTATCAGTGTACGGTCTACAAAATACCAGTCGAGCAGGAAAGCCGTCTGTAAACCGTGTACAGCCTTCCCCTCCAGCAACAGGTGTGTATCGCGCCAAATGCCCCACGCAACACCGCGCATATAGCGCTCGGCCAGATTCATGCCACCTACAAGACCTACGCGCCCGTCGATGACAACAATCTTGCGGTGATTACGATAGTTCACCTTACTGGTGAACAATGGGAAACGGACTTTCAGGAAACTACGTACCTCAATGCCCGCCTCACGCATCTGATCGAAAAAACGGTTGGGAACATGCCAACAACCTACGTCGTCGTAAAGCACCCTTACTTCGACGCCCGAACGCGCCTTGTCTATCAACACATCACGCACCAGCCGGCCGATGGCATCATCCTCGAAGATATAGAATTCCATGTGAATATGTTGCGTAGCCTTCTGCAACTCGCGCAATAAAGCCTGCAGCATAGAAAGCCCCTCGGTGTACACCAACACCCGATTGCCGTCGAAAGGAAACGCCTGATTGGCATTACGAAACAGCGAAATCAGCCTGCTGTAGTGCAACGGAAGACGACATGAACCTTGCGCCATGTATTCAGCCATCGATTTCTTCATCAGGCGACTATACAGTTTCTTCCCGATAATACGTTCACGCCGCTGGCTGCGCCCGAAAAAGAAATAGAATACCAGACCCACCACGGGCAAAAACATCAGAATCAGTATCCACGCAATAGTCTTTACCGGATTACGATTGTCGAGCACTATGACGATAATCGTACCGATAATTGCGCCAAAATAAACAATGTCGAATGCTACCGTGGCTATCTGTCCTGCTATAAGGTTCCAGTCAATCATGCAAACAAATATAAAGCTTTTTTCAGAATACTCTTCTTCTTCCAGCAGAAAATGTATTGAAAAAGGACAGCTTCTGCATATTACCGGCAACCATATTACATAAAAGACACAAGCCCAAGGCGGAAAGCATTCCGCCTCAGGCTTGCATAATAAAACTTATACCTGTTATATTCTAAAAACATTAGAAACGGGGGCGACCACCACCAAATCCACCAGGACCGTGACCAGGACCAGGGCCAAATCCCATACCGGGACCTCTATCACGACGGGCATTCTTACCTCCGAAGATATTCAGACGATAAATGAAGTGAAGCATGCAATAGCTGTTGACACCATTATAGGTATATACCGAACGTCCACTCGCTGTCAGCGAACGGCTGATATTGCTCTGCTGCTTCAAGATGTCGTACATTTCGAAACTGATAGTAGCGGCACCTTTCAGGAAAGTCTGCGAAAGCTGGGCATTCCAGATAAGCTCGTCACGGTTCATGCTACTGTCAAGATAGCCACGACGGCTTTGGTTAGCTATGTTGGTAGAAAGGGTCATATTCCAAGGTGCTGTCATGGTCGTAGTAGCACCATACGAGAAGTTGTAAGGCTTCTGATTGTTAGTAGGAGTCAACTTGTCCTTTTCGATTGAATAAGCAAAAGAGCCGTTCAAGCCGAATTCAAACCAGTCGTTACGATAAGTACCGGTCAGACGCTCTTGCAAACTCAAGTTAGTAGTTGTATTTTTCTGAGAAACTTCACCTACCGAAAGATAACCTACATTATTATTATAAGACACATTACTAAACGAACCGATATTGAACTTCTTATTCTTCAACGCCGAATTGATACCGAACATACCCATTGCACTCCAGTTGCCATTAATATTTTCAGGCTTGGTTACCCAACCACCGGTCTGTTCATTGTAAGTTCTCATACTGCTGATGCTGTTTTGCGTCATCTGGAAGTTAGCATGAGTAAAAATACCCCGCTGACGATCGGGATCATAAGTATTGTAGAACATACGGAAATTATGATTGAATGAAGGCTTCAAACCCGGATTACCTTTAGTAATATTCAACGGATTAGAGTCATCGGTTATATCCAACAGGTTCTCCATGCTGGGCTGCGAACTACGTCCGCGGTAAGTGATACGCAACTGGCTTACCTTCGAGAAGCGATAACGGAAGTCGACGCTCGGAGCTACATTGAACACACTACGCGCCGTATCGGTCACATACGAACCTTTTTCATAGGACAACGAAGTGTTTTGTGGCTCGAAATCGGCACCAACACTCAGACGATACTTTTCACGATTGAAGAGCAAACTGGGACTGAATCGATGAGTATAAGTTTCATATTCAGCATACTTACTTTGCTCAGCATCATAACCGTCTTCATAATCACTGGGCAACATATCGCCCATGTTCCAATCGTTACCCAAATTGAAAGTCTTCTTATCACTCTTACTGTTGCTGTAGCTGAAACGATAGCGGAACTGCAGGAAAGTAGCCTTCCAAAGCGGCTCGCTGTAAGTCAGTTCCAGGCTGTAGTTATAACCATCGGTAGGAGTAGTCATATAGCGACGAATGATATCCTCGGGCTTGACAGTGCCGTCTTCTCCGGCCTGGAAGTAACGAGTGTTCGAAGCACTGTACTGGTCGTTTTCCGAGTCATTGTAACCAGCCGTTCCACGGAAAGTAATATTACGTCCGTTCGAACTGAGCCGACGGTTGATTTGCAAAGTGGCATTGGCCGACAGCGAATTACCATCGCTGCTGGAAAGGTTGTTCGATGTATTGACACGAATGTCTTGCAACGGATCATTTATTTCACCATCAAAAGTTTCACTCGACAAATCGAGTTTTGCCAGTTGAGTAATATCCAGATAGTCGTTCGGACGTTCAACGATCGCATAAGGATCGCTGTTAAAAGTTCCGGACATAGAATTCGAAGCACTCCAAGTCTTACCATAACTAAGGTTAGGACGGAAAATAATGTTTGTTAGTGTGTCAGGCTTCCATTCCAGACGAAAATCTGCATTGATATTCTGATTACTACTCTTATTGAGCGAACGTGAATTGTTGAACGACGAACTTGCCCCACTTGAAAGGAAGTTCTCGGTATATCCGTCGCTGTAAGCGGCATTACCTCTATAGTTGTAACGTACACTACCTCCCAATTCCAATTTCTCAGTTTCAGTAGCGAAAGTCAGACCGATATTTTTAGAAGCTGTTAAACCGTTGTTCCTACGCCAGCGGGGACCGCCTCCACCGCCCGAGAAACCCTGATCGTTCACGTTATTGGCGCCGGCAATGAAGGTCACCTGCGTATTATCGTTAAAGTAGTTCATCATGGCACGTCCCATATAACGGTCTTCCGTACCACCCGACAGGTCTACGTTTCCAAAAATACCTTTGTTCATACCCTTCTTCACTGTAAGGTCGAGCACAGTTTCTTCTTCACCGTCATCAATACCGGTTACCCGCGCCAAGTCGGACTGCTTATCATATGTCTTCAACTTCTCGATCATGTCTACCGGAAGGTTCTTCAAACCAGTTTTCACGTCACCGCCAAAGAACTCTTTTCCGTTCACCATAATTTTCTTCACATCTTTTCCGTTGATTTTCACATTTCCATCTTCGTCAATCTCAGCACCTGGCAACTTTTTAACCAATTCTTCAAGCATGGCTCCTTCGGGCGTACGATAGGCCGACGAGTTGAATGCAACGGTATCCTCAACTACCTGCACTTGGGGAGCTTCAGCCACGACTACAGCTTCGGACAACATCACGGCATCCGACTCTAGCGTTACTGTACCGATGTTTTTCTCGGGAACGGCGGCTGTAAGAATCATGGGAATGAACTTACTCTTATAGCCGATGTAAGAAATACGCAGGGTGTACTTGCCCGGTTTCACCTTGGGCAGTTTAAAGTATCCCTGATTGGAACTTGCGACACCAGCCGCCTGCGCACTGTCGGGCAGAGAAAGTAACTGCACAGTAGCCTGCATAGCCGGTTGCTTGGTATCGTCTTCCATCACACGGCCCGACACGGTAATGCTTCTTGTTTGCGAAAATGCGGTCACAGCTGTTGTCAGCAACAGCACCGCACCAATGATAATTCTTTTCATGTGTCTATTCTTCTTCTAAATGTAAACAATGTCTTTTTTTACACTGCTTCATTTGACAGAATAATAGGCAAAAGGTTTAATGCGTGACACGCTGATTTTCGATTTTATCGACTATTCCGCTTAAATAATCTATCAACTGCCGTTTTTTTTATACCAAATTCCAGGCAAAGCACATTCAGTATCAAAAAGATCAGAAAAGAGGAAGTATCGACCGAAGCAATGTCGCCTTTGGCCACACGGTAGAGCATGCCGCCAAAGATGAAGAGCACAGTCAGAAACATGGCATTGCGTGTAGCCTGGTTGCGCACACGAACAGTTTCTTCTGTTTCGTTCTTTGTCAGGGCGAAGATGATCATCAGACAGCCCATCATCATCAGCAGTTTGGCACACTCCTTGTAAAAGAGCAGGTTAGCATCGGTCACGCGCCCCATCATCAGCATCAGGAAAGGCAGAAACAAGGCAAGGGCAATCACAAAGTAGCCCAACGGGCGACAGAACACGGGCAGCAAAGCTTTCATAGCGTATTTTTGTTTTTAAGTAAGTATAATAGAGTTTTCCGTGGACAAACTTACGCATTTTCTTCGTATTCCGCTCAAAAAATGTCGGGGAAAACCGCTTTTCCCTCTGCAAACCGATGCTTTGTCCACTCAAAAAAGTATCTTTGCCACCTGATATTAGCAATCAACCATTACAAATCAACGTATGAACAAACAAGAAGTTATCCTCTGCGAAGAACTGAACGGCGCACTGACTGGCGCCATCGAAAAATGTCCGCACGACCGACTTTTCATCCTGACCGATGAACATACCCACCGCTTGTGCCTGCCGCTGCTGGCCGACATTAAAGCCCTGAAGGAAGCCACCGAAATCACAATTGGCGCCGAAGACGTGCACAAAACACTGGAAACGCTGGCCTCGGTGTGGCAAGCTCTGAGCCAACAAGGTGCTACCCGCCACTCGCTCCTCATCAATCTGGGCGGAGGCATGGTGACTGACCTCGGCGGTTTTGCTGCTGCCACCTTCAAACGCGGCATCGCCTACATCAACATTCCTACCACACTGCTGGCGATGGTCGATGCCTCGGTAGGCGGAAAAACGGGGATCAACTTCAACGGACTGAAGAACGAAATCGGAGCCTTCGCACCCGCAGCCAGTGTGCTGCTCGAAACAGAGTTTCTACGAAGCCTCGACGCCCACAACTTCTTCTCCGGCTATGCCGAAATGCTGAAGCACGGCCTCATCAGTACCCCGCAACATCTTGACGAATTGTTGGCTTTCGACACCGAATGCCCCGACTACCGCCTGCTGAAGGAGATGGTAGGCCGCTCCGTTCAGGTCAAAGAAGACATCGTAGCCCAAGACCCGCAGGAGCATGGCATCCGCAAAGCCCTCAACCTGGGCCACACCATCGGACACGCTTTCGAAAGCTTGGCCCTGGCCGAGAACTGCCCCGTGCTGCACGGTTACGCCGTGGCGTGGGGACTGGTGTGCGAACTTTACCTGTCCCATCTCAAGACCGACTTCCCCAAGGAACGCATGCGCCAGGTAGTTCAGTTTGTCCGCCAAAATTACGGTGCTTTCTCCTTCACCTGCAAGCAGTACGACCGCCTCTACGAGTTGATGCTGCACGACAAGAAGAACACCGCAGGCATCATCAACTTTACCCTGCTGAAAGACGTGGGCGACATCTGCCTGAACCAGACTGCTGACAAGGACACCATCTTCGAAACCCTCGACTTCTATCGGGAGTGCATGGGGCTCTGACCCCTTCCATACCCTCTCAGAAGCATGCCTGCACGGCTCGTGAGAGACACTTGTACGGCTCACGAGAAACACTTGTACGGCTCGCGAGAGACACTTGTACGGCTCGCGAGCCGTACTTGTATGGTTCAGAAGGCCCGCAAACAGTCTTTTCCATCCCCTCTTCTGCCCGCGCAGTGTCCCCGACACGTAAGCCAATAAAAAAGTGTTTTCGTAACTCGCTATCAATAAAGGAAATAGAAAATAATTCAATAAAAAGTTGCCGAAACGCTTGCCAATTCAAAATAAAGCGCTACCTTTGCATCCGCAATTCGGGGTGTAGCTCAGCCCGGTTAGAGTACGCGTCTGGGGGGCGTGTGGTCGCTGGTTCGAATCCAGTCACCCCGACTGGTAAAAAAGCATTGATAATCTGACGATTGTCGATGCTTTTTTGTTTTTAGGCATATTGCTGTAAGCGGCGGTTTAATCGAGGAAAGGGAGATCTGATAAAAAGGTGTTCTTTCTTTATATCTAATAATTAACTATTTATATTTGTAAGTACGCAAATAAGTACATATCTTTGCGTACTTACAAAGGAGAATTTATGAGGACAGCCAATTTCACAGATTTAAGAGCCAACCTGAAAAGCTACATTGATGCAGTCATTGATGATTATGATACCGTAGTTATCAATCGCGGGAATGGTAAAGGGGTAGTGATGATTTCTTTGGATGAATATAATTCGCTAAAAGAAACAGAATACCTTATGTCGTCGCCCGATACAATGGAAGCAATACATAAAGGTGAAGAGGATATTAAAAACGGTAATTCTATATCCCAGAATGAAGGTGAAAGCATAGAAGATTTCTTAAAACGGGCAGCATGTACAGAATAACATTGTCAGAACAGGCACGGAAAGAATATCTATACTTCACGCAAAGTGGCAACAAGGTTATCTTGAATAAAATTCAAACCCTATTGGAAGATATAGCCGAACACCCTTATACCGGGATAGGAAAACCAGAACCACTTAAATATGAACTGGCTGGAAAATGGTCAAGAAGAATCAATGCCGAGCATAGAATTGTTTACTCCGTGCATGATGATATAATAGAGGTTTATATATTCTCCATGAGATATCATTACACAAAGAAATAGAAACAAGACATATTCCAATTAAAGAAAGAGGGTGTCAAAATGTATGTTCATGTACATTTTGACACCCTCAAGATTTTATACTGAGCCCAAATACTTTCTTAATAGATTTCCGTTTATTCTCTAACTATGAGAAACAGAGAAGACAAAAGGGAAAATATTGCTAACATAGCTGCCAAGGAAAAATCACTCTTTAACTTCTCAATAGCCGAAGCGCGACGTATCCACATCCTTGTGTTCCTTCGCCTTGTAGCCACCGAATTTATAAGTAAACGAAAGGGATAGGAAGCGACTGTCCGCGTGCTGGTTTATCTCGAACCGTTGCCCTCTGTCATTCACACGGGCATTAGGTGTCGCACTGTTGAACAGGTCGTTACCCGTCAGGCGGAGTTCGGCTTTCTGGTCGGCAGAGGTCCATTTCAGTCCGGCATCGACTTTCCAAACAGAAGACAAATCGTAATTCCCCTGAACGGAAGGACTGACATACAGGCCGTTCAACTCCAGGCTGATGGCCGGCTTAGAGGATAGCCGGAAGGTATTGTTCAGCATCACGATTCCTCGCCAAACGCGGTTATCGAAACCGATGGCATGATAATCCTTGCAGGCATCCCTGAGGTAGGAGCCGTCCAGCGTGAGGCGGGAGTTCCAAATATTGCCGACCGTGAACGGAACAATCACTGAAAGACCGAAGTTTTGTTCGTAATCGTAATTCACCGTCTGATAAATCATCGTCAGTTCGTCGGGGCTTTGGTAGGCCAACTGGGCAAACAAGTCTTTTACATGGGTATAATACAGGCTGAAGATGTATTTGCTTTTCAGGATGTAGGTCAGGTCGACAGTATAGTCCGTCGAAGGGCGCAAGCCGGGATTTCCTACGACCTTAGCATAACCGTTGAGGTAACTCGTGGCGTCCTGCATACTCCAATAGTCGGGATAGGTCTTATCTGAAGAGAAAGAAAGCTGGAAGATGTGGGAACTTGACGGGATGTAGTTCAACTGCATGGAGGGATAAACAGCCCACTGCTTGTAATCGGCCAAACGGTAATATTCCCCGGCAGCGGACAGAGAGAGCGACAGACGCTCGCCAAAGGCCTTCTCCAGCCCGGCATAGAAGTTGTAGGTCCGTTCGTCCAACTTCGTCTCAGAATTCAGTGATGACATATCCCCTCCTTCCTGAGCGTGATAGAACTGGGAACTTTCGTCATTGGCAAAAGAAAAGTTGATGCCGTAGTTCAGACTCCAATCCTGGGGCAGGACGTGCGTCTGGCCTGCATAGACATTCCAGCGGTTGATGCGCTGACGGCTGTCAGCCGAAAAGTTCTGTTCGTCCTCACCTATCCGATTGCTGAACTCCTGCACACTTGGATAGGAATAACAGGTGTAATCCACGCCGATGTTCATTCCCCAACGTGCCGTATAGTCGAGGGTAAAGTTGTGCATCTGCTCGTCTCCTTTCCGGACGTTGGACGATTCCGACAAGGTGCCCTCCGAGTTTTCAACCGTCCGCAGACTGGGAGTAATGGCTGCCGTATAAGCCATATTCAAATGATCGTTCTCGGTTATCCGATACTCCAAGGAAGTGCGGACGTTGTGGGTCAGCTTTCTTCTCAACCCGGTGTTGTATTGCTCCACATCGTGCACCACGTTGTCCAGCGTATGGTGGGAGATAAAATCGTACCCCGTCCGCCGTTTGGTATAGTCAGCAGCATAAAGTACATCCGCCGTCACCTTTCGCCCTCCGAAGGAAAAGTTCATGCGCCCGTTGCCCTGCGTATAGCGAGCTTGTGTAAAGTCGGCTCCGACTTCCCCGCGCAGGAAAGTGTCTTCGGACTTCCGGTCCTTCAGCACCAGATTGATAACCGCCCCTCGCACCCGGTATTTGGCTGGCGCGCTGTACATCACCTCTGCCTTCTCCACATTACTGACAGGCGTACTCTTCAGCAGACTTACCAGTTGCTCGCTTGACATGGACGACGGGCGCCCGTTCAGTATCACCATCACGCTTCCTGCTCCAATCAAGCTCAGGCTTCCGCCCTGCTCCAATACGCCCGGCAGGCGAGTTAAGGCTTCGTAGGCATTGTTAGCCGTCGTCTTTTCGGCCAAGGCTTCCACATCGTAGGTCAAGGCACCGTTCTCGGCTTTCACCAAAGGACGTTGGGCACTGACCACCACTTCATTCAAGGCATAGGCATCCTGTTCGTCCATGGTCACCACACCAATATCACCAGCCACGTTATAGTCTTTCACTACACTCTTATAAAGTAGGTGTTGGAAAATCAAGCGGTATTGCTTCATTTCCCGATGAAAGACGAAACGGCCCAACGAATCGGTAGTTACGCCATCAACAAATACAGAATCCGGCGTCTGCATCACTACCGTTGCACCCTCAATCGGACATTGGTCCTTATCCGCCACACTTCCTCTTATCTCTTGCGCAGCCAAGCGAATGGCTGCCACAATCAAACTTACCGTCAGAATAACAATCTGTTTCATAAAGCATTCATTTATTTTGTTTTCATACCGCAAAGTAACGGCCTTTACGGCAGAAAGCTGGTTATGGCTTCGTTATGCTTTCCTTATATTATTGTTAGGAAAGACCCGATTGTTAAGAGATTGTTATATCTTTGCCGACAAATCAAGACACTTATGCCCGGCAAATACATCAAAATACTCACCTTTCTGAGCCTGATTATCATCGTAGCCATCCAAGGCTCGTGGCTGGCCCACACTTACCGGATGATAGAAGCAGAACTGTTGCAGGTCAGCAACCGTCTGTTCCCGCAGGCTGTTGTAGACGAGGCCAAAACACGTCTTGACCGGCTAAGCGATACCCAAGATGAAGATATCACCCTCAGTTTTTCTACGAATTTCGACTATGAAAGAGAAATCGACCAGACGCTGTTCGAATATCTGGCGGTACTCACCAACCATTATGCCGACTCCATTTACCACTCATCCATCTCCTTGCCGCTGGCCGACTCCATCTTTACAGCCCGTCTGGCGCAAGAAGGGTATCAGGCCCAAGTGAAATGCCAGCTGGTCGACTCTCTTGGTGCGCCTCTTCAGGAAAAGATTGCTTCTGCCTGGAAACATCCGTTCAAGGTGCTTCAGACTAATCCTGTCTATTTGAACAGGGAACATACACAAGCCGTCCGGGCCACCATCCTGAACCCTTATTGGATTGCCTTCCGGCAGATGGGCGTCCTGCTCGTAGCTACCGCCCTGCTGCTGGTATTCGTGGCCGGATGCATCGTCTATCAGATACGCATCATCATTCGCCAAGACCGGATAGCCCGCCTGCGGCAGGACTTCACCTACGCCATGATTCACGACATGAAGACGCCCATCACCACCATCTCCATGACCGGACATACGTTGGAAAGCGGTCTGTTGGACCGGAATCCCGAACTGAAGAAACAGTATTTCTCCATCCTGCACGAAGAGAGTGCCCACCTGCTCGATCTGTCCGAGAAAATTCTGACCATCGCCAAGCTGGAGCAGTCGCGCCTGAAGTTGGCACAAGAGCCGGTCAACCTGTCTGCCCTGTTCGACGAGCTGACACAGAAATACCGGATCCAGACCGACAAGGAAGTAACCCTTGAAACCCATTGCCCGGACTCCCTCATGGTAACAGCCGATGCCGAATACCTGAAGGAAGCCCTTAGCAACCTGATAGACAATTCGCTGAAGTATTCCGACGAATGTGTCACCATCCGCCTCTCTGCCGAAGAGCAAAACCGCCACGTCCTCATCCGGGTGTGGGATAACGGCTGGGGCATTCCGCTGAAACAGCAGAAGCACATCTTTGAAAAGTTCGACCGCGGCGGACTGGAATACAAGAAAGAGAAGAAAGTGTCCGGCTTCGGCCTGGGGCTGAACTTTGTCTACAAAGTCATCACGGCCATGGGCGGAAGCGTTTCGGTAAACAGTATAGAAGGCAAGTTCAGTGAATTCACACTGACGCTGCCTGTTCAAGACAAGAAATTATGATACGAGTATTGCTGGTAGAAGACGACAAGAACCTGTGCTTCATCCTGAAGAGCAGCCTGGAGCAGATGATAGGCGGTTACGAAGTAGCCACCGCCCCCAACGGCCGGGAGGGGCTGGAACTGCTGGAGCAGAAGGAGTTCGACGTGATTGTGTCCGACGTAGAGATGCCGGTCATGGACGGCATGACCATGGTGCAGCACATCCGTCAGCGCTATCCCCGGCTGGCCGTCATCTTCATCACGGGACTGACGACTGCACGCGACGTCATCAACGGCTATCAGTCGGGCGCCGACTTCTACATCAAGAAGCCTTTCCTGCCCGAAGAGCTGAATGCCCATATCCGGGCTGTGCTGAAGATAAAACAGAGTGCCCCTGCCCCACAGACCGTGGACGTTCCCGCAGAAGAAGGATATGCCATCGGCAGTTATCGTTTCCTGCCCTCGCAACACCTGCTCTGCCACGGCACGGAGCGCCAGGCATTGACACCCAAAGAAGCAAAAATATTCGAAATGCTCTGCCGCCGAAAAGGACAAGTAGTCCAGCGCGACGACATCCTGACCACCGTATGGGAAACAGCCGACTTCTACTCTTCGCGCAGCCTGGACGTCTTCATCACCAAGCTCCGCAAGTATCTTTCCCAAGACTCCACCGTCACACTCAAATCGCTGAAAGGTGTTGGTGTCTGCCTAGAAGACTAAGCCTCATCACCCTTCAACGAAGTACGGCATGAGGATCACGAAACACTGTGTCAGGAAAACATAAAGAACAGGAACTGTACACCTCTATTTAGGGCACGTGTAATAGCCTTTGCCCTGAGTCTTCGAGCCGTAGGCAATGGCATGCGTGGGGCAATAATGGTAACAAGCCAGGCAGTTGAGGCACCGACCGTTCCAGACGGGCATGTGTTTGCCCTCACGACGGGGATGCACAGTCGTCAGCGTAATGTTGCTCACGGGACAGACCTCCGCGCAACGGCCGCAACCAATGCAGGCGTCTGCGTCGGCACGGAACGCTTTGTCCGACGTCATAAAGCGGGCGAACAGCGGATAATTTACGTTGGTTTTCAGTCCCGGCAACGTACCTCTCCAGGTAAAATCGCCCCGCACTCCCGCCTTGATTTGTTCTGCTACCTGCCGGACGGCAGCTGGAGCGGCAGCCAGCTTACGGTCGCGCACTTCTGCCTTGTCTACATCGAAGCCGGGAAAAAGGACGTACGTATTAGGCATGAACACCGTGAAGCCGGCATCAGCCCGTAGCCCTGCCCGACTCACCGTTTCACCCCACATGCGGTACAGGCGGCCTGCATCGTCACCACAGGTTGCCAGCAGGCCGACGTAGTTTCGCCCGGGCACATAGCCCTGCACGTCCATAGACGCCAGCACGCCCGCCAGATACTTGGGAAGTCCCCACGAATGCACGGGGAAGACGAAGAGCAGCGGCTCGCTCTCGGCCAACGTTACCGTCAGCCGTTCTGCTCCCGGCCTCATGTACAGGCCCATATCCATCACCGGCTGACCGCCCAACTCCCGGGCCAGCATAGCCGCCACATAGCGGCTGTTTCCTGTTGCAGAAAAATAGAGTATCATAACGTTTCTATAACAACGACATGCCCCGTTCGTTCATCCGCGGGACTTCTGCCGACAAAAATAAGGATTAATTCTTGTAGAAACATATCCGACAAGTTTTAATCCATCTGAATACTTGAACATTTCATTTATTATCGATTACTTTGTAGCCTGAACAATCCTATTTACAACCATTTTTTAACAGAACCCACAATGAAAAAACTGAAAGGAAACCTGTTGATTTTACTTTTAAGTTTAGCCTGCTTCACAAGCCTGTCGGCACAAACCTATGCTGAACGGAAATTCATGGCTTCCGTTGACTCACTGAACACACAGTTTATCAACGCATATACCGGGAAGGACTATCCGGCTGCCGAAGCCCTCTGCCAAAAGGTTATTGACCTCTACGACGCACATGCGTCGCAACTGGCCGAAGGCTATGCTTACGTCAAATACTCCTATTACTATAACATGGCCAGCGTCCAGGCAATACGGGGGAAAAAGCAAGAAGCCGTCAGCAGCCTGCTCAAATCCCTGAACAGCAATAAGATGGAAGTCAGCTACAACAGGGTAGTCAATGATGAGGACCTGAAAGACATTCTGGACGCACCTGAACTACAGCCCGCCCTGCAGCGACTGAAAGAGACCACCGATTACCTCTATATCCTGCAAAATGCGCCGGAATACACCCGCACGCAGCCGGCCGACAGCCTGCCCCGGATTGTCTATGCGCAGGCCGACGAACCCGACTTGAAGCGCGTCCGTAACTATTTCCGGCTGGACAGCGTGGCCGTGGCGGGCGACGAACTGGCCACCATCAAAGGTATCCTGACCTATATCCACGACAAGATACGCCACGACGGCGGGAACGGCAATCCGACAGGTGGAAACAACTCCATCAACTTTGCCGAGGCCTGCAAGGACGGCAGCCGGGGCCTGAACTGCCGCGGACTGGCCACGGTGCTGAACGAGTGTTACCTGTCGATGGGTATCCCATCGCGCGTCATCACCTGCATGCCGAAGACGTACATCAGCGACTGCCATGTCATCAACGCCGTTTATTCGTCCACCCTCGGCAAGTGGCTCTGGATAGACCCCACGAACAACGCTTGGGTGACCGACGAACAGGGCAACCTGCTGAGCATACAGGAAGTGCGCGCACGCCTCAGAAGCGGCCTGCCCGTCCAAGTGAACGAAGAAGCCAACTGGAACAATGAAAAGAAGACCACGACAGAAGACTATCTGTACGAATACATGGCCAAGAACCTGTTCTATCTGGAAAGCTGGACACGCTACGGGTTCAATACGGAAAGCGACTATGAGAATCTCATCAACTGCATCTTCCTGCAACCCACCGGCTGCGACAGCAGTCAACGGAATTCGAGGAACCTGTCCGTCAACGACGACCAGTACTTCTGGCAGGCTCCCCGATAAAAAGAAGGCTCAAGTGCCTATCGCTACAACGCCTTCAGTGCAGCCTCGTAGTCAGGTTCGTCAGAAATCACCTTGACCAGCTGCGTGTAGCGCACCTTGCCGTCCTCGCCTATCACTACGACTGCACGTGCCATCAGCCCTTCCAGCGGACCGTCGGCCAGGCGAAGGCCATAGCCTTCTACAAAATCATGGCTGCGGAACAACGAGAGCGGCACTACGTTTTCCAGCCCCTCGGTGGTGCAGAAGCGTGACTGTGCAAAGGGCAAGTCCATCGACAGGCAGAGCACCACGGTGTTCTCCAGTTCCGAAGCGCGGGCGTTGAACTGACGGACGGACATGGCACACGTCGGCGTGTCAAGGCTGGGGAAGATATTCAGTATCACACGTTTCCCGCGATAAGACGACAGGCCGACTTCCTCCAGCGCAGCATTCACCGCCCGGAAGTCGGGTGCCTCCTGACCTACTTCCACCATCGGCCCACAGGTATGAGCCTCGAACCCACGACAAATCACAATTTCTCTTTTTTCTCCCTCCGGATTTCCATTTCTAACTCCGGCTGTAGTATCAACTGGCATTGAAGCCAATGTAAAAGCTGTTCCCATACTTACGATAAATTGAAAGATATTCATAAAATAGTTTTTTCCTTTATCAACAATCTCACCCGCCATTTGGTTGCATGCCACAAAGGAAATACCTACATTTGCAAAAATAAAAAGCAAGAAACCGGTTCGCCCGTACCCGAAAAAAGGACAACGGAACGTAGTCGAAATTCCCTCGCCCGAAAGGCCGATATACGACGCTTGCACGGCTCGTGAGAGACACTTGCACGGCTCACGAGAGACACTTGCACGGCTCGCGAGCAACACTTGCACGGCTCAGAAGGCCTATAGGGAAGTACTAGGACAAGGTTGTTAACAGATTGTTTACCAACTAAATACGTCCTATCAAGCAAGAATCGGGAAACGGAACCGGAAAACAGGAAAAATGAACATTTAAAAAACATCAGAAAGAACTATGGGAGCAGGAAAATGGATTGGCGGCATCATCGGCTTTATGGCCGGAGGACCGCTGGGCGCACTGGCAGGATTTGCAGTAGGGTCGTTGTTCGACCTCGACCGCCCCGCCACACAAGGCAGTTATTACGGTGACGAATATCAGACGGCCAACGACACATACCGGGGACAGCGCAACAGCTTTCTCTTCTCCATGCTTGTCATGGCGTCGTACATCATCAAGGCCGACGGTCGCATCATGCACAGCGAAATGGAGTACGTACGCAACTTTCTGCGCACCAATTTCGGCGAAGCAGCCGTCAGCGAAGGACAGCAGATTCTGCTGAACCTCTTCGAACAGCGCAAGCGTATGGACAGTCAGGATCCGATGGCCTTCAAGAATACGATACACGACTGCGGACAGCAGATAGCCGCCAACCTGAGCTATGAAGAACGGTTGCAACTACTCGCCTTCCTGGCCAACATTGCCAAAAGTGACGGCCACGTCTGCACGGCAGAGTTAGAGGCGCTGAAGGAAGTAGCCATTTACATGGGACTGTCGGCGAAAGAAGTGGAGTCGATGCTCAACATGGGCGGCACTTCGCTGGAAGAAGCCTACAAAGTGCTCGAAATCGATCCATCGGCCTCCAACGACGAAGTACGCGCCGCTTATCGCCGCCTTGCCCTGAAGCACCACCCCGACCGCGTAGCTACGCTGGGCGAAGACATCAAGAAGGCAGCCGAAGAGAAATTCCAAAGTATCAACAACGCCAAGGAGCTGATTTACAAGGCCCGAGGCATGAAATAAACAACACCCTTAAAAGCAATCGCCATGAACGGAAGAATCACGTCACCCCGCATCACCGAGTTACAGCCCGGTGAAATATTCGTTTTCGGAAGCAACCTCGAAGGCCACCACGGCGGAGGTGCCGCACTGCTGGCCTGGAAAAAGTGGGGAGCCATCTGGGGTCAGGGCACCGGCCTGCAAGGACAGACCTACGGCATCCCGACCATGCACGGAGGCCCCGACCGCATCAAGCCCTATGTGGACGAATTTATCAGCTTCGCCCGCCAACACCCCGAACTGACATTCCTCGTCACCGAAATAGGCTGCGGCATTGCCGGATTCCGTCCTGCCGAAATAGCTCCGCTGTTCCGTGATGCTGTCGATGTGGAAAACATACACTTGCCACAGAGGTTTTGGGAGGTGCTACAACCTGCCGCACAGTAATCCGCAAACGAACACTCATTTTATACGATAACCCTTTAGCAAATACAACCCTATGCAATACCTACTGACCCGCCCCGACAGCCTGAACGCCACCATACAGCTGCCTGCTTCGAAAAGCATCAGCAACCGTGCCCTTATCCTGCACGCCCTCTCGGGCGGCACGACACTGCCCGCCAACCTGAGCGACTGCGACGACACGCGCGTCATGGTTCGTGCCCTCGACGGACATCCTCAACACATCGACATCATGGCTGCCGGAACCGCCATGCGCTTCCTCACCGCTTACCTCAGTGTGACGCCCGGCACACGCGTCATCACCGGCACCGAGCGTATGCAGCAACGTCCCATCCGCATCTTGGTGGATGCCCTGCGCACACTGGGAGCACAAATCGACTACATCGCTAACGAAGGATTTCCGCCCCTGCACATCACCGGCAGCCGCCTGCAAGGACACGAAATCGAACTGGCTGGAAACGTCAGCTCGCAATACATATCGGCCTTACTGATGATAGGTCCCGTGCTGCCCCGCGGGCTGGAGCTGCATCTGACAGGCGACATCATCTCACGCCCCTACATCAACCTGACCTTGCAACTGATGCACAGCTTCGGAGCCAATGCCCAATGGACCGCCCCCGACCGCATCAAGGTAGAGCCAGGCAGTTACCAGGACGTCCCCTTCACGGTAGAAAGCGACTGGAGCGCCGCTTCCTACTGGTACGAAATGCTGGCCCTTTGGAGTAGCAACACCGACGACACTACTGCCGCCCCCTGCATCGAACTGCCCGGCCTGTTGCCGCACAGCCATCAGGGCGACAGTCGCGGAGCCGAAGTCTTTGCCCGACTGGGCATCCACACCGAATACACGACACAGGGCGTACGCCTGACCCGTACCTCCACTTGTGCCGACCGCCTCGACGAAGACATGACCGACATCCCCGACCTGGCACAAACCTTCGTCGTGACCTGCTGTCTGAAAGGCATCCCCTTCCGTTTCACAGGTCTGCAAACCCTGAAAATCAAAGAGACCGACCGCATCTGCGCCCTCATCACCGAGTTGCGCAAACTGGGTTACGTGGTACGCTCCGAGCAAGACAGCATCCTGACATGGGACGGCGAACGCTGCCCCGCCTCCGACGCTCCCGCCATCGACACCTACGAAGACCATCGCATGGCCATGGCCTTTGCCCCGGCCTGCCTGGTGCGTCCCGACATCCGCATCAACCATCCGCAGGTAGTGTCCAAGTCGTACCCCAACTACTGGAAAGACCTGCAAGTGGCAGGTTTCCGCATCACCGAAGGCACAGAAAGCTGAAAAGGACAGTGTGTTTCCGCTTTTTTAAGGCTGTCATGCCTCTTCATGCCCAAAATCTGTGTATCTTTGCGACACTCTATATATTAAATAAGGTATGTGGATACTGATTGTTAGTCTGATAGTTCTGGCCGTGGTAGCAGCCGTAGCCGGAGTAATACACAACCGCCGCCTGCGCCGTCAGGTAGAAAGCGGAGAACTCGAAGCCATGCCCGAAGTGGTTGAAGTGGACAGCGAATGCTGCGGGCAGCACGAAGTCTGCGAGAAAGAAAGCCTGCTGGCAGCTGTCAGCCGGAAAATAGAATACTACGACGACGAAGAACTGGATAAATACGCCGGCGTGGCACCTGACTCGTATACCCCTCAGCAGGAAGACGAATTCCGCGACATCTTCTACACCATGCAGGACGAAGACGTGGCTGGCTGGGTACGCAGCCTGCAACTGCGCGGCATTGCCTTGCCGGACAACCTGAAGGATGAAGTGTTCCTCGTTGTCGGCGAACTGAGAGCCAACCCGCACAAAAAGTAAAAAGTTAAAAGGAGGCAAATGGAATAAGAAGGAGCCGCAAGTCAATACAGACCTTCACCATTAACCATTTACCATTCATCATATACCATTAATGAACATGGATCTGTTGCAATATACCTTTTTCCAACATGCCCTCATCGGCAGCCTGCTGGCAAGTATCGTCTGCGGCATGGTGGGCACGTACATCGTCACCCGTCGGCTGGTGTTCATCAGCGGTGGTCTGACCCATGCTTCGTTCGGAGGCATCGGACTGGGACTGTACACCGGCATCCCACCCATCCTTTCCGCCGCCCTGTTTGCAGTACTGTCGGCCTTCGGTGTCGAATGGCTCAGCAAACGGAAAGACATGCGCGAAGACTCGGCCATCGCCGTCTTCTGGACGTTGGGCATGGCGCTAGGCATCATGTTCACTTTCCTTTCGCCCGGTTTTGCGCCCGACCTCTCGGCCTATCTGTTTGGCAACATCCTCACCATCACGCTGGCCGATATTGCCCTGCTGGCAGCACTGGCTGCGGTGCTCACCCTTTTCTTTGCACTCTACCTGCGGCCCATTGTCTACGTAGCTTTCGACCGCGAGTTTGCCCGTTCGCAAGGCATCCCCGTACAACTGTTCGAATATGCGATGATGATGTTCATAGCCCTGTCCATCGTGGCCTGCCTGCGCATGGTAGGCATTGTGCTCGTCATCTCGCTGCTCACCATTCCGCAGATGACGGCCAATCTTTTTTCCTACCGCTTTCACCAGATTATCTGGCTGTCCATCGGTATAGGTTACCTCAGCTGCCTAGGCGGACTGCTGATTTCGTTCTACCTCAACGTGCCGTCGGGAGCCTCCATCATCTTCTTTTCCATCATTATCTATGCGCTTTGCAAGGCTGGAAAGAGTTTTTGGCTATATTTGCGGAAGAAAAGCCCAGCCGCCGTTCCGCAGGAAAGGAAATAATACCCCCGACGTCAGGAGCAAGTACGATACGGTTGGGAAACAAACATCGTTCAATTAAAACATATCAGATATGGAAATAACAATTCAGTCATTAGACCAGATTCACGAAGCCGCCCGCCAGTTCATCGAAGCCATGGGCGACAACACCGTCTTTGCCCTCTACGGGAAAATGGGAGCAGGAAAAACCACTTTCATCAAAGCCATCTGCGAAGAGCTGGGAGTATCGGACGTCATCACATCGCCCACCTTTGCCATTGTCAACGAATACCGTTCAGACATCGCCGGTGAACTGATCTACCATTTCGACTTCTATCGCATCAAGAAACTCGAAGAAGTATATGACATGGGATACGAAGACTATTTCTACAGCGGTGCGCTCTGCTTCATCGAATGGCCCGAACTCATCGAAGAGTTGCTGCCCGGCAACACCATCAAAGTCACCATCGAAGAGGTAGAAAACGGTGCCCGTAAAGTGACCATGGAAGAACTCGGATAAAACCGCGCACCATGAGTCAATACATCATACAAGGCATTTTTGCGGCCGCCGGAGTTACAGCTCTGCTGGCTGCTCTTTTCAATTGGGACTGGTTCTTCACGGCGCGCAACACGCAGTTCATCGTCAACAACGTCGGACGCCGACAGGCACGCTGGTTCTACGGAGTATTGGGCCTCATCCTGATAGGTACTGCCGTATTCTTCTACCTGAACACGCCTGCGGTCTGACCAACCGGTTGAGGATGTTCCTCTTTATCGGTGCGGTTCCCGT
>NZ_JAULLJ010000025.1:0-61835 GCF_030518095.1 Bacteroides sp. ET489
TATATACAAATAAAACTTTTAAGTAACCATGAAAAAGAACTTTTTCTATTCAGTGATGGCTGTGTTCACCCTGCTCTTTATGGCAGCGTGCAGTCAGGAGGAAATCATTTCCAGCAATGAAACCAACGGCGGTAAAGTCGTTCTCTCAGTGAATGTAAGCGGTGCCACACCCGATACGCGTGCAGTGGCTGATGTACAGGGATATGTGATGCGTTGCATCATGGAAGCAGTGGACAGCGAAGGGACAGTCATCGAAGGCACCCGCATGGTGCAGCCCGTGACTGCCGGAAAGGCTACCTTTGAGTTTGAAAAGAATGCCGATGCTGCCCAGTATCTGTTCTGGGCCGACTATGTGGCCGGTGACGACTATACGTCTACTTCGACCACCATCTATAAGGCCGATGCTTTGACCAACATTACCTATCGTTTGAACAAAACCAACGACTTGTTCAACAATCCTGCCGCCGATGCCTTCTGCGCAGCCGTGGAAACCGGCGATTTGTCAGGTAGCGTTACCTTGAAGCGTCCCTTCACTCGCATTGCCGTGAAGACTGCTGACGTGGAAGCATTGGGCCTGACGGGTCTTACTCGCATCAATCCTAATCTCTATGCAGGAGCCGGATTCAACGTTGCTACGGGAAAGGCTACTACAAAGGGACAGCTTCAGGCTACTGTCGATAGCTACGTGCCTGTGTTGACTGATGGTGAGTTTGCTTTCTATTGCTATGTGCTGGCTACTGTAGCCGAAGAAGACCGTACTTCTACTATCACTTTCAGCAATGAAGACGGAACCTCTACCAAGAGTATCCAGCTTACTTCTGACCAAATGAAGAGCCTTCAAAGTAACACTAGTGTCAGCCTGAAGCCGAGTGAAGAACCGGGCGATGACAAAATTAAGGTGGAAGTTGTGATAGATGATGCCTTCGAGGGTGAAGAAACTGACCCCGAAGAACCCCAGCCGGCAGGCGAACTGAAGGTAGGCGCCTATATCAATGCTCAGGGCGAAGTGGTGGCTGAGGCAACAGATGCTGTGGCTGTGGTGTTTTCCATGGCAATATCAGGTACCGATGATACTTCTGCCAGCTATGGCGAAAGCTATGCGACCAAGACTATCAAGGCTTATGCAGTGGCATTGGGCAATGCAACGCCTCGCATAAATCTGACGGCCTCCGATGTAGAAGCATTTCCGACTCTGACCGCGTCGGCCACTACTTTCCAAGGTTTCACAGCCACGGATTATCTGCTGAATTCCGCCACAGGCGTTTGCAAGGACTTTACAGGTGGTGTTTATACCAAATACAATGAATGGCTGGCGAGCAACCCCGTTGCAGGTGCTAACATCAGTTCCTGGTATATCCCAACCTATAAGCAGCTGGAGGTGTTGACTGGAAAAATCTTTGGTGAAGAGGCCGATGCCGAACTTGCCAAAATCGTGACTCCACAAAGCTTCTTGACCAATCCTGGCAGTGATGCAGCCGTTGCTTCAAACGGATGGTATCTGTTGTCGAGTACCATCAACTCGGGTCTTAAATTCTCTGTATTTACCATTGGAAATGGCAATGTTGCAGCAGCCGAGGCTTCAGCATATACGTGTCAGGCTGGCCAGGCCGATGCAGCCTATAGCACCAGAGGCTTTATCCGCCCGATGCTGACCATCTTCGAATAACTTCCCCCCCCTCGAAGCCTTGCCGACGACACGGCGTCTCGTATCCTACGGACCGCCGTCTGGTGCCTAACGGGTCGCCGTATCGTACCCTACGGGTCGCCGTGTCGTCGATTACTATAGAATGACACAGAAAACCAAATGTTTAACTGCCTCTTCTGCAAGAGGTGAAAATCTGAAAGACTATGGCATATTTCAAACCCAAACAATTGAAATCCAACGGCAAGTACTATCCTTACGCCGTTATTACCGACCGTCCTATGGAGACGGATGAACTGGTGGAACAAATCATGGAAATGTCTACCGTACACAAGGCCGACGTGCTGGCTGTGCTGTCGGTGCTGCCCAGTGTCATGGCGCGTGGCATGAACGCCGGTCGCAGCGTCCATCTGCAGGACATCGGTTTCTTCCGCTACACCATTGCCGCACGCAAGGGCGGGCAGGACACGCCCGACAAGGTGACCGCCGAGGACATCGAATTGACTCGCATCCGCTTCACCCCCGAAACCCATTATACGCAGGGCCGTGCTGTGACGCGTAACCTGGCTCCCGCCAGCGTGCGTTGGACGCGTTGGAATGGCGAAGAAAAAAGCGCAACAGGCGGAACCGGCAGTGGCGGAAGCGAAGAGGAGGGCGGAAGTCCGCTCGGATAGCCGCAATTCCTGACCTGAACTATTCTATTTCTCTATATTCCAGTATTTCCATTCACTACAGAATTATACGGATTTTTACAGATGCTTGTTTATAATAACGGAACTTCGATTGGATAATCTGTAGTAATTCGTGTAATCTCTGTAGTGATTGGGTACATTTTTCTTATAGTATGATCATGAAACATGTCTTTCTCATAGCCCTTCTTTTCTCTTTGGCCGCTTGTACGTCTGATTCGCTTCCTCCGACCGACGAACCACAGGAAGTACCCGCTGTCGAGGTTCCTGATGCCTATCGCGACAAGATACGCACACAGCCTTATCCGAAGGCCGATAACGAGCTGATGATTAACCCGGCTCCCCTCATAGTGCCCCAAAGCCAGAAGACGGGCGAGATGCTGGAGTTTGCCCTTTCGTCTAGCGCATCGTTCAATACGTCTGAGACCCTTGTTTCCACTTTGCAGACGGGATGCTTCTTCAATCCCCACCGCGTTCTAAAGGCGGGCACATGGTACTGGCGCTTTCGCTCTTGTGCCGCCGATGGGACAGTCGCAAGTGAATGGAGTGAGGCCATCGCTTTCGAGGTAACAGGTGACGAAGCTGTGTTTGTCACCCCTTCCTTTGCCGATTTTGTTTGCAACGCGCCGCGTGATTATCCGCGTCTGTATTGTTTTCTGGCTCCTCGTATTGACGAGGCGCGTCGTAAAGTGGCTTCCCATTCCGAATATAAGGCTTTGTTGACACGCGCGGCAACAGCTTTAGACACCAATTATCAGGCTTTGGGCGATCTTTGTTCCCAGGCATCTGTCTTGAAGGCACAGGCTTTTTGGCTCTATCAGGCAGCCTACCTCACGCTCCAGTCGTGCTATGCGGACAAGCTGCACGAAATGTTGGAGGCATTTTGCATGGCTTCTCCATCCGACGGGCAGTTGTTTGCCGACAATTTCACCTCGTCCGATGTGGCTATATGTTGCCTTTTGGCTTACGACTTGCTTCACGACAGACTTGACCCGGCAGAACGTTCGGCAGCCGAAGAGTTGCTGATGCGTGTCTTGCGCCGTTATTATAAAGAAAACTTGGGTTATCAGGAAAATCATATATTTGACAATCATTTTTGGCAGCAGAACATGCGTACTTACTTCCAGATAGCCTTCTTGCTTTACGACCATCCGGTTTATGGCAGTGAAGTGTTACCTATGCTGGAATACTATTATGAGCTGTGGACGGCCCGTGCTCCGGCCGGTGGTTTCAATCTTGATGGTCTGTGGCACAACGGAACGGGCTATTTCCCGGCCAATGTTCATACACTGGCTTATATGCCGGCTTTGCTTTCCTATGTGGCTCGTTTCGACTTCCTTGGGCATCCTTGGTATCGTGCTTCCGGCCAGGCCTTGGTTTATAGCTTCCCGCCTCATTCGGCCAGCAATGGTTTTGGCGATGCCAGCGAGCAGGGCGACACCCCTAACCGGCTAACAGCTGCCTTTGCCGATTATTTGGCTCGCGAAACTGGCGATGCTTATGCGGGCTGGTATGCCGCCGAGTGTGCCGACCTGGTGGCTCAGGACTATGAGCTGCGCCTTTACCGCATGTGTGCCGACCGCACTTACGATACGGTTTTCCCCGCCGATGCGTCCAAAATGTTGTGGTATGAGGATACGGGCGAAGTGGCCATGCACAGTCATCCGGGGAGTACGGATGATGATTTGGCTTTATCGTTCCGTTCCAGCACATTCGGTTCGGGTAGTCATACAACGGCCAGCCAGAATGCGTTCAATCTGCTCTATGAGGGGCAGCCCGTTTATCGCAGTACTGGTTATTATCAGAATTTCAGCGATGCCCACAACCTGATGTCCTATCGTCATAGCCGTGCGCACAATACGCTGTTGGTCAATGGTATAGGACAGCCCTATTCCACGAAAGGATATGGCAGCGTAGTCCGTGCCTTGGGAGGCAGTCATATCAGTTATTGCTTGGGCGATGCTTCACATGCTTATTGTGGCGTGTCCGATGACCCCATGTGGGTCTCTGCTTTCGAGCAGGCTGGTATTAGCCAGACACCGGAAAATGGTTTCGGTGACACTCCGTTGAATTGCTATCGGAGGCATGTATTGATGTTGCATCCAGACATATTGCTTGTTTACGATGAGTTGGAGGCTTCCGAGCCTGTGCGTTGGGAGTGGTTGTTGCATAGCCCGGTGCGTTTCAGCATCGACGAAGAACAACAGATGCTCACTACAGCTGGAGCCGATGGCAGTTATGTGGCGGTGACGCAGTTGTTTTGTGGAGAGCCGTTCAGTTTGAGTCAGACGGACCGGTTCCGAGTGCCGCCCGCACAGATTACGACCGCTACGCCCAATCAGTGGCACCTCACTGCTACGGTGGAAGGCAGTAGTGCAGCGCGTTTTCTGGCTGTCGTTCGGGTGGGGCATACGGGTGCCGATATACCTTTGTTGCGCAGCACTGGCAATCACATCTTTGAGGTGGGCGACTGGAACATACGCGCCGTGCTCGATGCCTCGCAACCGGCCGCGCTGGAGGTGACTCACGATGCCGTTCCCGTGGTGTTCAGCCTGGGGACAGACAATCCGCAGATTGGTGGCACACCTTACATGCGTCGCTATGCCTCTTCTTCCGTACTCTACGATGAAACCGACGGTGTGTGGCAGGTGCAGGAAGCGGTAGACAAAACGCCTGTCATGACACGGAACAGGTGATGGGGGATGAAACAAATGACACGGATGAAATAATGTGATGAACTTATAAATAAATGATAGTAATTATTGTAACTTCAAATTAATGAAACGTATATATGCTTTACTGCTTGCTTTGCCGTTAACCTTTATGGTTCTTCAGGCTCAGTCGTTGAACAAGGAAGCTTTTGCACTGCTCAACTTGGATTATCCGGGGTTGGAGCAGGTGAAGGAAGCTTACGGTCGCGGAAACTGGAAGAAAGCCGCTCAAGCTCTGTTGGACTATTTTCGGCAACGTGCCGGTGTGGTTTATCCGGCTTTGGATTTGAATAAAGTGACTCTCAGTCCCACCGAGCGGAAGTGGGCTGATGAGGCCCTGGAGCACACATTCTTTGTGCATACCGGTTATCAACCGTCCTTCAACTACGGCAAGGATATTGATTGGAAATACTGGCCGGTGCGCGACAACGAATTGCGCTGGCAGCTTCATCGTCATAAATGGTTCATTCCCATGGGTAAGGCTTACCGGGTGACGGGTGATGAGAAGTATGCTCGCGAATGGGTATTGCAGTACGTGGACTGGATTCGTAAGAACCCGTTGGTGAAGATAAATCCCGATTTGTATGAGCTGGCCGATGTGGACAGTGTGAAGGGCGAAGTCGAAAACGTGCGTTTTGCTTGGCGTCCGCTGGAGACGGGTATTCGCTTGAAAGACCAGATAGATCAGTTCCTGCTGTTCCTTCCTTCCCGGTATTTCACGCCTGCATTCCTTACGGAGTTTTTGGTGAACTATCACAAGCATGCCGTGCACGTTCAGGAAAACTATTCTGCCGAGGGCAATCATTTGTTGTTCGAGGCCCAGTACGTGCTCAATGCAGGTATCTTCTTTCCCGAATTTGCCGAAGCCTCCCGGTGGCGTCAGAGTGGCATAGATGTTCTGAACCGTGAAATCAGGAAGCAGGTCTATGCCGACGGTGGACAGTATGAACTTGATTTGGGATACCATGCTGCGGCTATTGACATATTTAGCCAGGCACTATCCATGGCCGATGCTAATGGCTTTCGTGAGGATTTTCCCGACTCATATGTTGAGACCATTCACCAGATGATGCACTTCTACCTGAACACCCTGTTTCCCGACTATACTGTTCCCTGTTTTAGCGACGGAAGGCGGTCGGCTCCCTACAGTTTTGTCAAGAGTTTTAAGAGATGGTCTGCCCAGTTCCCTGATGATGAGCAGTTGCGCTACTTTGCTACGCAGGGCAAGGAAGGGCGGTGTCCCATTCATCTGTCGTATGCTTCGCCTGTCACTGGTTTCTTCACCTTACGCAACGGGTGGAAGGAAGATGCTACGGTGATGGTGCTCAAGGCTGGTCCGAAGGGAGAATGGCATTGTCAGCCGGACAACGGTACCTTTGAATTGTGGTCGGGCGGAAAGAACCTCTTTCCCGACTCGGGCTGCTATGTGTTCGGAGGCGATGAGGAAGTGTGGAAACAGCGTAACTGGTTTCGGCAGACTGCTGTACACAACACGCTGACGCTCGACAACCGCAATCTGGAGACAACCCAATCTGTCACCCGCCTGTGGAAGGCGGAGGGTGATACTCGGATATTGGTAACAGAGAATCCAGGATATTCCGGTTTGCTTCACCGACGTTCGGTGTTCTTTGTCAGAGGCAGTTACTTCGTGTTGGTGGACGAGGCTATCGGTCCGGCAACAGGTACGGTAAACCTGCACTATCAGTTGTGCGACGGGGCAGTGGAGGTCAGTCGCGAACAAAACCGCCTGACTACCCACTACGATGGTGAGAGCAATGTGCGGTTGCAGTGCTTCTCGGCTCATCCGATGGAGATGGTAGAGGAGGAAGGATGGTACTCAGTGGCTTATCGCGAACGCATTCGCCGTCCGGCATTCTCTTTCAATGTAAAGAAGAACGATGAAAACCCTGTTCGTTATGTCACCGTTATCTGCCCGCGCAAGCAGGCGGATAACACAACCATTCATGCTTCACTTGCTGAAGCTGGTGATGGCCGCATCGTGGTAGAAGTTGAGGTGGATGGGCAGAAAGATAGACTGTATTACAATCTTGCTGGTGCCGAACAATATTAAACAAAGCATATTTATAAAAGCATTCAAAAGAAATAGAGGGCGTTTGTCGGGCTTTTCTTTAATCTTTTTTGAATGTCAGCATGGAAATAATTCATTTAAAATTCTATTAATATTTAAACAACAATGAGAAATCTTATCTTAGCTTTGCTGTTGGTGGTAGGCATCACCGGTCTTCGTGCGCAAAGCCTGACCGTCACCGGTAGAGTGATGGACAATGAAAATTTGGAAGTGATAGGCGGAAACGTCAGCCTCAAAGGTGCGGCGGGCGTGGGCACCATCACCGATATGAACGGAAACTACACCATAACCGTCAATGATGCCAAGAAAGACGTATTGGTGTTTTCTTACATCGGTATGAAAACCATAGAAGTGCCTGTGAAGGGACGTAGTAAGATTGATGTGACGCTGGAGGCTGACAACCAGTTGCTTGAAGAAGTGGTTGTTGTGGGCTATGCTACTGTGAAGCGCAAGGACCTGACCGGTTCCGTAGCCTCTATCAAGAGTGAGGATCTAATGAAAGTGCCCACTTCGGATGCTACACAGGCATTGGCCGGACGCATGGCGGGTGTGCAGATTGTACAGACCGACGGTCAGCCGGGTGCAGAGGCTTCCATTCGTGTGCGTGGCGGCATCTCCATTACTCAGAGCAATGAGCCTCTTTATGTGATAGATGGTTTCCCCACAGAGGACGGTATGTCCAGCCTCGACCCCGCCGACATTGAGAGCATCGACGTGCTGAAGGACGCTTCTGCCACCGCCATCTACGGTGCCCGGGGTGCCAACGGTGTGGTACTCATCACGACCAAGAGTGGCAAGAGCATGGAGGGCAAAGGACAGGTGACGTTTGACGCCTATGTGGGCTTCCGCAAGCTTGCCAACAAGCTCGACGTGCTGAGTACCGAAGAGTTTGTGCTGGCCGACTATGAACGCACCGTGGGGCTGACCTCCACCCCCGAAGAAACCATGACCGCCTGGCAGAACCGCTACGGCAGCTTCCTGGAACTGCACGAAAACTATGGCAACCGTCCCGGCATTGACTGGCTGGACGAAACCATGGGACGCACCACGCTGACGCAGAACTACCGTGTAGGCGTGAACGGTGGCAGCGAAGCGGTGAAGTACAACCTGGCCTATAGCTACAACAAGGATGAGGGAGCCATGGTATACAGCGGCAGCGAGCGCCACAACATTACTCTGGGTGTGAACGGCAAGGTGAACGACAAACTCAGCGTTACTGCACGCATCAACTTCGACTATCGTAGTATTTACGGAGCAGGCGTGGCAGGCAACGGTACTAACGAAGGCGGCAGCAACACGGATGCCCGCTTCAACAAGATGGCACAGATTCTGCAATACCGTCCTACTATCGGCATTAAGGGCAGCGATGACGAACTGCTGATGGGTGAAGATCCGCTGCTGACCGATGAGGCCGGCAATGTGATGCAGAATCCGTTGATAAACGCAGCTGAAGAAAAAGACGACCGCGAAATCCGCACGCTACAGGCTAATGGCGGATTGACCTATAAAATAATGAAGGGGTTGACTTTTCGCAACAACACCGGTATGCGTTACCGTACGCAACGCCGCGAGCTGTTTTATGGCGACCAGTCCATCATGGGACGCCGTAACGGTACTTATGGCTCTATCCGTAATACGGAAGATGGCAGTTTTCAGACCTCGAACGTGCTGACTTACGAAACCCGTTTCCAGAAAGCGCACAAGCTGACCGCCCAACTGGGGCAGGAGTATGTGCACCGTTGGGAACGTTATGTTCACACCGAGGTTAGTAATTTGCCTACCGATGACTTCCAGTTGGATGACATGGGTATCGGTACACCTTCGGCGTCTGATTCTTATCTGAATGATGATGATAACCTGCTCTCTTTCTTCGCCCGTGTCAACTATGACTATAAGGACAAGTACCTGCTGAGTGCTACTCTGCGTGCCGACGGCTCGTCCAAGTTCAGTGCCGACAACAAGTGGGGCATTTTCCCTGCCGTATCTGCCGCCTGGCGTCTGGGTGAGGAGGAATTCATCAAGAAGCTCAATATCTTCTCCGACCTGAAGTTCCGCATCGGTTACGGTTTGGCAGGAAACAACCGCATAGGCAGCTATAACAGTCTGGCACTGTTCAGTTCCGTGCTTACTGCCATGGGCGATGCTCTGGTGCCGGGTTATGCTTCGAGTGTCATTCCGAATAAAGACCTGAAGTGGGAGGCCAACAAGACGTTCAACATGGGTTTCGACTTCGGTTTCTTGGAACAGCGCATTACCGTTTCGCCCGAGTTCTATATCAACCGTAGTAGCGACTTGTTGCTGAGCACCCGTCTGCCCATGTCGTCGGGCTATGAAACGATGATGGTCAATGCCGGCGAGACAAAGAATGTGGGTATCGACCTGACTGTCAATACGCAGAATATCGTTACGAAGGACTTCTCGTGGAATACTACGCTGACCTTCTCGCACAACAAGAACACCGTTGAGGCATTGACCGGTGAGGAGGTGCAGCTGTTCGAGGCTAAGTTCGGCTACAATCAGAATACTCACCGCTTGGCTGTGGGCGAACCCATCGGCCAGTTCTATGGCTTTATCACCGATGGACTCTATCAGGTAGACGACTTCGACTACGCCCCCACTACCAAAACCTACACCCTGAAGGACGGTGTGGCATGCTATGGCAACCGCAACACAGTGCAGCCGGGCGACTGGAAGTTCCGCAACATGGACGGAAACGACGTGATAGACGAGAACGACAAGACGGTCATAGGCAATGCCTCGCCTAAGTTTTATGGCGGTTTGAACAACAACTTCGCCTACAAAGGGTTCGACCTAAGTATATTCTTCACCTTCAGCTATGGCAATGAAGTACTGAATGCCACTAAGTTGGTGACAAGCAAGGTGGGACGCGAAAATTACAATGCCCTGAATGTGATGAACAGCCACAACCGCTGGATGACCATCAACGACCGAGGCGAACGGGTGACCGACCCTGCCGAACTGGCTGCTATGAACCAAGGTAAGAGTGTTGCTTCCTGGCATGACAATCAGGAGGGTAACAAATACATTCATTCGTGGGCAGTGGAAGATGCTTCTTTCCTGCGCTTGAGCAACGTGACTTTGGGCTATACGTTTCCTAAACAGTTGATAAAGAAAATAAAGCTGAGCAACCTGCGTGTGTATGCCACCGGCAACAATCTCTTCACATGGACACCCTACACAGGCTTCGACCCCGAAGTGAACAACATGCGTAGCCCGCTGACTCCCGGTGTGGACTTCGGTTCCTATCCACGTAGCCGTTCTTTCATTTTCGGTGTAAACATCGCATTCTAACTTCAATAAATAAATGATAGCAATGAAAAAATACACATTATTATATATAGCATTTGCTCTGCTGGCTGTTTCGTTCACATCGTGCGAGGATATGCTGACAGAGACCCCAAATTCGAGTTATGACAAGGACGGCTTCTTCAGTACGGAGGCCAAGGCCGAAATGGCCGTCTTGGGTATCTACAATTCTATTTCAGACTATCGCCACTATGGCTGGTACGAAATGGCATCCATGGCATCGGACGATACATATTATTTGGCCCGCACCGGTTCGGACAATCAGATTAAGGATATGGTGCACTACACGGTGAACCCCACCAACGAATGGGTCAGAATGCTTTGGCTGTTGAAGTACCAGGGCATTGACCGGGCTAATATGGCTATTGACGGCATAGAGAATATGTCCGCCTATGCTGACAGTCAGAAACTGAAAGCACTCGATGCCGAAGCCCGTTTCCTGCGTGCCTTCCTAGCTTTCGATTTGGTAAAGAGTTGGGGTGATGTGCCTTTCAAGACTTCCTACTCGGCCAGTTACGATGAGGCATTCGGTGCCCGAGTGAGCCGTGAGGAAATCTACGATCAGATTATTGCTGACTTGGACTTTGCTAAGAATAACCTGGACTGGGCTACGGCTTCGTCCAGTCCAGAACGGGTGACGCAAGGTGCCGCTCGTGCTCTGCTGATGCGTGTTTATTTGCAACGTGCCGGTTATAGCTTACAGTTAGATGGAAAACTGTCGTGTCCCGATGAAAGTACCCGTAAAACGTATTTTGAAGCAGCCCTTACAGAGTGGGATGCTTTTCAGGCAAATGGTTACCATGGCTTCTATGAAGGTGGTTATGAAGCTCTTTTCAAAGGCTTTTCTGAAGGTGTGCTTAATAGTAAGGAGAGTCTGTTCGAAATTTCGTTCTATCACCAGCAAGGCAGTCGTAACGGGGGCGCATGGGGCATTTACAACGGTCCGCTGGTGGCCGAACCTACGGGGATTGCTTCTTCTGAATCAGCCAACTATATGGGGAGAGCCAACGGTTTTTTTATTACTGTGCCTGAGTGGAAGAACTTTTTTGAGGAAGGCGATGTGCGTCGCGATGTGAGTATCTGTACTTATCGTTTTGCTTGGAAAAACAAGCAGCATGTAAAGGAAGAACGCGGTGCCGGTTCTTGGTATCCAGGTAAGTGGCGTAGAGAATGGATGGCTCCTGAAAGCCGTAACAAAAATATGAACTATGGTGACGTGAACTATTGTGTCTTGCGCTATGCCGATGTAGTGTTGATGGCAGCGGAAGCCTACAACGAAGTGGGAAAGACAGAACAGGCTTGGATGTTGTTAAATAGTGTACGTCAACGTGCTGGAGCCACTTCTTATACATCGGCCAACTACGATCAACTGATGGCTGTCCGCAAAAAAACACATGATCTGCCTTTCATTACTGACGGTGATGAACAGGGACGTTTTCGCACGGCTCTTTATTGGGAGCGTGGCTTTGAATTATCTTTTGAAGGACAGCGTAAATTTGACCTCATTCGCTGGGGGGTGTTGGCCGATGCTCTGAAACTTTTCGGTGAGAATAGTTCGGTGAACAAGAAGGAAAACAAACCTTATCCTGCTTACCAAAACTTTGTCAGCGGCAAACATGAGTTGTTGCCCATTCCTTTGGTCGAATTGCAGAGTAATCCGAAGTTAGAGGCTAAAAATAATCCGGGGTATTGATCGAATTACCTAATTTAATGCCTTGCTATCTTTGGCCCCGGTACTTCGGTTGCCAAGGCTGCTTGCCAGATTCTGGAGATCTTGATGGATGAAGAATAATTCATTGATTTAATCGTTAAAGAAGGGCGGGATGTATTTACATTTCCGCCCTTTTTCTTAATCAATGTTATTCTGGATATTTTTTAGGTATTATATTTGCAAAAACCAAAGATATTATTATCTTTGCAGCATGTTTTTCATAGTATTAGATTTAAAATTAACAAAGGTTGGGCTCGGCGGAGCCCTTTTTTTATGCAGGTAAACGGGCATTAAAATTTATGCGTTTGTGGGGGAATGGTGATAATACGTTTGTTTCATTATCAGATAGCTGTAATTTATTTCCCAGTTGGAGAAATATTTTTCCCCAGTTGGGTAAAAATATTCCCTCAGTTGGAGGCTACGAATTTTCCAGTTCTTCGTTTTTTCATTCCTTATTAAATCTGTATCTTTGCCCGACTAAAAAACAACTGAAGAAGTAATGATAGTTTGCATAGCCGAGAAACCTTCTGTGGCACGTGATATTGCCGACGTGCTGGGAGCAAGGGATAAAAAAGACGGATATATCGAAGGAAACGGATATCAGGTGACGTGGACATTCGGCCATCTTTGTACCTTGAAAGAGCCGCACGAATACACGCCCGACTGGAAATCGTGGAGATTGGAGTATCTGCCTATGATTCCTCCCCGTTTTGGCATCAAGCTTATCAGTAATCCTACTTACGAACGTCAGTTTCATGTCATTGAAGGTCTGATGCAGAAGGCCGATATGATCATCAATTGTGGTGATGCCGGCCAGGAAGGTGAACTTATCCAACGCTGGGTGATGCAGAAGGCTGGTGCCCGGTGCCCGGTGAAACGCCTTTGGATATCGTCGCTTACCGAGGAGGCCATCCGTGAAGGATTTGCCAAACTACGCGATGCTGCCGATTTTCAACCGTTGTACGAAGCCGGCCTGAGTCGTGCCATTGGCGACTGGCTGTTGGGCATGAATGCTACACGCCTGTATACGATGAAGTACGGTCAGAATGGTCAGGTCCTCTCCATCGGGCGGGTACAGACTCCTACGTTGGCGCTTATTGTGAATCGTCAGCTCGAAATCCAACATTTTGTCCCCAAACAGTATTGGGTTCTCAATACCGTTTATCGCGACACGTCCTTTTCTGCTCTTATCCGCAAGAGTGATGAAGAACTGGCTTTGGAGGCCGAAAAGCAGCAAGAAGCTATTGCGGCCGGTAAGAAGCCTAAGAAAGAGGAAGAAAACCGTGGCATTGACCCCATTACCGACCGTGTACGGGGTGAGGAATTACTGGCACGTATTAAGGACGAGCCTTTTACTGTCACTTCTGTCACCAAGAAAGAAGGTCGGGAAGCTCCGCTTCGTCTGTTCGATTTGACTTCGCTGCAAGTAGAGTGTAACAAGAAGTTCGCTTACTCGGCCGATGACACCCTGAAGACTATCCAGTCTCTTTACGAGAAAAAGATAACGACTTATCCTCGTGTAGATACGACCTTCCTGAGTGACGATATTTATCCCAAATGTCCTTCTATCCTGAAAGGTTTACGAGGTTATGAAACACTGACGGCGCCGCTGGAAGGTACCACTCTGATCAAGTCGAAAAAAGTATTCGACAATTCGAAAGTGACAGACCATCATGCCATTATTCCTACCGGTCAGCCGCCTGTCAACCTGACTGACCTGGAGCGGCGTGTGTTCGACCTCATAGCCCGTCGGTTTATTGCCGTCTTCTATCCCGATTGTCGTTTTTCTACTACTACAGTTATGGGCGAGACAGGAGGTATTGAGTTCAAGACTTCGGGTAAACAGATATTGGATCCGGGGTGGAGGGTGGTATTCAATTACAACGCTTCGGCACAAGACAATAATGATGAAGGGACAAAGGATAGCAGCGATGAAGACCGGGTACTTCCGGCTTTTGTCAAAGGAGAAAGTGGACCTCATGTACCTGAATTGGTCGAGAAGTGGACACAGCCTCCACGTCCGTATACCGAGGCTACGCTGTTGCGGGCTATGGAGACTGCCGGAAAACTGGTGGATAACGATGAACTGCGCGATGCTCTGAAGGAGAATGGCATAGGACGTCCTTCTACACGTGCGGCCATCATCGAGACTTTGTTCAAGCGTAACTATATCCGGAAAGAAAAGAAAAATCTGATTGCTACTCCTACGGGGGTAGAGCTGATACAGACCATTCACGAGGAACTGCTGAAGAGTGCCGAACTGACTGGTATCTGGGAAAAGAAACTGCGCGAGATAGAACGTCGTACCTATAATGCGGCTCAATTCTTGGAAGAACTGAAGCAGATGGTTGCCGAGATTGTGGCCAGCGTCTTGGCCGATCGCAGTAATCGGCGTATTACCGTGCAGACTCCTTCTGTGGAAAAAGCGGGACGCGCGGTGAAGTCTGCTGCTGCTTCTGAGGCGAAGCCGAAAAAGGAAACCGGAAAGCGAGCTCCTCGCAAGAAGAAGGCAGATGCTGCGGCTGCCGTTTCTCCTGCAGCAGCTACTACGACTGTGGCTACACCTGTCGCTACTGCTACCGACGAGTTGGTGGGTACTCCTTGTCCGCTCTGTGGCAAAGGAACCGTTATAAAAGGAAAGACTGCTTATGGCTGTTCGGAATGGCGTAACGGATGCAGTTTCCGAAAACCTTTCTAACACTGTGCCTGTCTGTTGACAAGTAGTTGCGATGAGGCAGATAAAGACAGCGAACAGCTTGTCTGAAACAAATAACCCGGACAAACACTGATATTGTTTTTGGTGTTGTCCGGGTCTGTTGTTTTGTACTAGCCGACCATTCTTTGGGTGAACAACAGCTTTAATGGAAGTTCAGGTGGAACTCTACTACAGCTTCGATACCTTTGCGAATGATGTCGAGCGGTATATTTTCATTGGGCGAGTGGATGGCATTGCTTTCCAGTCCGAATCCCATCAGAACGGTCTTGATGCCTAATACCTGTTCGAAAGTGGAAATAATAGGGATGCTTCCGCCACGGCGTACGGCCAGCGGCTTCTTGCCGAAAGCTTTCTCAAAACCTTTCTCCGCTGCCTGATAGGCCGGCAGGCTGATGGGGCAAACATAACCCTGGCCGCCATGCATGGGAGTGACTTTTACCTGTACGGTGGCAGGAGCAATGCTTTGAATATAGTCGGCAAATAGCTGGGAGATTTTGTGGTGGTCCTGATGCGGAACAAGTCGGCAGGATACTTTAGCGTAAGCTTTAGAAGGGAGTACCGTCTTTGAACCTTCTCCGGTGTATCCGCCCCAGATGCCGCAGATGTCGAACGATGGCCGGCAGCTGTTACGTTCCAGTGTGCTGTATCCTTTTTCGCCAAACAGTTCACGAACGCCGATGGCAGCCTTGTATTTTTCTTCATCAAAAGGAATGTGGGCAATCATGTCGCGCTCGGCCTGAGGAACTTCTTCTACATCGTCGTAGAAATCGGGGACAGTGATACGGCCGTCGGCATCGACAATGCGGCTCATCATCTGGCACAGTACGTTGATGGGGTTGGCTACTGCACCGCCAAAGTGTCCGGAATGCAGGTCGCGGTTAGGACCGGTTACTTCAATTTCCCAATAAGCCAGTCCGCGTAGGCCTGTAGTCAATGAAGGAAGATCGGCACCCAGCATGCTGGTGTCGGATACAAGGATGATGTCAGCCTTGAGCAGTTCGCGGTGGTCTTTACAGAAAGCTTCGAGACTGGGAGAACCAATCTCTTCTTCGCCTTCGAAGATGAATTTTACGTTGTGAGTCAGCAGGTTGTTCTTTACAAGATATTCGAATGCTTTCACCTGGATGAACGATTGACCTTTGTCGTCATCGGCACCACGTGCCCATATATGCCCGTCACGTACTTCGGGTTCGAAGGGGGCGCTTTTCCACAGTTCCAGCGGTTCGGCCGGCATTACGTCGTAGTGGGCATAGATGAGGATGGTTGGAGCTTCGGGATTGACATTCTTTTGAGCAAAAACCATCGGATTACCTTGCGAAGGCATCATCATGGCTTCGTCGGCACCTGCTTCCAGCAGCAACTGACGCCAGCGTTCGGCACAGGCCAGCATGTCGTCGTGATGTTCCGGCTGGGCGCTGATACTTGGGATACGGATGAGGCTGAACAATTCGTCCAGCATGCGGGATTCGTTTTCAGAAATGTAAGTCTTGATCATAAGCGAGGAAAACTCTTTTTCCGCTCCCTGATCCGTCGGAGGGGGAGCGGGTGGATTAAAAGTAATACATTATATAAAAGGTAAGCCGTTTCCTTTCTCCCATTTCTTTGGGGCGGAGGAGAGGCCTCTTACAATTGCGTTGTCCGGTCTATCAGGTAGAAGTCCAGAATGGTCAGTGCGGCCATGGCTTCTACGATGGGTACTGCCCGAGGCAGTACGCAAGGGTCGTGGCGTCCGCGGGCTTTCAGGGTAGTATCCCGTCCGTCGATGTTGACGGTATGCTGCTCCATAAGTACAGTGGCTACAGGTTTGAAGGCTACGCGGAAGTAGATGTCTTGACCGTTACTGATGCCACCCTGTATGCCTCCTGAGTGATTGGTATGGGTGGTGATGCGGCCGGCATCGTTGTAGAAGACATCGTTCTGTTCCGATCCTTTCATTTTCAGTCCTTTGAATCCGTCGCCGTATTCGAAAGCTTTGGCTGCATTAATACTTAGCATACCCGATGCCAATGCGGCTTGCAGTTTGCCGAAAACGGGCTGTCCTAGTCCGACAGGGCAACCTGTGATGACACAGGTGATGACTCCGCCTATGGTATCGCCTTCGGCTTTCACTTGGGTGATGAGCTGTTCCATTTCTTTAGCCTTGTCCGGATCAGGGCAACGTACTGGGTTGGTTTCTGTCAGATCTAGATTGTAGGCGGTATAGTTTTCTTCCAGACGGATAGGGCCTACTTGCGAGGTATATGCGGTAATACGTATGCCAAGTTGGCGTAACGCCAGTTTGGCCAGTGCCCCTGCTACGACGCGCGAAATGGTTTCGCGGGCCGATGACCGTCCGCCTCCCCGATGATCCCGAATGCCATATTTCACCCGGTAGGTGTAGTCGGCGTGCGAGGGACGGTATACTTCTTTCAGATTGTCGTAGTCGTTCGAGTGTTGGTTTTCGTTCCATACGATGAAACCAATGGGGCAGCCGGTAGATTTTCCTTCAAAGATACCGGAAAGAAACTCCACTTTGTCGGCCTCTTTGCGTGGAGTAGTAAGGTCCGATTGTCCGGGACGACGCCGGTCAAGTTCTTTCTGTACGAAATCCATGTCAATGGTGATACCGGCGGGAAATCCGTCAATAACACCTCCGATGCCTTTGCCATGCGATTCGCCAAAGCTGGTCAGGCGCAGGATGTTTCCAAATGAGTTGAACATAGTCGATATGCTTTAAATAGGTTATATATAACTATAGTGTACTTTGATGCCTTTGTTAGATTTTATTTTTTCTATAAAGATAATGCTTTTTTGTGAAATCTGAACGTAAGTCTTGAAAAGTTTTGCAGAATGTTGAAGGATGGTACAAAGTAAACAGTCTATTTGTTTTGGAGCTATTTAGTTAAAAGGCTAGGTATTAGTTACTCTTTAATTCTTTTAAAACATAGAACTCTTTAGGCCTCTTATAAAAAAATGGTAAAAATGGAACAACTTTTTTGTGGAAAAGAACTTGTGGAAGTCATGCAAAAAGTGTTATTTTGCACCCTTAATGCAAAATAGAAGAATTAAGGTCTCCGTTGTGGAGATATTATTAACTAAAATCAAGTAGGTTAGAAAGTATGAAAAAAAGATTATTTTATTTATTTGCATTGATTTGTTCAATGAGTTTGTTCGTTGCTTGTAGCGACGATGATTCTACTCCGGCCGATTATTCACAGGTAATTCAGGATGAGATTGCCGGTGGATACAAGGGAGAACTGAAAGTGAACGTTATGGGACAGGATATGCCTTCTGCTTATCAGAAAATAATGGTAGAAAAGGCTAGTACTACTGCTATCAACTTGTTTATTACGGATTTTGCTTTTATGGGTATTCCGGTAGGTGATGTTGAATTATTGAATTGTGAACTTACTCCGAACGGTAATGCATATACATTTACTGGTACTACTACTGTTAAGGTAGAAGTAGCTGGCTTGGACGCAGATGTTGAAGCTCAGGGTTCTGTTGCAAACGGCACTCTTTCTTTAAATCTGAACATAAAGGCTATGCTTGGTTCGATGGAGCAGGATGTTAAAGTTACGTTTGCCGGTACTAAATTGACAGGTACGGAGAAGACTGGGGCTGATATTTTGACTTTTACGTTCGATAATACTGATGTTGTGACCGAGCAGCCTGTTATCAATGATGATAATACAATTACTTTTAAGGTTGTCGAAGGGGCTGATATCACAGCTTTGGTTCCAACTATTACAGTTTCCGAAGGTGCTACAGTGACTCCGGCTACAGGTGTGGCTCAAGATTTCTCGGGAGGTCCTGTAACTTACACTGTTGTTTCCGAGGATTATGGAAAGACGAAGACATATAAGGTCTCTGTATCTGGTACACAGAATATTCTAAAATATTCTTTCGAAGATTGGACTGTTGGTGATAAGAACGATACTTTGCTTCCGGAAGAATTATGGGCATCAAGTGCAGCAGGAGCAGGTATTTTGGGAGGCTCATTGCTGAAACAAGAGGCTAATGAAGATGGTACTTTTGCTGCTAAGCTGATTACTTTTGAGTATCCTGATAAACCCAATTCATTGATTCCCAAGATTACAGCTGGCTCTATATTTATTGGTGAGTTCGATATGATGCCGGCTCTTATGGGCGATCGTTTGTCTTGTACAAAGTTTGGCCTTCCGACTTCGACTGTTGGACTGAATGGAAAACCTGTTCGTTTGAAAGGAGTGTATAAGTATCAGGCTGGAGAAACCTATCTGGATGCATCTGATTATAATAACGTGATTGCGACAGAAGATGTTGACAAAGGTTCTATTGTTGCAGTCTTATACAAAGCTAAAGATGCTGAAGGTAAGGAGGTTACCTTGACTGGACATGATGTAAATACATCTGAAAATATCGTAGGTTATGCTTCTACTATTACAGAAAACACTTCTGAATACGTTTCTTTTGATATTGAGTTCGAGTATAAGAATGATTATGATCCGGCAGGCGAGTATAAATTTGCCATTGTATGCTCTTCGAGCAAAGATGGTGATTCGTTCAAGGGTGCCGGTAACAGCACGCTGATTGTTGACGAGCTGGAAGTTGTAGCAGAATAAATTGACTTGATTTCTTTGTTTCCTTCGAATACAGGAATATTGATTGCAAGGGGTAACAAAACTGATAACAGTTTTGTTACCCCTTCCTTGTTTTTTAACTGTTGACAGTTTGGAAAGAGTGTGATATTTTATTTCTTATAGATACGGATAAAGAGGATGACGACGTATTTGGTAAATGTAAATACCTGTCTGAACCGTCCAATAAGCAATGTAGCAAGTGTTGTCGATATTGCTCACAAACAACACTTGTATTGCTCATGAGCGACACTTGCACGGCTCACGAGCAACACAAGTGTGGTTCGCGAGCCACACTTGTGTTGTTCAGCGGGGGTATAGAAGGCTTATTTTAGCGGCATTAATTTAGAACCAATATCCGAATCCTACATTCAGATAAATGGGATACATAGCAAAGGTAATTGTATCAAAGTCTTTTTGGAAGATGTCATTCAGTCCCCACGTCAGGTCGGCATAAACATTCAAATGCTTGAATGCGCGCCATTCGCCACCCAGCTGCAATCCCCATTGGAATTTCCGCAGGTCGTTGCTGAAGTCGTAGGTAGCAATGCTTTCGCCTTCGAAGTTGACGCGTGAGCCTGTAGCATCAGGGGTGCGGAGGTGTCCTTCGTATACATTTCCAGAGAAATTGCCTTCAAGTAAGTACGAGAAGTAAGGACCGGCTACCAGTTTCCAGCGTGGACTGATACGGTAATTGGCAAGAACAGGTATACTAAGGTAGTTGTTCTTTACTTTGGTTTTTACACCTCCGGTCCAAAGCCCTTTCAATTCGCCTCCATTGGTATTGATAATCTTCATGTTATAGTTCTTCACCGTAGCTTCGGTTGTCATACTCTTGTTCTCCAGGCGTAGTCCGATGGTAAGTCCCCATATTTTTTTCGCATCCAGCCATTTGGTCGTGTTGCCTTCAATAGAGATAGCCATACTGGGTGAGTATCCGTCTATACTACGTATCTCTACAGGAAGGGGAAGGGGAGAGGTTCCTCCGATGCTGAAACCTGCTTTCAGTGAATATTCCCAACCGTGCAGATAGGACTGGATGATACTTTGAGTACGTTCTTGCTGTGCCCATGCAGGTATGGTGGCCACACTTGACAACAGAGCTATTATGAGGAGATAATATTTTTTCATATGACTTGTAGTTTAGTTAATTGTTTGATTAAAAGGAAGGCTCTTGGCAGACTACTTCTACTTCATCAATATAAAGTGTGCTACCGACGGCTCCGTTGAAATAAGCACCGTCAACACTCGATGAGAATACGACGCCCAGTTTGTACTTACCTTGAACAAGCTTTTCTTCATCGATACTTTTGCCTTCTTTTAGTTCGAAAGGTATATCGAATTTGGTCCAGGTTTCGGTTTCGATAGCTTCTTCTTCCGGGATTCTAGCTACAGCTACCAGAGACGGGTGGGTCAGCGCATTGGAACCATTCAGCATGAAGGAGTTGTCCGACGCTTCGTAGAAGATGGCGTAAATGTCGAAACGGTCCTTTCTGTTTTCGTTTGCCTGTCCTGATTCTGTGAAAACGCTTCCTGCTTTATATTTGAAGTAACCGGTCAGCCGTACAGGATGTTTGAAGAACTTGAATCCGAACTTTGTGGCTGCAGGAGCATCTTTCAGAGCATCACCCAGTTCAAAATTGCCTATAAACAGATTACCGGCGGCAATGTACATTTTTACCATAGCGCCAAAGCTACCGGTATCTTTGGTTTCCAGTTTGACGCATTTACCCATGTAGCCGTCAGCCGAGAGCATGGTGGGATAGCCGGTACGATCTTTAGCCATGCTGGTCAATTCGTATCCAGGATTTCCACTGGACCATTCCAGAATCTTCTTTGAATCACCTATTGCTGTCGGTTCGCTTTCCTCGTAAAGGATATCATAATTGCTGGTTGAACCTTCAAGCAATTGTTCGAAGTGATAAGTGGTAGGAAGTTCGGTCAGAATGATATAGATGGTGTATACAGCCTTGTATTCTCCGTCTTCGGAAGTGACCGTGAAGGAACGTACATGTTCGCCTTCGCTAAAATCGTATATGTTGCCGTTATCACCCTGTCTCTTTTCGTCCGCTTCGATAGTTGCACCATCTGGCAAGGTAAATATCAGTTCCTGCTGCGACAGGTCGGCGCCTTTTTGTACGTAGAGCAATACTCTCTTTTCAGTGTTGCTTATGTTTGTCAGTTGTATATCCGGTCCTGTACAGCCGTCTATTGCCGCTTCCATGTTCAGTGCTTCGTTCTGTATGCACGACATTGCGGTTATACCTATGCAGAGCGTAAGTATCCATTTTTTTAGCTTCATAATTCTTTTCTTTTTTACGATTAATATTACCTATTATTTAGCAAGTTACAAAAATACTCCATTATTTCGGAATATTGGTTTTAAAAGGCTTTATTCTGCAAAAAAGCCACTAAATCTTGTTGTTTTTCTCTTCTATTACCTATAAATTTGTATGATTATTGAATAATGATAGGATTTTTGTATGGACGAAATAGAAAGAAAAAAGATTATCAGGTTGGTAAAACAGGAAGTTGTTCCGGCTATCGGATGTACCGAACCTATTGCGGTTGCTCTTTGTGTGGCTCGTGCCACCGAGTTATTGGGTAAACGCCCGGAGAAAATTTCGCTGTGGCTTAGTGCCAATATCCTGAAGAATGCGATGGGAGTGGGTATACCTGGTACGGGCATGATAGGATTGCCGATTGCTGTGGCTCTGGGAGCCTTGATAGGGAAATCTGCTTACCAGTTGGAAGTGCTGAAGGATAGTACTCCCGAAGCTGTAGAGGAAGGCAAGCAGTTTATTGCCGATAAGCGGATATCGATTGCTTTGAAAAAAGATATTGCCGAGAAGCTGTACATAGAAGCTGTCTGTCAGGCAGGAGGTGATGAGGCTACGGCCATTATTGCTGGAGGGCATACCAATTTTGTGTATGAAGCCTGTAACGGACAGATACAGTTTGACAAACGTACAGCTTCGGGCACAACCGAGCAGGAAGAAGAAAAGCTTAGCCTGACTTTCCGTAAGGTCTACGATTTTGCAATGACAGCTCCATTGGATGAAATTCGATTTATTCAGGAGACGGCCCGTCTGAACAAGGCTGCTGCCGAGCAGTCGTTTGCAGGAGATTATGGTCACGGTTTGGGTAAGATGCTCCGTGGAAATTACGAGCATAAGATCATGGGCGACAGTGTCTTTTCACATATTCTCTCGTATACGTCAGGTGCCTGTGATGCCCGTATGGCAGGAGCCATGATACCGGTAATGAGTAATTCAGGCAGTGGAAACCAAGGCATCTCGGCCACGCTTCCGGTAGTGGTTTATGCCGAAGAGAATGGAAAGTCGGAAGAGGAACTGATACGCGCCCTGATGTTGAGTCATCTGACGGTGATTTATATAAAGGAAAGTCTGGGACGTCTTTCTGCTTTATGCGGTTGCGTGGTGGCAGCTACAGGTTCCAGCTGTGGCATCACTTGGCTGATGGGAGGCACATACGAGCAGATAACTTATGCTGTGCAGAACATGATTGCTAATCTGACGGGAATGATATGCGATGGAGCCAAGCCGAGCTGTGCATTGAAGGTGACGACCGGTGTGTCGACTGCAGTCCTTTCAGCCATCATGGCGATGGAAAACCGGTGCGTTACTTCGGTGGAAGGAATCATTGACGAGGACGTTGACCAGAGTATCCGTAACTTGACGAAGATTGGTTCGCAGGGAATGAACGAGACGGACCGACTGGTGCTTGATATTATGACAAGCAAGTAAATGAAGAACTAAAAATGAAGAATGAAGAATTTTCGTTTGATGTGTATCTGCTCAATAAGGGAACACAAAGAAATTCTTCATTCTTCATTTTTAGTTCTTCATTCTTTTAGTGGCAGCATCCGCCTTCGCATCCGCAGTCGTCGCCACATTCGTGATCGCCGCAACCACCGCCACAGCTTCCACATCCGCCGCCACAACCGCCGCTCATCATGCGGGCTACTTCAGCCAACTCTTCATTGGTTGCCAGACGGCTGGTTACTACTTCGCCTACGAAGTTCAGGTCGCATCCGGCCAGGGGATGGTTCATATCCATTACTACCACATCGTCCTTTACTTCTACCACACTGCCGTTGATGCGTTGTCCTTCGGCTGTCATCAGCGGAATAACGGCTCCTTCTATTACACGTTCGCTGTCGAATTTTCCATCTATCAGGAAAATGTTTTTCGGCAAGTCAATAACGTGATCTTCGTCGTATTCGCCATAAGCGTCGGCTGCTCCGATGGTGAAGTCGAATTTGTCTCCAACATTCAGGCCGGTCAGTTGGCTTTCGAAGGCGTCGAGTGTCATGCCCAATCCCGAAATGAACTGGAAAGGGTGTTCTGCAGGGGCTTCTTCAACGAAATCTCTTTCGCCGTCCTCTATTGAATACAGTTTATAGGCTACGGTGATGTATTTGTTTTCCATTTTTATAAAGATGATTTTAGTGAATAATCTTTTGTTTTACCGGGCAAAGATAGGAAACTTTTGGCTTATGTTGCAAAAAATGCCTACCTTTGACATACATTTCGTACAATGAAAAGGAAAAGAACAGACTGACGGCAAGTATATGATAAAGACAGCATTTATAGGTGTTGGGTATCGGGGGATGCAACTGTTCCGATTGTTGCGTTGCATTTCCGGCTTTCGGGTAGTGGCAGTTGCCGATCCGGCTTTAACGGATATCGGGATGCCCGATGTATGTTGCTACAATAGTGGTGAGGATGACTACCTGAACATGCTGGATGAGCAGCATCCCGACTTGGTATTTGTGGCCTCGCCTTGGCAGTGTCATGTGCAACACGCGCTGCACTGTGTGGAACATGGAGCCGATGTGGCTTTGGAAATAAAAGGCGGATTGTATCTGGATGAATACCGGCCGCTGATAGAATGTGCCCGACGTGCAGGACGTAAAGTCTATCCGTTGGAAAATACACTCTTCATGCGCGAGAATCTGTCAGTCTATACATTGGTACGTGCCGGCCTGTTGGGCGAGATAGTTTATATGCGTGGCGGCTACCGCCACGATTTGCGTCGTTTGCTACTGGACGATGACGGCACGCTGGGCAACCGTGACAAGACGGAAAGCGTTTGGCGTAGCCGTTTTTATCAGGAGGAAAATGGCGATTTGTATCCTACGCATGGTCTGGCTCCGCTTTGCCTGATAGCTGGCATCGGGCGTACCGATCGTTTTAAGAGTCTTACTTCCTTTGCCTCAAAGCCGGCTGGTCTGTTGCAGCGTATTCGTGATTTGGGCGGACCGTCGGATCAGAAAATTACCATGGGGGATGTCGTAGTAACCCAGTTGCAGACCGAAAAAGGTATTCTGGTTACTTTGACTCATGATACGACTTTGCCTCGTCCGCGTAGCCTTGATTTTGAGATACAGGGAACCAAAGGCATCTGGCAGGGCGACCGTCGGCAGATTTATATCGAGGGATACAGCCCTAATGAAACCTGGGAGTCCGATGAGTCCTATATCAGCCGTTACGAACATCGTTATTGGCAGCAGTGGGGACAGGAAGCATTGAGGGTAGATACCCATCATCAGGGGATGGACTATGTGATGCTGAAGGCATTGCAGGAAGACTTGAACGGTGGAGAAACTTATCCGGCAGACATTACCGACCTGGCTTTGTGGACTTCGGTCACTCCATGGTCAAAGCTGTCCATTGCCGAGCGGCGGACAATATACCTGAACGATAACAACTGATTATTTATCAAAACCAATCTATGATATGAAAAAAAGTACCAGTTTGTCAGCATTATGCCTGGCTTCGATGTTGGCCGTAGGCCTGTCTTCCTGTTCATCAACCCATGTTGAGGCTCCGGCTCCTCTGTTGCCTGTTCCTGAACCTAAGCAAGTGGAATGGCAAAAGATGGAAACCTATGCTTTTATCCATTTCGGCCTGAATACGTTCAACGACCGGGAATGGGGATATGGTGACACACCGGCAGAGGTGTTCAATCCTGTCCGTTTGGATTGTGAACAATGGGCACGTACGTTAGTGGCTGCCGGAATGAAAGGCGTGATACTGACGGCCAAACATCACGATGGCTTCTGTCTGTGGCCTTTTGCCGGGACCGATTACAGTGTAGCCAACAGTCCTTATAAAGATGGTAAGGGAGATATCGTACGTGAATTGTCGGAAGCCTGCAAGAAGTATGGGCTGAAGTTTGCTGTCTATCTGTCGCCATGGGATCGCCATCAGGCCAATTATGGAACACCTGAATATCTGGACTATTTTTATGCCCAGTTGCGTGATTTGCTGACGAATTATGGTGAAGTTTTCGAAGTATGGTTTGATGGTGCCAATGGAGGTGACGGATGGTACGGCGGAGCGAAGGAAACGAGGACCATCGACCGGCGCAACTATTACAACTATCCTCGTATATATGAAATGCTGGACAGCATCCAGCCGCAGGCTGTTATCTTTTCCGACGGTGGTCCCGGATGCCGTTGGGTGGGCAATGAACGTGGCTTTGCGGGGGCAACCAACTGGTCTTTCCTTCGTAAGGGCGAGGTTTATCCCGGCTATGACAAAAGCTATGAGCTTCAGTATGGTCATGCCGATGGCGATCAATGGGTACCTGCCGAGTGCGATGTGTCCATCCGTCCGGGTTGGTTCTACCATCCCGAACAGGACAGTCTGGTGAAAACACCCGAACAACTGGTTGACCTGTACTATCGCAGCGTAGGTCATAACGGCACTTTGTTGCTCAACTTCCCGGTAGACAGAAACGGTCTGATTCATCCGATTGATTCGGCTAATGCTGTCCGTTTCCATCAGATCATACAGGAAGAGTTGAAAACAAATCTGGTAGCTGGCCTTACTCCACAGGTGAGCGACGAGCGGGGCGGTGCTTATGTGGCTTCAGCCTTGACAGACAACGATTACGATACATTCTGGGCTACAACAGACAGTGTAGTGACGGCCGATATTACTTTTGCTTTTCCATCGGCCTTGCGGATGAACCGCATGCTTTTGCAGGAGTACATTCCGTTGGGTCAGCGTGTGAAGGCTTTTACGGTAGAGTATCGTGACGCATCGGGCAACTGGCAGCCTGTTGTGCTGAATGAAGAAACTACGACCATTGGCTATAAGCGTCTTTTGCGCTTTTCTTCTGTAGTTTCCGATGGTATCCGTATCCGGATTACCGACGCCCGTGGCCCGCTGTGTCTCAATAATATCGGGGTGTATGATGCTGGCGAACAGGCAGACAAGCTTTTTGAAGAAGTACAGGTTTCCAAAATGCAGAGTTTTCCTTTCACTCTCTCCGGTGTGAACGCGGAATCGGCTGCTGCAGCGTCCGACCGTGACGAAAAGACTACTTGTTTTGTTGATGGCGATCTGTTGACTGTCGATTTGGGCAGCGAACGTTTTGTTTCATCCTTCCATTTCCTGCCCGACCAGGGTGAACCTAATCGGGGACTTGTTTCCCATTATGAACTGTCTGTGGCGGATGCCGATGGGCAGCATGTTCGCAAGATTAAAGCAGGTGAGTTTTCTAATATCCGTAACAATCCGGTTATGCAATCGGTCTATTTTACTCCGGTCAAGGCTCGTTACCTCTACCTGAAGGCTGTCCGTATGGTTACGGAAAACGAGCCGATGGGCTTTGCCGAAATAGCAGTGCGCTGACCTGAAAAAACAACAGAAAACGCTCAGAAAACAACAGAAAATGATGAAAATCTTTCCAGTTTCGACAAGGTTTTGATGAAAAAACGATGAAAATCCAGCAAAAAACATCAGAAAAACTGCAAAAAACAGTGGAAAAACATCGAAAAATGAAGGAAAATTGGTCGAAAATAGGGAGTAATGATTACTAAAACAGTTGTTTTGTAGTAGATAATCGTTTGATAATAAGGAAAATGATGAAGAACTACGTAAAATAAGCGCAATTTTCTCCTTTATATATATAAAGAAAGAAATAAAGAAAAAAAGAAAGATGTTGTTGTTATAAATGTGGCATGGAATGACAACGACAACGTCCCTGCCTTCCGGTTGGTTTTAGCGACTGTTCCTGTGGAACGGTTGTCTGGAACACTGGAGGGCAGGTTTGCTTTAGAAACGCGCCGCGTTTGTCGGGAAAATGCCCCGCGTTTGCAGGGAAAACGCCTCGTGTTTGTTCATCAAATGCGGGGCAACAGCCGGACAAACCTCACTGGTTTTGCCTGCAAAGCCGTGGCAGTCTCTTTTTGTTGCTCTTTCGTTAGTTCGACTTTTATGATAAAAGGAGACTTTTATGCGCCTTTTTCTTACGAATCTATAGAAAAATATCTTTTTTTTCTTCAAACTGCTTGTATATTATAAAAAATCACTTACCTTTGCGACACGTTAAGCAATAAAACAGTTGAATCGTTTAAAAAAGAAAGATATGATGCTACATACATCCATTAACCTGGCAGTCCTGCATATTATTCGCGTCGTGGTCTTGAAATCAAGAGCGTGAGAAAGGTTTTGTGTATGTATCCATACCTGATGAAGATATTTTTTTGAAGCCTTTCTCACATACGAGAAAGGCTTTTTTATTGAAAGGAGAATAACGAAGATGAAACATCAGTTACGCAGTTCGTTCAGCACGCAAGGCCGCCGCATGGCGGGAGCACGTGCATTGTGGGTGGCCAATGGCATGAAGCGTGAGCAGATGGGTAAGCCCATTATTGCCATCGTTAATTCGTTTACGCAGTTTGTTCCGGGGCACGTCCACCTGCACGAGATAGGGCAGTTCGTCAAGGAAGAGATTGAAAAGCTGGGTTGCTTTGCTGCCGAATTCAATACCATTGCCATCGACGACGGCATTGCCATGGGACACGACGGCATGCTTTATTCACTGCCTTCGCGCGACATCATTGCCGATAGTGTGGAGTACATGGTCAATGCCCACAAGGCCGATGCCATGGTCTGCATCAGCAATTGCGACAAGATTACGCCGGGCATGCTGATGGCCGCCATGCGTCTGAACATTCCTACCGTCTTCGTTTCGGGCGGACCGATGGAGGCTGGCGAGTGGAAAGGGCAGCACCTCGACCTGATTGATGCCATGATCAAGTCGGCCGATACGACGGTGAGCGACGAGGATGTAGCCAAGATAGAGCAACATGCCTGCCCCACATGCGGATGCTGTTCGGGTATGTTTACCGCCAATTCGATGAACTGTCTGAACGAAGCCATCGGACTGGCTCTGCCGGGCAATGGAACAATTGTGGCTACACACGAGAATCGCCGGAAACTGTTCAAGGACGCTGCCAAACTGATTGTGGAGAACGCTTACAAATACTACGAGGAGGGCGACGAGAGCGTACTTCCTCGCAGCATTGCCACCCGCGAGGCTTTCCTTAACGCCATGACGCTGGATATCGCCATGGGAGGTTCTACCAATACGGTGCTTCACCTGCTGGCCGTGGCCCACGAGGCTGGAGCCGACTTCAAGATGGAAGACATTGACATATTGTCGCGCAAGACGCCCTGCTTGTGTAAGGTTGCTCCGAACACGCAGAAATACCACGTGCAGGACGTGAACCGTGCAGGTGGTATCGTAGCCATCATGGCCGAACTGGCTAAAGGGGGACTGGTAGATACCAGTGTGAAACGTGTAGATGGCATGACGCTGGCCGAGGAGATTGACCAGTACTGCATCACCAGTCCCAACGTCTGCAAGAAGGCACAGAAAAAGTATGCCAGTGCCCCCGGCGGTAAGTTCAACTTGAAGCTGGGTTCGCAGGATGCTTATTACAAAGAGTTCGATACTGACCGTGCCAACGGTTGCATCCGCGACTTGGAGCACGCTTATAGCAAGGATGGCGGACTGGCCGTACTGAAGGGTAACATCGCCCAGGACGGTTGTGTAGTGAAGACTGCCGGAGTGGACGAAAGCATCTGGAAGTTTACAGGTCCTGCCAAGGTGTTTGACTCGCAGGAAGCTGCTTGCGAAGGCATCCTGGGCGGTAAAGTACAGAGTGGCGACGTAGTGGTTATCACCCACGAAGGTCCTAAGGGTGGTCCGGGCATGCAAGAGATGCTTTATCCTACCTCCTACATCAAGTCGCGCCACTTGGGCAAGGAATGTGCCCTTATTACCGACGGACGTTTCAGCGGCGGTACGTCGGGCCTGAGCATCGGTCACATCTCGCCCGAAGCGGCTGCCGGCGGTAACATCGGCAAGCTGGTGGATGGCGACATCATCGAAATAGATATTCCCAACCGCACCATTAACGTGAAGCTGACTGATGAAGAACTGGCTGCCCGTCCCATGACGCCTGTCACTCGCAACCGCGAGGTATCCAAGGCGCTGAAGGCTTACGCCAGTCTGGTAAGCTCGGCAGATAAAGGAGCGGTGAGACTGATATGAGAAAAATGAAGAATGAAGAACGAAGAATGAAGAATTTTGGTGGTTCTTCACTAATAAAGAAATTCTTAATTCCTCATTTACAAGAAATTTTTCATTCTTCATTCATCATTTTTCATTAAAAAGTATTCTTAATTCTTCATTCTTAATTCTTCATTTACAAGATGAAAGATACAATTACAGGCGCAGAAGCCCTGATGCGTTCGCTGGAACACGAGGGGGTAAAAACAATATTCGGTTATCCGGGTGGAAGCATCATGCCGGTATTCGATGCCTTATACGACCATCGGAAGACGTTGAACCATATTCTGGTACGCCACGAACAGGGAGCTACCCATGCTGCGCAAGGCTTTGCCCGCGTGTCGGGTGAGGTAGGTGTCTGTCTGGTAACCAGCGGTCCGGGAGCCACCAATACTATTACAGGCATTGCCGATGCCATGATAGACAGTACGCCGATGGTGGTGATAGCCGGACAGGTGGGGACGGGCTTTCTTGGTACGGATGCTTTTCAGGAAGTCGATCTGGTAGGCATCACACAACCTATCACCAAGTGGAGCTATCAGATTCGCCGGGCCGAAGATGTGGCTTGGGCTGTGGCACGTGCCTTCTACATAGCACGCAGCGGACGTCCCGGTCCCGTAGTGCTCGACTTTGCCAAGAATGCCCAAGTGGATAAGACAGAGTATGCGCCGGCAACAGTCGACTTCATCCGCAGCTACCAGCCTGTGCCCGACATGGATATGGAGGCTATCCGCCAGGCGGCCGACCTCATCAACGCTGCCCAGCGTCCGTTGGTGCTCGTTGGGCAAGGTGTAGAGTTGGGAAATGCCCAAGCCGAGCTGTTAGCTTTCATCGAAAAGGCTGAACTGCCTGCCGGACGCACCTTGTTGGGACTGTCGGCTTTGCCTTCCGACCATCCGCTGAACAAAGGCATGCTGGGTATGCACGGCAATTTGGGACCGAACATCAATACTAACAAGTGCGATGTGCTGATAGCCGTAGGTATGCGCTTCGACGACCGTGTGACAGGCAACGTTGCAACCTATGCCCCGCAAGCCAAAATCATTCACTTCGATATCGACCCTGCCGAGATAGACAAGAACATCAAGACCGATGTAGCTGTGCTGGGTAACTGCAAAGAGACATTGCCTGCCGTTACCGAACTGCTGAAACCGGCCACCCACCGGGAGTGGCTCGACAGTTTCCGTACCTACGAAGAAGTAGAGGAAGAGAAGGTAATCCGTCCCGAACTGTGCCGCACTACCCGCGAGCTGAGTATGGGCGAAGTGGTACGTGCCGTGAGCGAGGCAACCCATAACGATGCTATTCTGGTGACCGATGTTGGTCAGAACCAGATGATGTCTGCCCGTTACTTCAAGTACACCCGTCCGCGCAGCATTGTCACTTCCGGCGGATTGGGTACGATGGGCTTCGGACTTCCTGCTGCCATCGGTGCTACGTTCGGACGCCCCGACCGCACGGTTTGTGTCTTCATGGGCGACGGCGGCTTGCAGATGAACCTGCAGGAACTGGGCACGGTGATGGAACAGAAAGTCCCTGTCAAGATGATTCTGCTGAACAATAATTATTTGGGCAACGTTCGCCAGTGGCAGGCCATGTTTTTCAACCGCCGCTACTCGTTCACGCCCATGTTGAACCCCGACTATATGCAGATAGCTGCTGCTTACGGCATTCCTTCGCGTCGTGTGATGGAGCGTTCGGAACTGGCTGATGCTATCCGCGAGATGCTGGCAACCGACGGCCCGTTCCTGCTCGAAGCCTGTGTGGAAGAAGAAGGCAACGTGATGCCGATGACACCTCCGGGTGGTTCGGTGAACCAGATGCTGTTGGAATGTTGAAATTGAAAACAAAGAATTATGACTGAAAAGACATTATATACCATTATCGTCCATTCGGAGAACATCGCCGGCTTGCTCAACCAGGTGACGGCTGTGTTCACCCGCAGGCAGATTAATATCGAGAGCCTGAATGTGTCTGCCTCGTCCATCAAGGGGGTGCACAAATATACCATTACCGCATGGACCGATCGTGACACCATTGAAAAGGTGGTGAAACAGATAACCAAGAAGATAGATGTGCTGCAGGCGCACTATTTCACCGATGATGAGATCTACCAGCATGAGATTGCCCTCTATAAGGTGGCAACTCCTGCGTTGGAGCAGACTCCGGAGGTTTCCAAGGTGATACGTAAGTATCATGCCCGTATTGTGGAAGTAAATCCGGTGTTCTCCATTGTCGAGATGAATGGTATGAGCGACGACATCACCTGTCTTTACCAGGAGTTGCAGACTTTCGGCTGTGTGCTTCAGTTTGTCCGTTCGGGCCGTGTGGCCATTACCACCAGTTGCTTCGAACGGGTGAACGAATATCTGGCCGAACGTGAGGCAAAGTATCTGAAGAGTAAAGAAGAAATGAGTAGACAAGTTGACGAGTAGACGAGTAGACAAGTAGACAAGTTAACAAGTAATGAGTCCCTTTTCCCCTCGTGGCCTCGTTAACTTTTCCCCTCGTCAACTAAACTTAAAAACTAAAAAACTTAAAAACTAAAAATCCTCGACCTATGGACAACAAGATAGGAACCTATAATTTCGTAGCCGAACCTTTCCATGTAGACTTTACAGGAAGGCTGACGTTGGGCGTGCTGGGCAACCACCTGCTGAACTGTGCAGGCTTTCATGCCACCGAACGCGGTTTCGGCATGGCTACACTGAACGAGGAAAACTATACGTGGGTATTGTCCCGACTGGCTATCGAGATGGACGAGATGCCCTATCAGTACGAGACTTTTTCGGTGCAGACGTGGGTGGAGAACGTCTATCGCCTCTTCACCGACCGTAACTTTGCCATTGTCGGCAAGGACGGACGTAAGATTGGTTATGCACGCTCCGTATGGGCCATGATCAGTATGCAGACGCGCAAACCCATCGACCTGATGGCCATGCACAACGGAAGCATTGTGGACTATGTATGCGACGAGCCTTGCCCCATCGAGAAACCTTCGCGCATCAAAATCACTGCTACGGAGCCAGTGTCTACGCTGAAGGCCAAGTATAGCGACATCGACGTGAACGGCCATGTGAACAGTATCCGTTACATTGAGCATATTCTCGACCTCTTCCCGTTGGAGAAGTATCGTACGGAACGCATCCGTCGTTTCGAGATGGCCTACGTAGCCGAGAGCTATTACGGCGACGAACTTTCTTTCTATCTGGACGACGACGGCAACGGCGTCTACGGTGTGGAAGTGAAGAAGAACGGCAGTGAGACGGTCTGCCGGGCGAAAATAGAATTTGAGTTTTTAAGTTTATAAGTTTTTGAGTTTTTAAGTTTATATGGAACTTAGAACCTCAAGAACTCAAAACTTCAAAACCTCAAGAACTCAAAAACTAAAAAAATAAAATATTAACCAGGCGAAAGCCACAAATAAAAAACTAAAACAAAATGGCACAATTGAATTTTGGCGGTGTTATCGAGAATGTGATGACCCGCGAAGAATTTCCTTTGGAGAAAGCACGTGAGATTCTGAAAGACGAAACTATCGCAGTAATCGGATATGGTGTACAGGGACCGGGTCAGGCCTGCAACCTGCGTGACAATGGTTTCAACGTTATCGTTGGCCAGCGTCCGGGCAAGACCTTCGAGAAGGCGATTGCTGACGGATGGGTACCGGGCGAAACACTGTTCGGCATCGAAGAAGCAGCCGAGAAAGGTACAATTGTGATGTGCCTGCTTTCTGATGCTGCTGTTATGTCAGTATGGCCTTCGCTGAAGCCGCACCTCACAGCCGGCAAGGCACTCTATTTCTCACACGGCTTCGCCATCACTTGGAGCGACCGTACGGGTGTAGTTCCTCCTACAGATATTGATGTTATCATGGTAGCTCCGAAGGGTTCGGGTACTTCACTCCGCACCATGTTCCTCGAAGGCCGCGGACTGAACTCTTCTTACGCCATTTATCAGGACGCTACGGGCAAAGCTATGGACCGCACACTGGCATTGGGTATTGGTATCGGTTCCGGCTATCTGTTCGAGACTACTTTCCAACGCGAGGCTACTTCCGACCTTACCGGCGAGCGTGGTTCGCTGATGGGTGCTATCCAGGGTCTGTTGCTGGCACAGTACGAGGTGTTGCGCGAGAACGGTCACACACCTTCCGAAGCCTTCAACGAAACTGTTGAGGAACTGACTCAGTCGTTGATGCCCCTTTTCGCCAAGAACGGTATGGACTGGATGTATGCCAACTGCTCTACTACTGCACAACGTGGTGCCCTCGACTGGATGGGCCCGTTCCACGATGCTATCAAACCTGTGGTTCAGAAGTTGTACGAGAGCGTGAAGTGTGGTAACGAAGCTCAGATTTCTATCGACAGCAACTCGCAACCCGACTATCGCGAGAAGCTGAATGCCGAACTGAAAGCCCTGCGCGAAAGCGAAATGTGGCAGACAGCTGTTACGGTACGCAAGCTCCGTCCGGAAAACAACTAAAGTCATTTAGGATTGTAGAAAAAACAGGGAATGCCCCGGCGTGCGTTGCACGGCTGGGGCATTCTTGTTTTATGGGGAAGCGTTTTGATATGTCTCCTCTTATAGTTTCTAATCTATCCCATTATTCCGGTAGTTAGCTCATGTTCCAAAAACGAGTAGACATAGTTGGAACTTTGGAAGTATAGTCCAGTTTCAGGATTGGATAGTTTGGCGTAAGTGTCCGATGTATACAGAGTGTCTACTGCGTCAATGAATGTCATGCCTTGTTTTTTAACGAGCAGTCTGATGAGGTCTGCTGCTACATGTTCTATCATGTAATCAATGTCGGTCATAATTTCCTAAGTTTAGAGATAGCAAGTTCTGTTCCAAAGAAATATTGGTAAGTAACGCCTTTGAAGTATTTAATACGATTAAGAAACTCTTTCATATCGATACTTCCGTCTTCCAGTTTTTGAATTTGAAAGCCCACTCTGTCATTTGCAATAGGTCCATAAATAACATCGTAGTTGTTATCGAAAGTAAAAGCATTCTTTCGGTTCTCAAATACAAAGTTGGCCCATTCTTCAGAATAATGTTCAAATTTGAGATATTTCAGATCGCCATTTTCCAATAGGGACTCATCAAATTCAAATATGGTTATTACAGGATTACCGCCCACAGTCAGTGCTCTGAATCTGGCAAGCTCTTCTGATTGAATTTGATTGTCTGATAGATAGAATCCCCGTCCAAAATCTTTGCAGGGTTTGGATTTATAGAGGTCTATCTTCTCGATTTCAATATTGCTGCCGTGATATAGTTTCATGTAATAGCTCCTCCCTGACGATTTAAATAATGGGTCAATGAATCCAAAGCTTCGTCAAAACTGAGTGTATGCATGATGTTGTAATGCTCGTCTACAAGTTTGATACCGCCGAAACGTTTGATGTATCGGTAGGCTTGCATTTTATTCAGTCCGTTACGCTCGGCAAAATGTGAAATGAGAGAGAGCAGATATTCCGCTTTATCCCGGATGATGCTATGTTCTACAACGATGTCCATAGTGCTTTTATCCAATGGTTGCTTTGGCAAAAATAGCGAAAAATTGTTTGCTTTATTATATTTCCCTCATTATTTTCATGCTCGGATATTTTTGAGGATAAGATTGAAATTCTATCATTTCTGCCACACTTGCATTCCATGTGTTCCACACTTGCAATCCATTTGTTCCACACTGGTGTGGCTTGTGCAGAATGCTTGTGTTGTACGGCGGGGGGGGTAAGGTGGTGTGAAACATCTCTCCACGCATTTGATTTCTTTTATCCGGAAATACCTTTCACGCTTTCACCGCCTTGCATTGGGGTGGCGTTCTGGCGAATGTGGTGAAACATGAAGTTTCACCACGGTGACGGCAAATCCGCAAAAAAACGAAAGTTCTTGTTTCACCTTTCAACGCAATGCGCTTATTATAAGTGATATATGGTGAAACTTCGCGGCTATTTCGGTTGGTCTTGGCCTTTTACTTCCTTGGCAACTGGAACAGTAACAGGACCGGATTGTCTTCGTCTTTCAGTTCTTTGTACACGCGGGCAAATTGGTCTGCCAGTTCGTTATGAGGCAGAAGGTTTTGGGCAATCACATTCCGCATCAGTCCTTTGAATAGGAAGGGCGGATAGGACTGGGCCAGCATGTCTGTCCCCTTGACGGCAAGATAATCGTTGCTTCCGCCGCCCATAAATTCCGTTACCCGTATAAAGCTGCATGGCTTCACGGTTCTTTCCTGTTTGTCTATTAAGAAAATCCACGGGTTGGTCTTGAAAATCAGGTAGTCTTCGTTTTCGACCATATCTTCAATGGTGTGGACGTATCCTTCCTTTGCGCAGAGTTGTGTAAACTCGAAAACATTCATCGGTTGTTCAAGCAGTTCCTTGGGCAGTGTCCTTTCACCGAAATCGATTGTGTACAGGGCTTTTACTTCTCCGTTGTCGGCTTTGTAAATGGTATAGTCAAAAGGCCAGGTGAACAGTACGCTGTGCCCTTCGGTGACCTGCCTGCCGGCGCTTACACGATATATTGTTCCCTCTTCCTGAGCTTCTGCCCCCATGTATTTACCGTCGGGAAAAGGTATCTGCTTTTCCGTTCCGTTTTGCTCATCATATATATTGAAAATACGTTTGCCCAAGGGGGCTGTACTATAATAGTAAGTATAGCGGTCGGTTGTGGCAAAGTTCCGGAAATAGTCGGAGACGTTCTGCTCTTTGACAAATTGTCCGTCGTAGGAATAATACATTATTTTATAAGGCCGGTTGCACAGGACGGCCAGAAGTCCGTTTTGTATGCTGATGTCACTCAGGGCAACATATTCTTTCGGACCGTTGCCGATGTCATGAATGGCATTGATAAACTTTCCGTTTCCGTCGAAAATGAAGATTTTCTGTTGTCTGTTGTCCAGCAGAAACAGTGTGTCGCCAGCCATACAGATGGCATTGATACTCTGGATCAAGGAAGCGTCGGTCGTTTCAAGCGGCAAGATACGGGTTTGGGCAAAAAAGGCCGAATCAGTCAATTCTACTTTTTCTGTAGAGACTTTTAACGTTTCTTCTTTCTCAGATTGGTTGCTCTTGTTGGAGCTGCAACTTGCAAGCAGTGCACAGCAAGCAATGAGTGTTAGTAGTTTCTTTTTCATGGTTTTATTTTTTTTGTTGCAAATATGAGCAAATAGCAAGTATTGAGCAACAAAACGAGCGTGCAAAAACGTGCATTTTGTCTATTTAGGCAGAAACTGTTCTTGGGAAACTGTCTGTTGACATTGTTTGTAAGACTAAAATACGTATAGTTCAATTGGGTAAAGACATCTACTAACTACTACGCTACGAGTGCAACAGTTACTGCACTTGTAGTGCAATAACTTCTGCACTGTGAGTGCACAGCCTACTGCACTATCAGTGCAGTAACTGTTGCACTGTATTTACATAACTGTTGGCTGATTGGTACACTATTGCTTGATGTACTCCAGCAGCTTCCTGTAGAACGCATGCCGGCTCAGTGTGGCGGCTTCGCCCAAAATGACCAACTTCATGCGGGCACGGGTCATGGCTACGTTCATGCGGCGCAGGTCGGAGAGGAAACCTATCTGACCTTCTTCGTTGGCACGGACCAGGCTGATGAAGATGACGTCGCGTTCCTGACCCTGAAAACCATCTACGGTGTTGATGCTCATCAGGTCGCGGTAGGGGCGGAAGACGGCACTGCCACGCAGCTTGCTGCGCAGGTATTGCACCTGTGCCTTGTAAGGCGATATGATGCCGAAGTCGATGCGCTCGTCCAGGATGCGCTGTCCGCCGATGCGGGCGATGTATTTCTCTAATTCGCTGAGTAGCAGGTCGGCTTCCTGCCGGTTGATGCGGCCGAAACTTTCGCCTACGAACTCTTCCTTGAAGTCCATTTCTGAGGTGTCAATCCACGAGATGGGTGTGTCCCAGTCGAGGATGCTGCGATGGCGTACGCTGGGGTCGGCCTGCAGTTGGCCGTCGTAGAACCAGTCGGACGAGAAGCGCATGATGGCTTCGTTCATGCGGTATTGTGTGGTGAGCAGGGAGACCGTGTCGGGCTTGCGGGCAACGACGGTTTCCATCAGCGTGCGCTCTAATCCGCCGCGTGCCGCTTCGTAACACTTGATGGTGGGCGGCAGTTGTTGGTGGTCGCCCGCCAGAATGACGCGGTCGGCCTTGCGGATGGCTATCCAGCAGGCGGCTTCGAGCGCCTGTGCCGCCTCATCGATAAAGAGGGTACCGAAGCGGCGGCCCGACAGCACGCGGTGGTTGCTGCTGACCAGTGTGGAGGCAATGACGTGAGCCGAGTCGAAGAGGTCGGCATTGATCTGCACTTCTAAGGCTGTGGCGCGGTCGCGCAGGCGGGAGATGCGGCTGCGTACGCCTTCACGTTCTTCGTAGGTGCCGCGTCGTAACTTGCCGTGCAGTTGGCGAAGCTCCTTGCGGATGCTCCACAGTTCGGGATATGAGGGGTGAGACTCGAAGCGACGCTCGTAGGTGAAGGACAGCATTTTGTCGTTGACCCGTGTAGGATTGCCGATGCGCAGTACGTTGACACCACGGTCCACCAGCTTTTCCGAAATCCAATCGACAGCCGTGTTGCTCTGAGCACACACCAGCACTTGCGGTTCGCGGTGTAGCGTTTCGTAAATGGCTTCGACCAGCGTAGTCGTCTTACCCGTGCCGGGAGGGCCGTGTACGATGGCCACGTCGCGGGTACACAATACCTTGTTGACGGCCGATTCCTGCGTGCGGTTCAGCCAAGGGAAGCGGACGGGATAGAGTTCGCGGAAGCCGGGCTTCAAAGTGCCCAGCAGTGTGTCGCGAAGTTCGGCCAAGCGGTTGCCTTTGGCCCGGAGAACGTCGTTCAGTGCCTCGAACATGGTGCGGTAGCTGGTTTCATCGAAGTAGAGCTGCACGCCCAGGCGGTCGGCTCCCTGCACGTCGAGGATGGCACCCGCGCCGGGCATGACTACTACCATGCGTGTGTCGTCGGCATAGCTGACGGTGGCCTGGAAGTTGTAATAGTTGAGGCTGCCGTCCGCCGTCTGGCGGAAGAAGCAGACGGGGCGTCCGTACTCGAACGAGTGCTCGATGTCGGTATCTTCGGTGCGTGTCACTTCCAGCACCAGCTGGTTGAGCGAGTTGTAGTAGCTGCGTCCGGCTGTGGCGGGAAACCAGCACAGGCCACGCTTCACCTTGCGTGCCACGCCCATGGTTTCGGTCTGGCGGCGGAACTCTTCCTTCTCGTATTCGTACTCCATGCGCAACAGCAATTGCTGACGCTGCAGGTGGAGGCTGGGGCTGTTTGTCTCTTTTTCCTGTTTCATGAGTGCAAAGGTAGTCATTCTTTATTTTAATTCGGATAAAACTTATTCCATTGTTTTAGTTTTCACTATATTTGTACGCATAAATGAGACAGTTATGGATGTAGAAAAGTTTCACTTGTTTCTGATAGTGATGAGTGTCGTGGCACTGTTTGTGTTTGTGGCACTCTATTTTGTAAAGGCCGGTTACGGTATGTTCCGCACCTCGTCGTGGGGACTGTCCATCAACAACAAGCTGGCCTGGATGCTGATGGAGGCGCCTGTGTTTGTCGTGATGTTCTGGCTGTGGGGGCGTAGTGGCGTGGGCTTTTCCATGCCGGTATATGTGTTTTTCCTGTTGTTTCAGCTTCACTACCTTCAGCGTTCGTTCATTTTCCCCTTCCTGATGAAAGGAAAAAGCCGCATGCCGCTGGCCATTATGGTGATGGGCATTGTGTTCAATGTGCTGAACGGAATGATGCAGGCTGGCGGATTGTTCTATTTTGCGCCGGACGGACTTTATAACGGCGGGCTGGATTATTTCCTGGAACCTCATGCCGTGGCAGGATTGTTGCTGTTCGTAGTGGGCATGGGCATTAACCTCCATTCCGATCATGTCATCCGTCATCTGCGTCGTCCGGGCGATACGAAACATTATCTGCCTGCCCGTGGTCTGTACCGTTATGTCACTTCGGCCAACTACTTCGGTGAACTGGTGGAATGGACAGGCTTTGCCATACTGACCGCGTCGCCGGCAGCCTGGGTGTTTGTCTGGTGGACGTTTGCCAACCTGGTGCCCCGTGCCGATGCCATCCACAAACGTTATCGTGAGGAGTTTGGCGATGAGGCGGTAGGACGGCGGAAGAGGGTGATACCTTTTATATATTAACTCTGGTCTGCATCCGCTCGTGTTGTCCGCAGTTGGAAAATATGTTATATCTGAATCTTAAAGAAACATAGATAAATGAACTCAAAACTGTTTACCCCTGTAACCATAGGTCCGCTGACGCTGCGTAACCGTACTATCCGCTCGGCGGCCTTCGAGAGTATGTGTCCGGGCAACAAGCCTTCGGAACAGCTGCTCGACTATCATCGCTCCGTAGCCGCGGGTGGTGTGGGTATGACGACAGTGGCTTATGCTGCCGTTACCCGTAGCGGCCTTTCCTTCGACCGTCAGTTGTGGATGCGTCCGGAGATTGTGCCTGGCTTGCGCCGTCTGACTGATGCTGTTCATGCCGAAGGTGCTGCGGCCAGCATCCAGTTAGGACATTGCGGCAACATGTCACACAAAAGCATCTGTGGCTGTATGCCCGTAGGAGCCAGTAGCGGCTTCAACCTTTATTCGCCTACGTTTGTCCGTGGCCTGCGTGCCGACGAACTTCCGGAAATGGCTCGTGCTTACGGCCATGCTGTGAATCTGGCGCGTGAGTCGGGCTTCGATGCTGTGGAGGTTCACGCCGGGCATGGCTATCTTATCAGTCAGTTCCTTTCGCCCTCTACCAATCATCGCAAAGATGAATTTGGCGGTTCGTTGGAAAACCGCATGCGCTTCATGGATATGGTGATGGACGAGGTAATGAAGGCAGCCGGCAACGACATGGCCGTATTGGTGAAGATGAATATGCGCGACGGCTTCCGTGGAGGTATGGAGCTGGACGAGTCGTTGCAGGTGGCGCAGCGGTTGCAGCAAAGCGGTGCCCATGCGCTGGTGTTGAGCGGTGGCTTTGTGAGCAAGGCACCTATGTACGTGATGCGCGGCGAGATGCCCATCCGTACCATGACCCACTATATGGATTGCTGGTGGCTGAAGTACGGAGTACGTATGGTAGGCAAATGGATGATTCCTACCGTTCCTTTCAAGGAGGCTTATTTCCTGGAAGATGCCTTGAAGTTCCGCAAGGCGCTCACCATGCCTTTGGTCTATGTAGGCGGACTGGTGGCCCGGCAGAAGATTGACGAAGTACTGGATTGCGGTTTCGAGGCTGTGCAAATGGGTCGCGCACTACTTAATGAACCGGGTTTTGTGAATCGAATGAAGGCGGAAGAGAATGCCCGCTGTTCGTGTCGGCACAGCAACTACTGCATTGCCCGTATGTACAGCATCGACATGGCATGCCATCAACGGCTGAAGGAAGAGTTGCCGCCTTGCCTGAAGAAAGAGATTGAACGCATCGAAAGTAGAGGGTAGGCGTATGGAGAAGAAACTGGCTGTAATAACAGGAGCCGACGGTGGTATGGGGACTGAAATCACCCGTGCCGTAGCTCGTGCGGGCTATCGGGTAGTAATGGCCTGCTACAATCCGGCCAAAGCCGAAGTGCGGCGCAGAATGCTGGTTGAGGAAACAGGCAATGCCGACATTGAAGTGCGGGGTATTGACCTGGCTTCGCTGGAGTCGGTAGCCGCTTTTGCCAACCACCTGCTGGAACAGGGAGAAAGAATCTCACTGTTGATGAACAATGCCGGAACGATGGAAACCGGCCTGCACATTACAAACGACGGACTGGAGCGTACGGTCAGCGTCAATTACGTGGGACCTTATCTTCTGACGCGCAAGCTGTTGCCGCTGATGGGTGAGGGGAGCCGGGTGGTGAATATGGTGTCGTGTACGTATGCCATCGGGAAACTTGATTTTCCCGACTTCTTCCTGCGGGGCAAGAAGGGCGCCTTCTGGCGTATTCCTATCTATAGTAATACCAAATTGGCGCTGACGCTGTTTACCATCGACTTGGCACGCAAGGTTAAGGAGCGTGGCATTGTGGTAAACGCTGCCGATCCGGGTATTGTTTCGACAGACATTATTACGATGCACATGTGGTTCGATCCGCTGACAGATATTCTGTTTCGTCCGTTTATCCGTACGCCCCGTAAGGGAGCTGCTACAGCTATCAGTCTGCTGTTGGACGAGGAAGCCGGACAACGGACTGGTACACTGAATGTAAGTTGTCGCCCGAAGCATTTGTCAGATAAATATTTGCACCACTGGCAAATGGGAGAACTGTGGAACCGTACGGAAATCGTAGTAGAGAAGTGGTTATAATAAGTAAGCTGCGGCATAGAAGATGTCGATAGCTGGCAAAAAAAGTGTGTGCCAAATGAAGAAAGAGGCTCCTTCATTTGACACACATGTACTTTTATATGATAGACCGGCTATGCCGGTTGGTAATCTTGTGTATCAGATAGAAAGTTCGCGTAAAACGTTCACCAGTTCCTTTTGGATAGGCTTGTCGTTCTTGATGGCTTTGGTGAAGGGGACATAAACCACTTCGTCGTGCTCGATACCTATCATGACGTTCCGTTGGCCTTCCATGATGGCATCGATGGCTGCTGCACCCAGACGGCTGGCCAGGATACGGTCGTGTGCCGTTGGGCTACCACCACGTTGCAAGTGGCCGAGGATGGTAACGCGTACGTCGTATTGCGGGTATTCGTTTTTCACACGTTCGGCATAGTGCATGGCACCTCCGGTCAGTTCGCTTTCAGCTACCAGCACGATACTGCTGTTCTTTGATTTGCGGAAACCGTTCTTGATGAATTCTTCCAATTGGTCCACTTCTGTGCTGAATTCCGGGATAATGGCAGCTTCGGCTCCTGAAGCGATAGCGCCGTTCAGTGCCAGGAAGCCTGCATCACGTCCCATGACTTCAACAAAGAACAAACGTTCGTGTGAGGTCGCTGTATCACGGATTTTGTCGACAGCGTCCAGAATAGTGTTCAGGGCGGTGTCATATCCGATGGTAGTATCTGTACCATAAAGGTCGTTATCGATGGTACCCGGCAGTCCGATACACGGAACGTCGAATTCCTGAGCGAAGATACGTGCACCAGTCAGCGAACCATCACCGCCGATGATGACGAGTGCATCGATGCCTTCTTTCTTCATATTGTCGTAAGCCAGCTGACGGCCTTCGGGAGTAGTGAATTCCTTACAACGTGCCGTTTTCAGGATGGTTCCTCCCAACTGGATGATGTTGCTGACATTCTGGCTTCTGAATTCCTTAATCTCGCCGGTCACCAGTCCTTTGTAACCTCTATATATACCTTTTACTTGAAGTCCGTTGTAGATGGCTGCACGTGTCACAGCACGGATGGCTGCGTTCATTCCCGGAGCATCTCCTCCGGAAGTCAAGATTCCGATGCACTTAATTGTTCCCATAACAATCTTTTTTTAAGTTAATAATTCGCCACAAAGATACGAAAAACCCAAGGGCGTGACTGATAATTTACGTTAATTTCTAATTCCTGAAAAGGACTATTTCTGGCTTGTTAGTCTTTCTTTTATGGCATCCGATATTTCTTCCATCAGCCATTTGGGAGTAGAAGTCGCTCCACATATACCGATGGAGGAGGCGCCTGTGAGCAGATTGTTGTCTATCTCAGCCGCGTTGTCTATCAGATGTGAATTTGGGTTGACTTTCTGGCATTCGGCAAAGAGCATTTTCCCGTTCGAACTTTTCTTGCCGCTGACGAAAAATATCAGATCGTGCGAAGAGGCAAATTTCCGGATGTTGGGGATGCGGTTGGCTACCTGGCGGCAGATTGTATCGTAGTATTCGAAAGAAACACCGGGGGAGATGTGTACCTTGATATATTCTACAATACGTCGGAATTCATCGAGCGATTTGGTCGTTTGCGAATAAAGCCGGATGTCTTTGGTGAGATCCAGTCGCTGAGCCTCTTCCAGTTTTTCAATGACGATGGCTTTTCCGTTGGTCTGCCCAACAAGTCCAAGCACTTCGGCATGTCCGTTCTTGCCGTAGATGACGATTTGTTTGTCACTGCTTTCCTCTGCCATGAATTCCTGCTTGATTCTTTTCTGCAGCTGGAGGACTACGGGGCAGGTTGCATCAATGATTTCGATATTGTTGCGTCTGGCTATTTCGTATGTCTCGGGTGGCTCACCGTGGGCACGAAGCAGTACTTTGGCATTTTTCAGTTGTCTGAATTCCTCGTGGTTGATGGTTGTCAGTCCCATGTTTTCCAGCCGTTCTACTTCGCGGCTGTTGTGCACGATGTCGCCCAAGCAATAAAGAGTTCCTCCATTGGCCAGTTCTTCTTCGGCTTTGCGGATGGCGGTTACTACTCCGAAGCAGAATCCGGATCCTTCATCTATTTCTACTTTCACCATATCTTTGTCCTCCTGTCTGCCTGTTCAAGCTTTGGTAATCCGTTCGAACTGTTCCTTCAGCCATTCTTTTTGCTGTGTCAGTGACAGGTGGCTGTTGTCCAGCAATAAAGCGTCTTCGGCCTTTTTCAGCGGGCTTACCTCTCTGTGCTGGTCGATGTAGTCTCTTTGCTTTACGTTCTCCAGTATCTCGTCGAAACTGGCAGCTTCTCCTTTGGCTTTTAACTCATTGTAGCGGCGTTGAGCGCGTATTTCGGGCGAAGCGGTAACAAACACTTTGAGTTCGGCATCCGGAAATACGGTAGTACCGATGTCGCGTCCGTCCATTACAATTCCTTTTTCTTTTCCCATTGCCTGCTGTTGTGCTACCATTGCTTCACGAACAAAATCAAGGGTGGCGATCGGGCTTACTTTGGCCGATACTTCCATGGTCCGGATTTTGTTTTCTACGTTCACTCCGTTCAGATAGGTATCGGGGCGTCCGGTCTCGGCGTTCAGCCTGAAACTGATATGTATGTCGCCAAGCTGTGCTTTCAGTTTTTCCTTGTCGATTTCGTCCCCGTGGAAGATTCCGTTTTCGATGCTGTATAAAGTCACGGCACGGTACATGGCTCCACTATCGATATAAATGTAACCTATCTCACGGGCCAGGTCTTTGGCCATGGTACTTTTCCCGCAAGAAGAGAATCCGTCGATGGCAATTGTAATCTTTCTCATAAGAGTGTATATATAATAAGGTGTATTTCGATTTTGGCTTTAATCAGAATGTTTTTCGACATTTCGTTTAAAAATCCTGCCAAAGATACGGGTATTTTTAAAATATCTCGTTACTTTTGTAGCACAAAAGCAGATAAAGCCCTTTTAAGGATTAAAAAAATAAAAATGCAAGGTCTATTGTGTAAAAAAACACAGCCAAGCGTGAACATTCGTAGGAAAAGTGCTATATTTGCCCCAAATGAGAAACACTAAAATTATTATTATAGATTATGGAAATTAAAAAGACACCTAAGGCAGACTTGGAGAACAAAAAGTCTACATGGCTGCTTGTCGGTTACGTAATCGTGCTTGCCTTTATGTTCGTTGCGTTCGAATGGACGAAACGCGATGTGAAGATCGATACAAGCCAAGCTGTAACCGATGTTGTATTTGAAGAGGAAATTGAAATTCCTATCACCGAACAACCGGAAGTTGTTGCGCCTCCTCCTCCCGAGGCTCCGTCTATTGCTGAGACCTTGACGATTGTGGAGGACGATGCTGATGTAGAAGAAACTACAATTGCTTCTTCTGAGGAAACTGGCCAGGCTGTAGAAATCAAGTACGTGCCTGTTGCTGTAGAAGAGGAAGAACCGGAAGAACAAACAATCTTCGAGGTTGTAGAACAGATGCCGGAATTTCCTGATGGTGGTATGGCTGGTTTGATGCAGTACTTGAGCAAGAACATCAAGTATCCGACTATCGCACAGGAAAATGGTACTCAGGGTCGTGTTACAGTACAGTTCGTGGTTAACAAGGACGGTAGTATTGTAGACGCAAAAGTATTGAGAGGTGTTGACCCCTATCTGGACAAAGAAGCACTCCGTGTGATCGGTACTATGCCGAAGTGGAAACCGGGTATGCAACGTGGTAAACCCGTACGTGTAAAATACACAGTGCCTGTAATGTTTAGATTGCAGTAATAAAGTTTATATAAAAAAAGAAGAGGCTGCTTTAAGCAGCCTCTTTTTGTTCTCTCTTCTTTCAAGATAAAAAAGATCTATTTACTATGTTTACGGCTTCAGAGCTACTTGATATTGTAAAGGGGCATATTGCCGGATTGCAATTTACCCGTACTCCCAAAGGACTGTATGATCCTGTTTCTTATGTTTTATCGCTTGGTGGAAAAAGAATCCGTCCCGTCTTGATGCTGATGGCTTATAATCTGTACAGGGAAGATGTTAAGTCGATTTTGCAACCTGCTACGGGTATTGAGGTGTATCATAACTATACTTTGTTGCATGACGATCTGATGGATCGCGCAGACATGCGACGGGGTAAGGCAACCGTGCATAAGGTGTGGAATGATAATGTAGCCATTCTCTCGGGCGATGCCATGCTGGTGTTGGCCTATCAGTTTATGACGCAATGCGCTTCCGAAAAGTTGAAGGACGTGATGGATTTGTTCAGTCTGACCGCTTTGGAAATATGTGAAGGACAGCAGTTGGATATGGAGTTCGAACAGCGTAAGGATGTGAAGGAAGATGAATATATTGAAATGATTCGTTTGAAAACATCGGTTCTGCTGGCTGCCAGTTTGAAAATCGGAGCTATTTTAGGAGGTGCTTCGAAGGAAGATGCGGACGCTTTATATGATTTTGGCGTAAATCTAGGACTGGCATTCCAACTGAAGGATGATTTGCTGGACGTTTATGGCGATCCGCTTCGATTTGGAAAGAACATCGGAGGTGATATCCTGTGCAATAAGAAGACTTATCTGGTTATAAAGGCTTTTGAACATGCCAATACCGAGCAGGAAGCTTTATTGAGCGATTGGTTTACCCGTGAGACTTTCGATCCGCAGGAGAAAATTGCTGCTGTAACCCGTTTGTATAACGAGATTGGGGTGAAGGCTTTGTGTGAAAATAGAATTGTGGAGTACAGCAAACGGGCGTCGGAAAGTCTGAACCGGGTGAATGTTCCTGCAGAAAACAAGCAGGAACTGGAAACGATGATGAACGAACTGATGCATCGTGAAGTCTGATAGGTTTAAACAGATGTAATGCCTTACCGAAGACTACCGAATACTGACCAGGCCAGAATCAGGGCTTTGAAAGCTGTCATAACGAAGGCGGATATGTGCAACGGTGATGCGATGGCCATATCCTGGAAGTCGTTGTCGGCGGCCAGGCGGTTTCTTGTGAAGTTTGAGGCGGCACAGCGTTACTATACCGAATGCTTTGCGAGGCAGGCAAAGGCTGGTCAGAAACACCAATCTAATGTAAAAATGGCTCGTTTGTATGTTTCACATTTCATTCAGGTGTTGAATTTAGCGGTAATACGTTCGGAAATCCGTTCATCGCATAAAGAATATTATGGCTTGGAACCACAAAGTTGTAATGTGCCCGATTTGTCATCCGAAACTCAACTGGCGTCATGGGGGCGAAAAATCATAGACGGAGAAACTCGTCGTCTGTCTCAAGGAGGAACGCCGATTTATAATCCGACTATTGCTAAGGTAAAGGTACACTATGATATTTTTATGGACAGTGGTGAACGGCAGAAGGAGTATCAGGAGGCTACGGCTCGGAGTCTCGAAGCACTCTCTTCAATGCGTGCCGAGGCAGATGAACTGATTTTGGATATTTGGAATCAGGTTGAACGTAAGTTCGAGGCGGTTAGTCCAAATGAAAAGAGACTGGACCTGTGCAGAAGTTATGGGCTGGTCTATTATTACCGTACCGGTGAAAAGCAGATAAAGTAAGTAAGATGATAAAGTTGGTAGATTCGCATTCGCATTTGTTTCTGGAAGAATTTTCGGAAGATTTGCCTGAAGTAATGGAACGTGCCCGGCAGGCAGGGGTAACTCATATCTTTATGCCCAATATAGACAGTACCACCGTTGAGCCGCTGTTGCAGGTTTGCGCTGCTTATAAAGATTTGTGTTATCCGATGATGGGGCTTCATCCGACTTCGGTGAAGGATGATTATCTTCAGGAATTGGAAGTTGTATGCCGTTATCTGAAAGAACCTAATTCGTTTGTGGCAATTGGCGAGATCGGTATGGATCTTTATTGGGACAAGACCTTCGTAAAAGAACAGGAGGTTGTGTTCAGGCAACAGGTTGAATGGGCATTGGAATACGGCCTGCCTATCGTGATTCATTGTCGTGAAGCTTTTGATTATATATATAAGGTATTAGCAGATTACAAAGCTACGCCTTTAACTGGCATCTTTCATAGTTTTACGGGAACGCAAGAAGAAGCGGAACGCCTTCTTGAGTTTCAAGGGTTCTGTTTAGGGATTAATGGAGTGGTTACTTTTAAGAAATCGACATTGCCTGGTGTGTTAGCTCAGATTCCTTTGGAACGTGTGGTACTGGAAACGGATTCCCCTTACCTTACTCCGGTTCCCAATAGGGGAAAAAGAAATGAGAGTGCTTATGTCAGAGATACGCTTACCAAAGTTGCCCAAGTGTACGGCAAGACGCCGGAAGAGGTTTCGTTGGTGACTTCTGAAAATGCCTTAAAAGTGTTTGGAATGCTCAAATAACGTTCCGAAGGTTTTAAAGTTTATTAATTTTGAGATATTATTCAATATAAAACGGGGAGAATGCACCGGAAGAACGAAAAAAAGAATACATTTGTAGCTGAAAACGCAGATTATTCGCATTTTTTTTGTAATTTGCACCCGATTTATAAGGGGCATTGATTAGGAGAGATGCTCGAGTGGTTGAAGAGGCACGCCTGGAAAGCGTGTATACCCCTAAAGGGTATCCGGGGTTCGAATCCCCGTCTCTCCGCAGATTTTGATTAATTGTGAAACAAATAAATATAATAAAATAAATTAATTAATTAATCTTAAAATTTAGACACACAATGAAAAAGTTATTTGCAATTGTTGCTGTGATGGGAGTCTTAACATTTGGCTCAACTCAACTTGCTCAGGCTCAAGATGCTCCTGCAGCTGAACAAACCGAACAAGCTGCTCCGGCTGTTGAAGCAGCTCCCGCTGAAGCCGCTGCTCCTGCGGCTGTAGAAGCTACTGAAGGTGGTATCCACAAGGAATTGAAAACAAAATTCATCGAAGGTTCTGCATTCTTCATGAGTTTCGTTGCTATTGCATTGGTTATCGGTCTTGCATTCTGCATCGAACGTATCATTTATCTGAGCTTGGCTGAAATTAACACAAAGAAGTTCTTGGCTGCTATCGAAGCTGCTTTGGAAAAAGGTGATGTAGAAGCTGCTAAAGACATCGCTCGTAACACAAGAGGTCCTATCGCATCTATCTATTATCAAGGTCTGCTGAGACTTGACCAAGGTATTGATGTTGTTGAGAAGTCTGTTGTTTCTTATGGTGGTGTACAAGCTGGTTACCTGGAAAAAGGTTGCTCTTGGATCACATTGTTCATTGCGATGGCTCCGTCATTGGGATTCTTGGGTACTGTAATCGGTATGGTGCAGGCATTCGATAAGATCCAACAAGTAGGTGATATCTCTCCGACGGTTGTAGCAGGTGGTATGAAAGTGGCCTTGATTACTACTATCTTCGGTTTGATCGTTGCTTTGATTCTGCAGGTATTCTACAACTATATCCTGACTAAGATTGAAGCTTTGACCAGCGAAATGGAAGATTCTTCTATTACGCTTTTGGATATGCTCATTAAATATGACCTGAAGTACAAAAAATAATAATATATCTGCGATATGAAAATTAGAATTCAAAAAGTTTCAGGTTCTGTATTATTGGTAATGCTTCTCATTACGGTGGTAATACTGGGACTCTTCTTCTTCGGAGGGGAAACTCCTGTATCCCAACGGTTAGTCGCAGATACTTCCATGTCGGAACCTGCACAGACAGATGCATTGATTTACTGGATGTATATTTTGCTCGCTGTTACTGTATTCATTACGATAGTAGCTGCTATCTTCCAGTTTGGATCTAAGTTGGTTGATTCTCCTAAAACGGCAATTAGATCTTTGTTGGGACTTATCATGATTGTTCTGCTGTTGGTTGTGACTTATTCGGTAGGCAGTGATGTTCCCTTGGTAATACCGGGTTATGAAGGTACAGAGAACGTACCGTTTTGGTTGAAGATCACTGATATGTTCTTGTATTCCACTTATATTATGATGGGTGTACTCATCCTGTTAATTGTAGGTTTTGGAATTTCGAAGAAACTTAAATAATTTAGGAGAAGAATAAGATGGCAAAAGGAAAAAGAAGCACACCTGAAATCAACTCCAGTTCAACGGCGGACATGGCTTTCTTGTTGCTCATCTTCTTCTTGATTACTACTTCTATGGATACTGACCGTGGATTGGCAAGACGTTTGCCGCCACCACCCGAGGAAAACCAACAGAAAGATGATATCAAGTTGAAGGAGCGTAATGTATTGCAAGTCTTCTTGAACTTACAAGACCAGTTGATGTGTGGTGAAGACTATATTAACGTAGATCAACTGCGTGATAGAGCTAAGGAATTCATTGCTAATCCGAACAATGATGAAAAGCTTCCGGAAAAATATGCGGTAGAAGTACCGTTCTTCGGAACTGTTCAAGTAACAGAGAAGCATGTAATATCTTTGCGTTGTGACCGTGGTACTTCTTACAAGGCATATATCGCTGTTCAGAATGAGTTGGTTGCTGCATACAATGAATTGCGTGACGAACTAGCTCAGGAAAAATGGGGTAAGAATTATGCTGATCTGGATGAAGTACAGCAAGAAGCAATTCGTAAAATTTATCCTCAGATGATTTCTGAGGCAGAACCTAAAAAGTACGGAGAAAAGAAGTAATGGGAAAATTTAATAAATCTGGTAAACGCGGAATGCCTGCGTTGAACACTTCTTCTCTGCCTGACCTTATCTTCTCACTGTTGTTCTTCTTTATGATTGTAACAACAATGCGTGAAGTAACATTAAAGGTTGAGTTTAAGGTTCCGCAAGGTACAGAATTGGAAAAACTGGAGAAGAAATCATTGGTTACGTTCATCTATGTAGGAAAGCCTACTGCCGAGTTCCGTAAGAAATTAGGTAATGAGAGCCGTATCCAGTTGAATGATAGTTATGCAGAGGTTTCTGAGATTCAGGATTATATTATTGGTGAACGTGCCAGTATGAAAGAATCTGATCAGCCTTTGATGACCGTTTCTTTGAAGGTCGATCAGGATACCAAGATGGGTATCGTAACCGATATCAAGGAAGCTCTTCGTAAAGCTTATGCATTGAAGATTAACTATTCTGCACAACCACGTCAGTAATTGTTAATCGGTGAATTATAAAAAGAGAGGCCGGGTCTTATTGATCCGGCCTCTTTTTTGCTATATCCTCTCGTTTTCAAGTGATCAGTTTGTCCTCCTGTATCGTCATGATGATAGAGTACTGCTTACGGTATGCTGAGTGGTTAACTGACGGCTTGTCGAGTGAATAGTTAGCGGCTGCATCTACTCGTTGACTTATGGCTTAGGAAGGAAATAATTAACGACTCAAAACACCTTGAAATATACTTGGAAAAATCTTCGGAACTGGGGCCGGATTTTTTCCCAGTTAGGAAAATAAAATTCCCCAGTTAGGAAAATATTTTTTCCTAACTGGGGAGAAAAATGGGGGTAAGTATTCTTATTTCACGTTGTATACTTCCCGATAGATAAGATTCTTTATTTCATCAAAAGATTTTTCACATTCCAGATTACCGTATACCATAAGGTGCATGGGCAGGTACATGTCACCCGCTTTGTAAGGAGGTTGCAGGTACTCCTTTTCCCATAAGCTGAATCCTTGTCTCTGATAGAATCCGATGCGCCGTTTGGCCATTTCTTCTACAGGTGTTTCTACTTCCAGTACGATGGGACGGTGCAGTTCCTCGCAAAGTTTGTTTAGTACCGTTTTGCCGTAGCCACCATTTCGTTGCGCAGGATCGATGGCAAAGTGCTCTACATAATAAAACTGTCCGAAATCCCAGTAAGTGATAAGTCCGATGGGGGCGCCGTCGTTCAATATAATGTTGTTATAAAAGATCTCTTTTGAGTCGGTATATTCCCGTTCTTCTTCTAAAGCGCGGTATTCGTCTGTTGGGAAAGACGCCACTAGCAGTTGCTCCATGTACTGATAATGCGGAGAGCGTGAGTCGGTGATACGTTCGAATGTAATCATAGAAATATGGGTTAAAGGTGATTATTTGGTATAGAAATCAATCATCCGTTGGATGGCACGCTGACATACGCGGCAGAAAGTTGGATAACTGTTGGTACGCATGCGGCAGTCGTCGGCCGGACGGTAAACGCCTTTCGAAGAATAGCCTCCGCCTTCGTATACGCCTACGGGATAAGTCTCGCTTTGCTCTGTCGGCGTAGGAACCGGTGTGCCCGGAGCCAGTATATCTTCCCACTTGGAGGCAAAGTCGACGCGGGTAGTGATGTTTTGTTCCCACGGTTCGATGTCCAGCGGATACATGCCCGACATGACATCGTCATCGTAGAAGTATTCGTCGCCCAGCCCGGCAAAGCTATGGCCGAATTCGTGTACCACTACAGGACGGAATTGCGGATGATGGGCAGTTGTCAGTGTGTACGAATTGTAGATGCCTCCGCCGCCATACTCTTCGGTATTGGCCAGGATGATGATGTGTTCGTAAGGGATGCCGGCCAGTGCGTCGTGGATGGATTTTACGCGCGAGGTGGTCAGGTATCTGTCCGAATAGAACGTGCTGAAGTGTGAGCTGAATGCCGTGTGCTTCCATTCGCCCAAACGGGGAATACTTACGCCGCTGTCTTGCGAAGGGCTGGCAACGGCTACGATGTTGAAACGCGACTTCAGACTTTTGAACGGTTCGTGGGCAAACAGGCTTTCGCAGGCGATGTCGGCGTCCTGATAGAAGGTTTCTATTTCGTCGGGTGTATATCCTTCGGCCAGGATAGCTACGTCAATGCACTGTTCGGCGCTGCCGCTTTGCAGCAGATATTTGTGCGGGGTGATGTGCGACTGTCCTTTGTGGTGAATCAGGATGTCGTCGGGATTGACGATGTGCTTCAGCTTTGCCTGTACGTTGCGGCGCAGGTCGAACAGCGTAATTTCTACTTCAACCGGACGGAGCGGGTAGGGAATCAGGAAAGTATTTTCGAATCCCTTTACCGTCTGCTGTGCTTCGTCAGTCTCCAGCCATTCCTGAAAAAGTGATGAGAAAGATGTCTTGTAGATGGCTTTTCCGCTTTGCTGGTCTTTTACGACCACTTGTCCGTTTCCTTCCAGGGGCAATTCGTCCAGATGGTGTTTCCGTCCGGCCCATCCGGGCAGGGAGCAGAGTTCGTCCAGGCAGATTTCCTGTCGGGTTGCGTTTCCGGTAAAGATGTAGTCCAGCCGAAGCGTCTTGTCGGCAAAATAGTCGTTGAAGTTTTGTGCAGATGCAGCCGCAGACATGCACAAACCTATCAGGAACAATCCAATTTTTCTCATATTCGTTCGCATTTATTTATATCCACAAAGATACGTGCTTTGTTTTGCATCTGCAATTTTATTTCTTTCTTTGTCATAAAAGTTATAAATCGGATAGAAAACGAGAAAAAAATGACTAACTTTGCACAAAAGCCGTGTGTGAACACGGGAATAAAGTAAGTTACTTATTAATCATTTGAATCGAAAATGGGACATCATCAATTGGATACTTTAGACGAACAGATCTTGAAACTGATTGCTGACAATGCGCGTATACCTTTTCTGGAAGTAGCCCGTGCCTGTAACGTGTCGGGTGCTGCCATCCATCAGCGCATTCAGAAGCTGACTAATCTGGGCATACTGAAAGGCTCGGAATTTGTGATTGATCCGGAGAAAATCGGGTACGAGACTTGTGCCTATATCGGCATTTATCTGAAAGATCCTGCTTCGTTCGATGCCGTGACAAAGGCATTGGAGGCCATTCCTGAAATTGTGGAGTGCCACTTTACGACAGGTAAGTACGACATGTTCATCAAGTTGTATGCCCGCAACAATCACCACTTGCTGAGTATTATCCACGACAAGTTGCAACCGCTGGGGTTGGCTCGGACCGAAACGCTGATTTCGTTCCACGAAGCCATCAAGCGCCAGATGCCGATTGTGGTGGAAGGCGAGGATGACGAGCTGGACGCTTGATTGTGCGGCTTGACAGGGATGGGCTACTTCTTTACGTAGTCGGCAAAGGCATAAGGGCAGGGATGTTTTTCATCGGCAGGATGAGACTCCCTGCTTTTTTCTTTCCATACGGCGGGATCGACGGTAGGGAAATAGGCATCGGCCTGTGGTGCCTCGTCGTCTATTTCGGTCAGGCACAGGCGGTCGGCCAGCGGAAGAGCCTGACGGTAGACGCTTTCGCCGCCAATGATGTAGATGTCTTCATCGCTGCTGCAATGTTCCAGCGCCTCCTGCAAGCTGGTGAACACTTCGGCACCAGGACATACGGTGGCGGCGTTGGACGACAGGACGATGTTCCGCCGGTTGGGCAACGCGCCTTTGGGCAGCGACTCAAAAGTTTTACGTCCCATGACGATGGTGTGTCCGGTGGTCAGTGCTTTGAAACGTTTCAGGTCGTTGGGCAGCCAGAACAGCAGTTTGTTCTGGTAGCCGATGGCCATGCGGCGGTCGACGGCGGCGATGATGCTGATCATATATCTTAGGTTTGTTTCAGGGTTATACAGATACTTTTCCGGCAATGTGCGGATGCGGGTCGTAGTTCACCAGTTCGAAGTCCTCGTACTGGAAGTCGAAGATGTTTTTTATATCCGGATTGATGCGCATCTGCGGCAGTGGACGTGGTTCGCGCGTCAGTTGCAGCTTTACCTGCTCCAAATGGTTCAGGTAGATGTGTGCATCGCCCAGTGTGTGGATAAAGTCGCCTGCTTTCAGGCCGGTCACTTGTGCCATCATCTGTAGTAGCAGGGCATACGAGGCGATGTTGAACGGAACCCCCAGAAAGGTGTCGGCACTGCGTTGATACAGTTGCAGGCTCAACCGCCCGTTGGCCACGTAGAATTGGAAGAAGGCGTGACAGGGAGGCAGGTTCATGTTGTTGAGGTCGCCTACGTTCCAGGCGCTTACGATGATGCGGCGCGAGTCAGGATTGTGCTTGATGGTCTCTACCGCTTCGCTGATCTGGTCGATGAAGCCACCTTGATAGTCGGGCCAAGAACGCCATTGATAGCCGTAGATGTGTCCCAGATCGCCGTCAGCGTCGGCCCATTCGTTCCAGATGCGCACACCATGGTCTTGCAGGTACTTCACGTTGGTGTCGCCCCGCAGGAACCAGAGCAGTTCGTAAATGATGGATTTCAGGTGCAGTTTTTTGGTTGTCAGACAGGGAAAACCGTCTTCCAGATTGAAACGCATCTGATGTCCGAACACGCTGATGGTACCTGTTCCGGTACGATCGCTTTTCTCGACGCCTTCGGTCAGTATGCGGTTGAGTAGGTCTAAATATTGTTTCATTGCAAGGATATAGTTACTGATAGAGAGATTCCAACCCTTTCTTTCAGACGTTTATTGGTCCTGTAAATAGCTGTATTTCTGCTATTTCTATACCGAACCTATTCCGTCTTCAGAAACAAGGCCGTTGCAAAGTTAATTCTTTTGGTGATAAATCGGTACTGCCGACTTTAAAAAACTTAGTGGGCTTTCAGGAGGGGCTTTGTGGGATACTTGCACGGCTCGTGAGCCACACTTGCAATCCATTTGTTCGACACTTGTGTTGTTCGCGAGCCGTGCAAGTGTCCCACAAACAGCGTACAGACAGGTCAGAGGAACGGCGTAAACAGGTTGCCGAACCATCCCACGAACTTTTTCCATGCCGAACGTTCTTTCCACACTTCGGGAGTCAGCAGTGTGCTGCGTCCTTTGTCATGTTCGAACATCTCGGTCAGTTCAGCTGTCGTTTCGGGGTCGAAGATAAAAGCATTGGTTTCGTAGTCGTAGCGCAGGCTGCGGCTGTTCAGGTTGGCCGTACCTACGGTACAGAAGCTGTCGTCCACCATCATAACTTTGGAGTGATGGAAACCGCCGTTGAACAGATATACTTTGGCTCCCCGCTTCATCAGTTTGTGCAGGATGTAGAAGGCCGCTTCGGGCGTAAACGGCACGTCGGATACTTTGGGCACCATAATCTCGACCTGTGTTCCTTTTTTCAGGGCGTATTTGAGGGCTTCACGAATGGATTTGGTGGGTACGAAGTAAGGATTTACAATCCGGATCAGGCTGTCGGCCGCACGTATGGAAGTGGCGTACGCTCGGCTGATGGAGCGCGGTGTTTCACGCGGCGTACGGTCTACAATCATGATTTCTTCGGCAATGCTGTCCGGCAGCTGGGGCGTGTCCGGAAAGTATTCCGGTCCGCCGATGTGTTGTCCGGTTTCGCGGTTCCACATGGTCAGGAAGATGCCCTGCAGGTAGCGGACTGCATCGCCGTCGATGCGTGCATGTATGTCGTGCCATTCGCCTATCTTGGGTAAACCTTTGATGTAATAGTCGGCTATGTTCATGCCTCCCGTGTAGCCAATCTTCCCATCGATCACTACGATTTTCCGATGGTCGCGGTGGGCGGCATGATTGAACCAAGGGAAGGTGATGGGGTCGAACTTTATGATTTCGATGCCTCGTTTGCGGATGGCTTCCAAATGTTTTTTCTTCAGCGGGCTGCTGTTCGACCAGTTACCAAAAGCATCGAACAGGGCACGCACTTCCACGCCTTCGGCCGCTTTCTGGGCCAACAGGTCGAACAGGGCGTTGGCGATGGAGTCGTTGCGGAAGTTGAAATATTCCAGATGGATGTGATGTCGGGCGCCGCGAATGGCTTCGAACAGGTCGGTGAACTTGTCGTGACCGTTCATCAGCAATTCCACTTTGTTGTTATAGGTCAATGGGGCTCCCATTTGTTTCAGCCGGTTCATGACGATGCTGTCGCTGGTGCTTTGTGCATGCACATACCCTGCAAACAGAAGCAGGAACATAGTCAGGCTGACGGTGATATGTATTAAAACTTTCTTTGCCATTTTAGTTTTTTAAGTGGGCAAAGATATAACATATCATCGATAAAAATGTTTTTCCTTTACGAAAAAACGTTTATTCAAGCCAGCGAAGCTATTTTGCGGTACATCAGGAACAAAAGAACGCCCAAGGCTATCGCTATCGAACGTGGGTCGGCCTGTTCCATGCCGTTGGCTACGGTTGTGGTGAATGTTTCGCGCAAAGTGTCCCATACCAATTGCAGACCATCCATCAGGACAAACAGTACGGCAGCCAGCGTAAATCCGCCAGCCGTCCACAGGCGTGCCAGACGGCTGTTCCGGTTGGGCAGGTGGTGCATCACTCGTCTGCTGAAGCCGTTGTCGGCTACTTCCTGCCGGTTTTCGGCGAAGAAGTTTTCCAGTAGTTTATCATTATTTTCCGTCATAACCATTTTGCTTTAAGTAAGTTGCCATCTTTTCCTTGGCCCTCGAAAGGTGGCTTTTTACGGTTCCCGTGGGGCATCCGGTGATTCCTGCTATCTTTTCGATACTCTGGTCCTCCAGGTAGAACAGGGTGATGCAGGTACGTTCTATGTCTTTCAGTGTAGCGAGTGCGCGGTGCAGGTCTGTCTTCAGGCCAGTGTCTGGCTGTCGGGTGCTGCATTGGGCATCTACCCGCATAGTGTCCAGGTCGTCTGTCTCTTTCCGACTGCGAAGATAGTCATAATATTGGTTGTAAGCAATACGGTAGAGCCAGGTAGAGAAGCTGGACAGGTTGCGGAACGAAGCCAGATTGGTGTAGGCCCGTATGAAGGTTTCCTGCGCCAGGTCGTCGCTCAATTCGCTGTCGCCGCAAGTCTGGTTCAGGAAAAACCGTCGGACGGCCGACTGGTATTTCCTGACCAACTGGTCGAAGGCCCTGTTATTATGAAACACTACGACCTGCGCAATCAGCGATAAGTCGTTGAGTTGGTTCATCGTTGTGTTTCGTTTTGGGCGTCAGAATCATTTTCTTTTTTGGTATATTTCCCTTCGCGTTCCATTCGGATGAAAGGGGCACCGTTGTTACGTTCGGGTTGGGTATAGTAGATGACTACCTGTCCGAAACCTGTAAACATGATAAGCAAACCGATGCAGCCCAGGCCGAATTCGCCTGTCAGAGCCCACAGGAAGATGAACAGTCCGATGCCGAGGAAGATGTTTTTGATGCCACGGCTGCGCAAGTCACGGTTTTCAACCTCTTTGAAGAAATCGGGAGGTAGTTGTTGTCCGCTGGCCAGTGCTTGTTCGGCCAGGCGGTATTTGGCTTTCCGATTCTTGTAGCGGAAATAGAAGATGATGAAAATGAGCAGTGCCGGCAGGCCGAACACGAAGATAATGGCAGTCATGGCAATGATAGTTTCGGGCGCTTCGTCGCCGAAGTTAAAGCCTACCCATTGCAGGCCGCTGCTACTGTTATGGTGTTGGTAAGGTTCGTCGTCGCTGTAGGTGCTGCTACCTTCATAGATGGTGATACTCAGTGTGTCGGTAGTCCGTTGTCCGTTTATCATGGTGTCCGTCAGTTCGATGACGCGTTTCTTTCCGTTTACGCTATCGGTCACGGTGCGGTTTTCAGCTTGTATTCCTAAGCAAATGGCGGCCATCAGGCCCAGAAGTAAAAGGATGCGTTTCATATTCGTTTGTTTTTAGTTTCTTTGGTTCTTTGTCTGTTTAGACGGAACATCCCCCCGGCAAGGTTGCAAAGAAACGATTTTTTTTTAGGATTTTGCTTCAGGATTTCTTTTTTGATAGTATCCTTTTCCCTTAAATGTTATTGTTGACGAATAATGGTTGGGATCAGCTCTTTGGTACGTTGTTTGATAATGCAATCCCACAGACAGGATTCATGCAGAAATAATATGGGGACATATTGGTTGTAATAGTTGAGGAACTGTTTGTTGAAAGGGACACATTCGCTGGCATGATAATTGTTGATGAGTTTTTTCCAGTTCCATTTGTCAACGAACTTGTCTATAATCTCATAACTGAATTCTATTTCCTGAGAATCGGAAAGACAGTTCCAATCCCAATAGTCTTTATAGATTTCAAGGTTTTCGGGAGTGAAAACCGTTTTGTTGCTACAGTATGAAAATACATTCCAATTGATGCGGCTTTTAAACATTTCAAGCATGGATGTTGTCCATACAATGTTGTTATTGTAGGAAATGCGATTCCAATTTACTTCATTTTGGAATTTTTCCAATAATGCCTCTGTCCACGGAAAATCTTCTGATACTTCTTTCCAAGCTTCTTCTTCGATTGTTTGATGAAGAAAATCCGATTTCACTGTTTGATTTGTCATAATTGCGATTTCGTTAATAGTTATGGGGCAAATGTTCATTGTAGCAGTCTCATTTTTTGTGACATGTTTAGGGAAACTGTATTTTTCGACTTGTAACAGGGAATGAGACAGCTCGTTCTTATTTTTGTCGTTGCCAATCAGACAATATTAGTATTAACACTTAAAAACTTACAATTATGCCACTCTGGAAAATTTCAGCAAGAAACAATTGGAATTGGGGTAAAGACATGGTGCTGACGAAAGGTATGTACATCGAACTTAGTACGCAATCTACAACGCCTCCTATCGGACAGCCTCAATATCAGGAAACGATTGCAAAAGCATTCAACACCAAGTATTCTACCAAGTTCGACAAATCGAAGATGAATGCTTCGCATCTCGTTTGTGAAAAGATGGGGTGAGGCTTTGCCTTTAAGAAAACGGCTCAATCCTCGTTGATGGAGGGTTGAGCCGATTTTATTGATTAGATACTTGTAGATATCAAAGAATTATCAGTTGTACTGCTTTACTATATCAGCTATTAATTTAGCTGCTATTTTTGCCCGAGTATTCCATGTTCCACTTCTACTTATTCCTATCATATTTGGATAATTGGGGGATATCATAATACCTCCTTCTTTTTTTTGAAACTTTCCCCAGGTATAATCTGAAATAGTTTGGGTTCCAATACATAGTATGGCTTTGGGTTTGATAAAATCTGCTATAAAATCCTGTATTTGATGAATGAAGATTTTTCGAATATCCCATTCTTCTTCACATGATTTAATTTCAGGAATAGCTTTGTTATTTATCATCTTTTTGAAAAGATTCTTTAACTCTTGACTCGATTTGGTTGCAATAGGATAGATATTTATAGCCATTATTTTTGATTCGATATCATTACTCCATTTGGGCCTTTTGAATGTTTGATATTCAGAATCAATGCCTAATTCTGCCACATATTGATATAAGAAATCTATAATATTAGCTGGAAAAGAATTTCCTCTGGCTTGATTGGTTTCCCACCATTGTCGTCTATTTTTACGTGCATTTCCTAACTCGAAAAATCCGAATGGCCTTTCTCCCGTATATACAAGATGAGCTCCATCTTTATTCCAGTCGCGATATTTTCCATGCGCAGGATTATAACCTAAGAATAGTATATCAGGTTTATAATTGAGATATCCGTCAATGGTAATTGCACCAGTGTATTCTGGATATATGTCTTGATTCTCTGTTAACACATCAAAATAAGGACGGTACTGCTTTTCTAAGTTATAAAATGCTTTACGGAGTTCTAATTCTTCTTTTTTCATACTTTTAGTTTTTTAAGAGTTATATGTTCTTATACATATTCCATAAGTCTTTCACCCAACTGTACATCTGTTTCCGTAAGGATTCAGGTTCCAGCACCTCGACCAATGCTCCGGCATGAAGTAATTCCATGGCAAAGTCGTAGGTAGGGCGAAGAGAAAGTTCATAGTCTGCATAGGTATCGCATGTGTATATTTCTTTTTGCGAAGGATGGAGTGGCAGAGTTCGAAGATAATTCTGATGTGGTTTGTAGGCGCGTAGTATAATTCGTTGCTCTTTTACCGTTTCATCGAGTACTATGCCGAAATAAGAGGAGAAGTATTCCTTTGCATCAAAATCTTTGGGTAGATTGAAATGTTGCTCTGTAAGTTGTGCATTCACAATTCGGTCAAGAGCATAAATACGCAACTTGTTTTCATGGACGCTCAAAGCCAGTGTGTACCATCGTTTCTGAAACATCTTTAGGCAATAGGGGCAGATGGGGAATGAGAGTTCTTTTTCGGTGATGAAATTTTTATAGGTGAGGACTACGACCGTATTGTCTTTCATGGCATTGATGATAAATGCCAGGAAGTCTCTGTTCGAAGGGATTTCCTCTACTAAAATGCGGTTGTACAATGAGGCATGCTTTGATAGGGCATTGACAGTGCTATAAGTGTCAAGCAACCATCGGCTCAGTTTGCAGTCAGATAAAATCTCTGGATTTTCAATGTAATATCGGTAACCGCCTTTGGTATGACATTCTATGATTACGCCCAGTAAGTCCAAAATATTTCCTTTCCAGCGGTCGAATGTTTGGCGTGGAATGGGTTCACCACAGCTTAAGGTTTCATTGCGTACCCACTTTTCATTCAGTTCTTTTAAAGATATACCGCGTTCGCCTGCTTGATGCAGGGTATCGACTACCCAAATGTATTTATTTAGTATTGACATGGTATCAGAAAGTTTGCTATCCTTTTGTTAAGTTCTGGTTTTCAAATCTATAAAAAAACTACTTATATCAAAAATAGTTATGTGCAAAGAAAGGAGAATCCTGTCTCAAATTATGTTACAGGGTTATGAATAGTTTTCTTGGTTTCTAACTGATTTTACGTGAGTGTTTGTAAATTCTGAGGTTTTGATAGGTTCAATATTTGAACTGTATAATACCTACATATAAGTACATCAGAAGTTTGTTTACTAGCATAAATAGCCTTATCTTTGCGCCTTCAAATTTAATCA
>NZ_JAULLJ010000026.1:0-52659 GCF_030518095.1 Bacteroides sp. ET489
TATTATGCTCCAAATATATCCAGCACTTTTTTTCATCTTTTTGATGAAGTTTTTGCTAAAGCTCTAATTTATAGCAAAATACAAAAACCTGTCCAAACAGACAATTTACTCCACCCAATCCGTATATACATTATTATATTAAAATGGCAAGGGTCCATCCCCTCCCATTCCTCCAAACGGATTTTCGTTTTGAGGCATAAAATCCGCAGCAGATGGGGGCGGCGGAGTAGAAGGACTGCCAATCGGCGTATTCATTCGCGAACCAAATGTCGCTCCGCCACCTTCTGCAGGAGGTGGAATTACCATATCGTCCTCCGGATTCTGGAAACGCGTATACTGACCGATAAATCGTAGACGGACATCACCCACCGCACCATTACGATGCTTGGCTATAATTATTTCGGCCATACCACGCAAATCCGTTCCATCGGCCGACGTATATATCTTATAATATTCCGGTCGGTGAATAAAACAAACCATATCGGCATCCTGCTCGATGGCTCCCGATTCACGCAAGTCGCTCAGCTGCGGACGTTTACCCTCTTCTCCTTCACGGTTCTCCACTCCACGGTTCAACTGAGACAAAGCAATTATAGGAATATTCAGCTCTTTCGCCAATCCTTTCAGCGAACGGGAGATTGTACTTACCTCTTCCTGACGGCTTCCAAACGACATACCACTTGCATTCATCAGCTGAAGGTAGTCGATAATAATCAGCTTCACTCCGTGCTCACGTACCAGGCGTCTCGCCTTCGTACGCAGCTCAAACACCGACAACGAAGGAGTGTCGTCCACATACAAGGGGGCATCAAGCAAATCACGCAGTTTATAATCCAGTTGCTGCCATTCATAATCGGCCAACTGACCACTTTTGATTTTTTCACTTGGAATCTCGCAAACATTCGAAATCAAACGGTTTACCAGTTGGACGTTACTCATTTCAAGCGAAAACAAAGCAACCGGATTGCGATAATTCACCGCTATATTCTTCGCCATCGAAAGCACAAAGGCCGTTTTTCCCATGGCCGGACGAGCCGCAATAATAATCAAGTCCGAATTCTGCCATCCCGAAGTCATCTTGTCCAGCTTGGTGAATCCGCTCTCCAATCCACTCAAACCATCTGTTCGGGCCGCAGCTTTTTGAATCAGCTGATAAGCCTCGGCAATAACCGGATTAATCTGCGTATAATCCTTCTTCATGTTTTGCTGGGATATCTCGAAAAGCTTACCTTCCGCCTCCTGCATCAGGTCGTCCACATCCAGCGTTTCGTCAAAAGCCTTGGCCTGAATATTACTGGTAAACGTAATCAGCTCCCGAGCCAGCGCTTTTTGGGCGATGATACGTGCATGATATTCGATATGTGCCGAAGAAGCCACCTTACTGCTCAGCTGCGTGATGTAGAAAGGACCTCCGACTTCCTCCAGCTCACCTCTCTTCGCCAACTGCTCCTTCACAGTCAGGATATCAACCGGCTTCTGATTGACGGCCAAGTCTGTAATTGCAGAATATATCAACTGATGCCGGTGCTCATAGAATGATTCCGGCCTTAATATCTCGCTGACCAAAGAATAGGCATCCTTTTCAATCATCAACGCTCCCAGTACAGCCTCCTCCAGCTCCGGTGCCTGAGGCTGAATGCGCCCGTAGTCATTTACAGGCTGAGGAGCTTTTCCTCTCGAACTGCGTATTGTCTTTTTCTGTTCTGCCACAATATAAAACTCCTATTTCTAAATTTATAATCGGACAACAAAGATAACTTATTTTCCGTTTTCCACATACACTAAAACCTATATTGTTATCAACTTGTATCCACAGATTTTATTAACTTTGCAGACATATTTATAAAAATATTGCTTATATGCTTACTTTTCCAAATGCTAAAATCAATCTGGGGCTGAACATCATTGAGAAACGCCCCGACGGATACCATAATCTTGAAACCGTATTTTATCCTGTTCCGATAGAAGACGCGTTAGAAATCAATCTCTCGGACGATAAAACAGCTAAATACCGCCTGTATCAAAGCGGGCTTAAAATAGACGGAGATATCGAAAACAATCTGGTTGTAAAGGCATATAAGCTGCTGGATGCAGATTTTAATCTGCCTGCCATCGACATTCATTTATTCAAACATATTCCTTTTGGAGCCGGTCTTGGGGGCGGTTCGTCCGACGCAGCATTCATGCTACTTCTCCTTAACAATACGTTTAAGCTGAACCTGACAACCCAACAGCTGGAAGACTACGCCGCCCGATTAGGTGCCGATTGTGCCTTTTTCATTCAGAACAAGCCGACGTATGCCGAGGGCATCGGAAACATTTTTTCTTCTATCGATTTGTCCTTGAAAGACTACCGCATCGTTTTAGTGAAACCCGACATATTTGTATCTACACGAGACGCTTTTGCTAAAATCAAGCCTTACCGCCCACAGCATTCCCTAAAGGAAATCATAAAACTTCCGGTCGAAGAATGGAAACAATACATGGTAAATGATTTCGAAGCAAGCGTTTTCTCCAAGTTTCCCGCCATCGGAGACATCAAACAACAGTTATACCAATGCGGAGCCCTATACGCATCCATGAGCGGATCGGGTTCGTCTGTTTTTGGTCTGTTCCGCCCCGACGCAAACATTCCGGAAGAAACAGATTTCAGAAAAGGAGCATTTGTCTATCAAGGTCTATTGCGATAAAGCCTGCGGATATCTCTGGGGAGCAATTAAAAAAGGGAAAGCAAGGTAAACCCTATGTTATTTTCAGGCACGGATGATATGGATAACCCGTGCCTAAAAGAAAAAAGGCTGTATCAAAACTAAGTAATGGTATCTGACTCCCCTCCTTCTGGAAGGAGGAGAATTTCAGATACTTTTGTTTTGACACATCCTCTCTTCTTCCGACATTCCCTCTTACGAAAAGAATCAGTTTGTCAAACCCTGATACAGGGTAATACTAAGGAAAATACCGATAATAATGCAAATAATAATCAGAAAGCAATTCATAAACCGTGCACTTGGTTTAGTCTCTTTATGCAGGTTCTGATCGAAATAGTTTTTGAAGAACAGGTAAATAGCCGGTACGGTCGCACTTGCCAACAACAAATCTTCCGGAATCTTGTAGACATACACCTTGGAAAAGGCAATAAGTGCCCAATGACACAAAAACAAAATGACCAACAGATTGACCTTCTTCGAAAAAGACAATAACAGGCCAATGGTAAATACCGCAACCGAACAAGGCATGATAGTCGTAGTCATCGCCGGAAACTCCATACCACGCGCCCACGATAATACCGGATAAAGAAAAGGCATCAGATACAGCAGTGCTACCAGATATCGATAACGCGGATTGCGTTCAAAGGGAGTATAGTCCGTAAGCAAATCCCATAACCACAGCAAGGCCATAACTCCCCAATAAATAGCAAGTATATAGTTATAACTTCTGGTGGAGCAGTACATCATGTAATAGACCACAGAGATCCATGAATTCAAGAACACCATGTAAATCTTTACAGAACGTTTGACCCAAAGAGTCGGTTTATGATACAGCAAAGCCGTCAGTATGATACCGACAAATGTAATTACAATCTGTGCTACCCACGTATTTTCGTTATAATGCGCAATTGTATTCCAAAAAACTTCCATTCGTTATACTTTAATAATATCATTAATAATTTCAGGACTTCTCCGCTTGATCTTTATGCCTGGTCATCGAAAAAGCACGGTTAATGAACAAGAACAAAGGCATCGTTGCCCCCACCGCAAGCATAAAAATGACGCTGCATGTCACAATCGTATTCGTAAACAAATCAAGCAAATACTTATGCTGCAACACAGGATCTTGCAGGTTCTGCATGAACATAATCAGCGAGAAGACAATCTTATAGGCATACATACCAGGAATCATCGGCAGCAAGGCCGGTATATACAACACTGTCATCGGACAATAAATCCGCTTGCCCAGCAACAAACTGCCCATACCAATACTGAAAGACGCGCACAAAGAGGCCGTAGCAATATCCACTCCACAATAGGTCATCAGGCTGAAACGCAAAGCATGTCCTATGGCAGCAAGCAACGCAATGGAAGGGAAAGCACGCAAAGGAGGATCGGAGATGGCACCAAAACCTATTGCAGCAACCGCCGCAAACATTCCATCTGTCAGAATATCCAATAGTATCATTTCCTTGAATTTATTATAACTCTACAAATCAATTATTTATGCCGTTACAACAGACTGTTCCTGATCATCATCAGCGTACACGACAGGCCGACCGCAATACACAGAACCAGCAACAAAGCCTGAATCAGGCGGCTGCATCCTGTCAGCACATGACCTTCGACAATATCGATAACTCCATTCAGCAGCGGCACACCCGGTACAAGATACAGCACACTGGTAGCGATGGCCACCTCGGAAGTAGTATCAAGCGTAAGAGCCGACGAAGCCACCAGCGAAGCGACAAATGCCGAAACCACAAAAACGATGTAATGATTGATATGCTTCTTTTGCATGATCTGCTTCACATAAAATCCGATCAGAGTAGCCGAAAAGACTATGCCACGCGCTGTCCAGTCGCCCCCGAACAAAGCACAGAAAGAAGCATTGGCAAAACCTACCAGGAACAATGTACAAAGCGGATCCATTTTAGGATTGGAGATAATCTTGTTATATTTCTCCCACAGCACGTTCAGTGGCAAATGCTTATCGAAGGCTTCCCAGCTCAGCGCACTAAGCTCTGCATTCAGTTCAAAACTGATCGGGAAACTCGGAATAACCGAAACTTCATTATAAACTTCCTGATTTTCCTTATCGCACACGCTGACAACCATGGTGCGCTGAAGAATACTCATTTTTACGTCCACATTCAACGACTCTCCTATCCGACGTGTGTTCCGGACAACACGCGATGTATGCACGCCAGATCCCATTAAGCGGTTGGCATATTCCAACAAAAACCGGGTTATCTCTTTTAACTCGTTTGATGAATACATATTCAATAAGACATTATCAACTGAAAAACGCCGCAAAGTTACCGATTTTCCAGAAGATAACAGGGAAAAACACGATAGTTTTTTTAATCTTACATAACAAATAGTTGTTTTTCTAAAAAGAAAGAGAATGAGCCGCAACAGCCCATTCTCTTTCTGCTTTATCCATTCAGATCAATCGTTCATCAGCTTTCTGTAGCGCACACGGGTCGGCTCTTCCTTGCCCAGACGTTTCAGCTTGTTCTCTTCGTATTCCGAATAAGATCCTTCAAAGAAGAACACGTTCGAATTGCCTTCAAACGCCAGAATGTGTGTACAAATACGGTCCAGGAACCAACGGTCGTGGCTGATAACCACCGCACATCCCGCAAAGTCTTCCAGACCTTCTTCAAGTGCACGCAGCGTATTGACGTCGATATCATTGGTCGGCTCGTCCAGCAGCAGCACGTTGCCTTCTTCCTTCAGTGCCATGGCCAGATGCAGACGGTTGCGCTCACCACCCGAAAGCACGCCACACAGTTTTTCCTGATCGGCTCCCGAGAAATTGAAACGCGACAGATAAGCACGGGCATTTACATCCCGTCCTCCCATACGAATCAACTCATTGCCACCCGAAATGACCTGATATACGCTTTTATTCGGGTCGATATCCTTATGCTGCTGGTCGACGTAGGCCACTTTCACTGTTTCGCCCACTTCAAACTCTCCCTTATCAGCCTTTTCCAATCCCATGATCAGGCGGAAAAGTGTCGTCTTTCCGGCACCGTTCGGTCCGATGATACCTACAATACCATTAGGCGGAAGCATGAAATTCAAGTCGTCAAACAAAAGTTTGTCTCCATAAGCCTTGGCTACGTGTTTTGCCTCGATTACCTTATTACCCAGACGCGGTCCGTTCGGAATAAAGATTTCCAGCTTTTCTTCCTTCTCCTTCACATCCTCGTTCAGCAACTTGTCGTACGAGTTCAAACGAGCCTTTCCTTTGGCCTGACGGGCTTTGGGTGCCATACGTACCCACTCCAACTCTCGTTCCAACGTCTTCCGGCGTTTGCTGGCAGTCTTCTCTTCCATCTCCATGCGCTTCGTCTTCTGCTCCAGCCAGCTCGAATAGTTACCCTTCCAGGGAATACCCTCGCCACGGTCCAGTTCAAGAATCCATCCGGCCACATGATCCAGGAAGTAACGGTCGTGCGTCACAGCAATCACCGTACCTTCGTATCGCTGCAAGTGTTGCTCCAACCAGTCTATCGACTCTGCATCCAGGTGGTTGGTGGGCTCGTCCAGCAACAGCACATCCGGTTTCTGCAACAGCAGACGACACAGAGCCACACGGCGGCGTTCACCTCCAGACAAGAATTCTACCGACTGGTCTTCGGGCGGACAACGCAATGCATCCATGGCCCGTTCCAGCTTGCTGTCCAGATTCCAAGCATCGGTTGCATCAATAATATCCTGCAACTCGGCCTGTCGGGTAAACAGCTTATCCATTTTGTCCTGATCCTCGTAATACTCCGGCAGTCCGAATTTCTGGTTGATTTCTTCGTATTCGTTCAGTGCATCTACAATGGGCTGCACGCCTTCCATCACAACCTCTTTCACTGTTTTCGTCGGATCGAGATAAGGCTCCTGTGCCAGATACCCGACCGAATATCCCGGCGAGAACACCACTTCGCCCTGATATGACTTGTCCAATCCGGCGATAATCTTCAGCAAAGTAGATTTACCCGAACCATTCAGACCGATGATACCGATTTTGGCTCCATAAAAGAACGACAAATAGATATTCTTCAATACCTGCTTGTTGTTTTGCTGAATGGTCTTGTTCAGCCCTACCATCGAGAAAATAATTTTTTTATCGTCAACTGTTGCCATAAAAATTTCGTTAACAACCTGCCGCTGAGATCTATTCAGCGCATATTCAAGCCTCACCGGCAGATTCTTTCAAACTCAATTAATTAAATAAAACAAGGATTGTGCGCCGATCTTTCCGATGCTCCGGGTAAGCAATCCTCCTCTGCCATCCAGACTCCGCCAGGCATCCGCCCGCGTTCCTCCATTTGCGTATGGCAGTTCAAGTTACAAAGATACGGTATTATTTTTTAGATACAAGAATTTTGCCCACTCGTTGATCAACGTTCGTTACTTATTTCCCAAAATACTCCGCCTTCAACCAATAAGCGTAAATCGGGTCTTGGAACGAGATTTAGCCAGCTTTGTTGTCCAATACATCATTCTTGACAAGAGCTGCCTTTGAACGAACTATTGAGTGGTTGAAGAGATTTGATAACGATACATCACTTCAGTAGAGCTGATGGCTTTCTCCAATTACATTAACTCAATGCCATCAGATACTCAAAGCTGCTTGACCTGTCCACAATATCGTGGCTTAAAAGATGATACTTCCAAGGTTTTCCGCCATTCTTTGAGGTATATTCTGTTGCGTTCTTGCAATACTCCTCAGCCGCCTTTTTCTTGGCCAACACTTCTTCAGCTTTCATATCTTTGCGTGCTTTGGTTTCTACCATGTAAATAGCCTCAATTGTTTCCACAATGAAATCAGGTTCATAGCGTTGGGAACCATTGTTCCAAAAGATGGCGAACTGGGTCGGAGCAGGCCGCAACCATTTCAAAACCTTGGCATCCGCTTCCAACACATTGGCAAAATCAAGTTCCGTCTTGCTGTCGAACTTGTATTCTCGATAATAAGACTTCAGGAAACCCGTGTAGATAAATTTCTTCACATAGGTCTGCGAAACAGGATCTCTGTAATCCACCCTACCAAAGCCTTTTATTTCTGTCAAATGCTGGTCTATAATACCTGCAAAGGGCAATACTTTTGGTTTCAAATAACCTAATGAGGTTACGACAAAGTGGCGTTTCATCTGATCATAAATCATTGCGGCTATAGCTTTCCTGAATTGGTTGACTACCTTGGGCAGGTCGTTTTTATCATCCAGATAGCCCTCAATGGCTTCAACAGCCTGTCCGGCCAGGTGATACAGCAGTTCAGCATTCTCGTCATAATCCACTTCATCATAATCCATCAAAGCTCCTACTATCTGATCCATAGGCGGATCAAACTTCCGCCCTTCTACCACTTGCAACACTTCCATTGTTTTCTCCCCTGCTCCGATGCTGACCCTCAAAATTTCCTGCTTCAGTGCCGGCAGGTCAAATCCCATTCTTGTATCCAAGTCGAACCATTTGTATTCAGCCTTGCGTGCCTCCGTTTGAATAGTCATACGGGGGATTTCGATAATATTGTCAACAAAGTTTTTGATAACGATTTCAACCACCTTATCGACCTCTTCCAACAACGGCTGGGCATATTCTGACGAAAACAGAGGATTCACTTCTTTTGCACTCTTGACGATTTCACTCCTTGTCAGCACCTTGATAGCCTCTATATTTTCAGGGCGAGTCAATTCTTGGGCATTTTTTACCGCTGTATTCATCTGTGGAATTACCTTCCACACCGCCCGTTTGGCATCCGAAATGGCATGCGCATTCTTCTTCTCAATCTCTGTCTTGGCCTCCTGAACAGCCTTCTGTTCTTGGATGTCAATCAGGGTTTGGGCTTTCACAACTTCCCCTTGAACGGGTGTCAAGTCATCGTCGTCCAATTCCACATACGACATTTTGCTCAATACAGAACTGGGGTCGCTCGCCTTGGCTATCACGGCTTCAAAGTTTTCATGCGCAATGACGGTCAGCTTGTCGATGTCTGCATAACCAGTCCGCTTGCCACCATAAGGCAGGCGCAATCCTCGGCCTATCTGCTGTTCCACCAGAATAGGTGCATCAGCCGCCCGAAGAGGTACAATCGTGTACAGATTGGTCACGTCCCAACCCTCTTTCAACATATTGACGTGGATCACGATCTCTATCTTGTTGTCAGGCTTTTCCAACGAAAGGAACTGTTTGTCTATTTCTTCATCTTTCTTTGTAGAGCTATCTATCTGCAACACCTTGCCCTTGTAACGTCCGTCGAACATCTCGTCCTGTATCCGATGGAACGTTTCTGTGGCATGTTCGATATTTCGGCAGACAATCAGCACAAAGGGTTTCACCAAAGGCTGATTGTTGTTCTTGGCATACATGTCCAAATGCAGCTTGGTATGTTCGTGCACGCTGATAGCATCCTCTATCTTCAACATGTCCAGTTCCTCGACCGACAAGCCTTTCTTCTCGAAATCACGACGCTTGGCAATGGTCGGTATCTTGACATACTTTCCGTCCACCAACGCCTGTGCCAGGTTGTATTCATAGACAATGTTCTTGAACGGTTTGCCTTTTTCGTCCGTGGGCGTGGCAGTCATCTCCAAGCCTAATATCGGGCGCAATTCGTTAATGGCTTTTTTCGATGCATTGGCATGATAGCGGTGTGCCTCGTCCATCAGGATGACAAGGTCGTCCAACGAGGACAGATAGTCGAAATAAGACTGTCCCAAGTACTCGGACAACCTCCTCATGCGTGGCGTACCCTTTTTGCTGCCCTCCTTGCTTTCAGTATTGAATTTCGAGATATTGAAGATGTTTATCTGAATCTGGTTTTCGGCAAACAGGCTTCGCGCCATGTCGTAGTTCTCGCCAGTGATGATATAAGGCTCGTTGTGCACAAACTCCGAAATGCCTCTGAACACATATTTTTCGTAAGAGGGATCGCCAAAATCCTTCATAAGTTTCTCATACAGCGTCAGGTTGGGCGCCAAGATAAAGAAATGCTTGATACCCTTTGCCAAATAGAGATAGGCTATACAGGCTCCCATCAGGCGTGTTTTGCCAATGCCTGTCGCAATAGAGAAGGCAAACGAAGGAAAGTCGCGCTCAAAGTCCTTGCAGGCCGGACACACCTCTTTCACCTTGCGTAACTGTTCTTTCAAGAAAGCGGCATACGCTTCTCCATCCGACGGGCGTTTTTTGAAGTCCAACTGCTCCACCAGCTTGGCCATCACGTCCAACGCCTGTGCCAAGGGTTCGCGCAAGGAAAGGCGTTGCTTGATATTGTTACTATAAAAATTACTCATACTATCAATGCTTGTTCCACACTATTTCATCTTTAAACTCCGTTTCCAAATGATTGTCGCGGATTACCCAATACTTGAAACCCAACATTTCTTGCTCGATGGACAATTCGGCCGCAACCAAAGCCCGGTTGACCGGTGTAGGCTCCATCAGGAATGCGTTGACTTTCCCCAGAAAGTTATTCATAATCTGCTTGGTATAATCAAAAAAACGTTTTTCCTTAGTCTTACGTATAATTTGTTTCCCGCTGTGAATCAACCTCCCATTATACAAGACAAGAAGCATGTTAATTGTATTTTTATGCATTACATCTTCAACCACACTCAAAAAAACAGCTTCGTTTTTCTCGAAATCAATTCTTTGAATTATCTCATCCTCTATATTAATAATTGACGGATAAATATTATCATCAAAAGAATTTCTTTTCTTTCCATTACAATATCTACAAGATAAAAACAAGTTACTCCAAGTATTGGTTAATATAGGATAATTCTTTTGACTTCTATAATGTTCTATTTCAAAATCTGTGATTAACCGACGCTCACAAATATAACATTTCTCGTGTTGGTCCTCCAGTAATTGCGCCTTTACGTCCTCTCCATCATATTGGGAGGTAGTCAACAAAGAGGACGGAACGTTCTCGCTCTTTCTTTCCCTGATCATGACAACACTGTTTTAAGAACCGACGCATATCTGTTTTTGATTGTCAGATAAGCCCCTACCAGGTTGGGCGAAACCGACTCCGGCACTTTATCCAAATCCTCGACAAGCTGCCTGATATCATACTTGTCCGAATCGGTCAGACCGCTTTTCTGCAATAGCGATTCCAGCCGCTCCAGCTGCATCTGCATATAGCTGGACTCGGAGGAGACTCCGAAATAGCCTTCGGCCAAAGCCTCGTAAGAGTATTGGGTCAATTCGCTGATGGTTTCGCGATGCTCCAAATCGAATGCTACAGCGTTATCCAACGAATTGAGTACAAACGGCGAATGCGTCGTAATGATGAACTGTATGTTGGGGAATATCTTTGTCAGGAAAGGCATAATCATCTTTTGCAACTCCAGATGCAGATGAGTTTCCACTTCGTCTATTAACACAATTCCTTTCTTCTGATAGGCGCGTGTCAAACGATCTTCTGCCTGCATCTTCAGAATCAGATCGACCACAATATCCAAGATGGCAGCATAGCCATCGGACACTTCCGTAAACTTGAATTCCTTTCCTTCCGTCAAGATACGGAAGCTATAGTCCTTGTAATTAAACTTCAGGTGTAAATCCTTATCTTGAAAAATTTGGCAAAGGAGTCCCTCAAAATCAATAAACCATTGGTTGATTTCTTCCGCATCTTCCATCTGATTTTCATTGCGGGCCAAGGCTTCTTGGATTTTCAGATCGGATAAGAAGTTCAGAAATTGATCGGTCACTGTAGCCCGTACCTTACCAAACCTATTATACACAGGTTTTGTAGGGTTCTTAGGCTCAACCATTTGAGGTTTTCGGGCTGCCTGATAGAATGCGACAATGAAATCACCTTTGGCAAATTCAGCGATAAACTTCCTGATGTCAACAAAGTCAATGCGAATTCTATTCTCAATACCTCCATATTTAGCCAAAGGCGAATGGAAAAAAGCCCGAAACTTTTCTTCCGGTGGATTAAGTAACATCAAGAATGTTGTGGGATTATTTTTTATTCCTTCCATCTGATCCGCTATTGCATTCAGCAACACCGTTTTACCGCTACCATTCTTACCCGTTATCATCAAGTGCGGCGTCTGTTTGTCGGCAATGGGTATATCAAAGTCTTTCAGATGGAACAATTCGTTGATATGTATATTTTTAATGAAGTAATTCATACGCTTATTCATTTAAAGTGATTCACAATAATTTATCTTATTCTTCTTCATCCATTTCCTCCTCACATTCCACTTCAGGCACCTCAATGATATTCAACGAATAATCATCCTTGCCGAACTCGCATCGGCCCAACAACATTTGAGGGATTTTCTTGATGGAAATATTGCTGAAAGCCTGCTTGCATTCGCGCTGAAACGACGTGCAACAGATAAGCAGGGATTCATCTTCCGCCATCGTCTCGTGAATAGCCGCCAACGATTCTACGGTCAGGAACTGGGTCGTCGTGTAAATATAATCAGTTTCAGATCCAAAGCCCTGTTTCCAATAGGTTTCTTGGCTGGGCTGATAGGTGTAACCTTCCTGCTTAGCCATAGCTGCTGCCAGCATGTCGGCATTGTATTCTTTATTGATGACCAAATTGCCGAACTTATCTTTCTTCAGCAGGCTTGGAGCCAGTTCATAGAACTTGAAGCCACTCCCTCCCTGCCAATTCTGCGCCTTGCTGATGCCGCCTTGGTCGGTACCTTCTGTCACCATTTTCAAGCGAGGTACGCAATGTGTATAAGCATGTTCGCCAAGCTCAATACCAATGTATCGACGCCCCATCTTTTGAGCTACGGCGGCTGTTGTTCCTGAACCTAAGAAGCTGTCAAGAACAATATCATTCTCATTAGTTGATAATTCTATAATACGTTGAATTAACATTTCAGGTTTTTGTCCCTTAGGAAATCTTACGCCACCCTCTCTAGTTACATTATTCCAATTAAAACCATCCCAAAAAGTTCCTACCTTTTCTTTTTTAAAAACATAATTCCTTTTTTGCTCAGCAACGTTTTTAAACCAACTTACTAACCTCTTTTGCTCTCCGATAAACAGCACTTCTGTTTTTTTCCCTTTATTTTTACCTGAAATAGGTATATATTCTATTGAATATAAGCTATTTTCTGTATCTGTTGCTTCTTGAACTCTTGTTCGTATAGAAGTTTGGGCATTTTCTGTGGTACATATTCTATCGAAATATAAATTATATACTTCTATTTCAGAAATAGCATTTTCTTCTGCAATTTTTTTTACGCTCTTAGTTTGATAATTTGTATGTTTATAAATGATTATATCTTGATTACTACCATCTTTAATTGTCTTGTAATATGTCTTTTCTCCAGTGGAAATAAACACAGTTGTATATTTAAAACTTTTATTTTCCACTCTCATATCCTCAAGATAATTACTTAATTCAGTTTCTTGATAAACATCATTAAATTTCATAAAATTCTCTTTTCCATAGCATAATATAAACTCTATATTTTTTTTTAAACGCCTATCTTCTCCTCCTCCGCTGGCTCCTGAAGTTTCCTTTGTCTTTACAGTTATTGTATTAATATATGCAGATTTACCAAATAGTTCATTCATGATTAGTCTAAGATGGCTCATATAATTATCATCTATTTGAACAAAAATCACGCCATCTTTAGCTAATAAATTCTTTAATAGTTCCAACCGTTGATACATTAATGATAACCAAATAGAAACTTCAAGGCCATCATCATAATACTCAAAAGCTTGCCCAGTATTATAAGGAGGATCAATATAGATACACTTCACCTGCCCTGCATAATCTTGTTCGAGAGCTTTTAATGCCAACAGATTATCCCCATGAATCAACATATTACCATTCCAAGGCTTTCCGTTGGGCAAAATCCCTGTTTCAGGCTCTCCGTATGAATAGTCTTTGTTCTCTATCAATATCCGTGGCTCCAAAGGCTTTCTTTCATCGTATTTACCTATCCACGTGAGTTCGAGTTTATTTAGTTTATTCTGTTGCATAATCATTCTTGTTTTATTTCTTTTGCAGATTCATTCTCTTTATTACTTTTTTCAATGCACTTAGAGATAATATCAAGACTCTTTTGTATTGAATGGCAATGTGGTATAGCTTTTGCTGAAGATATGCTTCTCTCAATATTCTCTACTGCAATAGTTAAATCATCAGTAACACGAGCAAATTTCTTCCCAATTATCTCACTCATATTACATGAGAAACTTACTTCCATATTCTTACAATATACACCTTTGACCGATAATATAATATTTTTATTAGCAAAATGACTTTCTATTTCATCTCCAGCCCCAATATAAACATACTTTGTGCTTTTCCCATCTATATAAAATGGTTCAATGAATCTATCAAAACATGCTTTTGCTTCTGGGCTCGGTAAAGAATCATAGAATTCATCATTTATAGAAAGCCTCACATTGTATGCTGGATATAATCCTATATTGCTAACTTTAAGAAATAGTTTTTTTTGAGAAATACCAACTGAAAGAATAAGATTAGGCAACCGTTCTTCATCCCATTGTCTTTTCATTTCATCAAATTGTTTTTTATTTTGTTCCAATGCTTCAAATGTTATTAATACCATTGCAAACGAAGCTATAGAACTTATATATGAAGCCCAAAAAGTTATCCAGTCAGATTCATTCCCAGCAACTGTCCATCCAAACGGATTTTTGGATATTACGATAGTATTAATAAATATAGGAACAAATATAAATACAATTAAAAAGTAAAATTTGTATTTCAAAAAAAACTTTCTCATACTACTTTGTAATAACTAATTAATAGCATTGAATATTATTGAGCTTTCTCTATAATTGACTTTATCCATCCCGCAAACCGTGGACATTTCTCCAAAATGGATTTTATCCCGATTTCCAATGCAATCAGATTCCCTTCCAGCACTTTGTTGTAGTCAGACTTTATAGCCAACAATCTTTTGGAAGGTGCCCCTTCTGGAGAAGTATTAATATCTTCAGGGTTTTCGTAAGACGAAATGATGGAAGCTGTCTTTTCTGCGAGTTCTTCCGAAAAATAATACTCAAAACCTTTGTTACTGGAAAACAGCAAAGCCTCAAACTCATGCAACTGTATGTAAGAGAAGAAACGACGGTCGTCTATAGCCTTATTGATGGCCTCTTCCAACGATTTTATTTGCTCTATTTTGTCCGGCTTCTTCATGCTGTCCCCATAATGGGGCATGTCGTGAGGGAGTCTGAAAAAGTCAATAAAAGTAGTTACGATATAATCGCTTTTTTCCGACATCAAAAGAGGCTTGATCGTGTTTGCCAGATGTGAGTAGCTCACCATTCCTCCCCGGCCTGTCCGACTTGTTCGAATCAAGACAGGCGTAACGCTCAATATACCAGAATTTTGCAAGTAAGGAGAAATGACTGAGTTAACAAACTCTTGCTCCGTCTGTCCTTCAACCACAATATATACACGTTTCATAACTGCCCTCCTATCATGTTTTTCTCCCACAAATCACTGAGAGACAATTCATAATCGTCCATCCATTTTTCCAATTCTTCCCGTTCAAGATGACGAAAAACAGATTGGTTGTCCGCCCTGTCCACTACAATAATGTCTTCCACCTCAAAGCAATTGACTAAATTGGTAGATTGGGTGGACAGAATAATCTGGCTTTTGAGAGAAGCCTGCTTGACAAGTTGGGCCAATTTATTGATAGCGGCCGGATGTAAGCCCAATTCAGGCTCATCAATAATTATTACTTCCGGCATCTTAGATTGCAACAGTAAGGTTGTAAGGGCTATGAAACGCAAAGTTCCATCCGAAAAGCTATAACCATCGAGGTACATATCTGTATCCCTCTCCTCCCATTCCAGACGGATTCTTTCATTATTGTTGGCATCCGGACGGAGCTTGAAGCCTTTGAAATAAGGAGCAATGGAACGTATCACTCCCTCTATCAAGCGGAATGTCTTTTCATCGTTCAGCATCAATGAATACAGATAAGCGGCAAGGTTGGAGCCGTTATCACGCAAATATTCGTTGTCGTTAATCGGGCAATCTCCACGCATGGGAGAATTGGCACTGGTATCGTGAAAATGGTAAACGGTAAAGCTACCTAAATATTTTCTCAAGTAAGCAGCCCTCCATCTTGGATTATCCTTCAAAGAGGATTCCTCTACAGCAGAATCCCAAATAGTTCTATTCCACTTGGAATAATCTTTTTCCTGTTTACGAAAGTTGTTAAAATAATCTCCTGTTTTTTCAATATATCCTTTATTGGATTGTGATGGTTTAATTTCAAAGAAAAAAGCATTTGTATTATCAAAATCAATCAAGCCCTGAATGGACTGTGAAACTTTCCTTCCCTGGCGCAACAAGTTGTCGATACCTCCCTTGGACAAGGTATAGCTTCCCAAACGTTGTTCATATATTGCTTTGACCAATTCAAAGAATGAAATCAAATTACTTTTGCCAGCCCCGTTTGAACCAATCAATACGTTCAATCGGTTTAATGGCAGTGACAGGTCTTTTATGGACTTGTAATTCCTAATTAAAACTTGCTCTATCATATTTTTATCTTAATTTCCACTTAATCATAAACAAACATTTCCTTTCCACCTTTTGCTTTAGCATCTTTTCTATCTTGTTCAAAAGGACTTCTTTCTTTTCATCAATTTCATCTTGGGCCACATAAAGATTCTGCCGTTTCTCGACACGCTTCCGCTCCAAATCTTTAATGGCCCTTTGCGCCTTGACCCTTTCCTCCAACCGGCTTATCTTTCTGGCCTCCGATTTTCGCAATTTAATTTCTTGATCCAAGTCCGAAATCTCATGTTCCAAAGCCAACTTCATGTCGTCGGCCCAACTGTCCAATTTCTCCATTTCCTCATCAAAGAAACGATTGTTCCGATCGGATGAAGAAGAAAGTATTTCTTGGTTCATTTCTTCAACCCTGTCACTCAAACAGACGGCAACGGATTCCTCGATATGGGCAGCTGAAAGCAAGCATGCAGGCAGCATCAACATCTTTTCAGCAATCTCAGGATAAACCCAGTCGCTGCTCTCCGTCTGGCAAGCTACGACAAGATGGTCTTCCTGTTCGAAAGAGTCAATCGAAATCTTCTCTACCCGCATCACTCCACTTTGGCCGACAAGGTCTTCGAGCAACTTAGTACGCCCTTCGGTCCGTGTATAATCAAATTCGACACACGCACTCTCCTGAAGCGGGGCAAGATATCTGGCCACCACTTCCTTAGCCAACGGGCAACCGATGCGATACGGACGCTCCACTTCGTTCTCACCCTCTTTCGATAAGCTGTAAACATCGCCGTTTGCCCGAAGTGTAAAGGAAAAACGCTCTGTATCGAACACAGCCTCCTGTCTTAACGCATGCTTCGTGAGCATCCAAAGTCGTTTCTCGAACTGGTCGAGGTTCCGTCGGCTTTGCGCCAGGTTGTCCCTCAACTTTTCTTTGACAGACTCATCGAAGTTTTCCAACAAGGCCGAACGGGCCTTGAGCATCTTTTCAGAAATCTGCTCCTGCATTTCGGTTTGCAGGGCATCGAAAGCCCGCTCTATCTCGACTGTTGTCCGACATTCGTTGTATATCTGCGCTATACGTTTCTCGAAATCGACCCCGCTTCCAATGCTGCCCAGCACTTCGTCGCTGGCACCAAACACGCCGTTGAACAACTGAAACTTCTGATCCAGCAAATCATAGACACGCACGTCGGCCGCATTGCCTTTATTCAAAAAGTTAATCACCACGACGTCGAACTTCTGTCCGTAGCGATGACAGCGCCCTATTCGCTGCTCGATGCGTTGGGGATTCCAAGGCATATCGTAATTGACGATAAGGGAACAGAACTGGAGGTTGATGCCTTCGGCTGCCGCCTCGGTGGCAATCATAATGGTAGCCTCGTTTCGGAAGTAATCCACAATAGCTGCCCTTCTGTCAGCCGTGGGCGAACCAGTGATTTTGACTGTACCCTTGTGCTTGTCCATCCATGCACGATAAATGGCCGTTGATTCCTTATCCGAATTGGTGCCATTGAAACGGACCACACGCCCCTTATATCCTCGTTTTCCGAGCAGTTCATAAAGAAACTCCTGCGTCCTTCTGGATTCTGTGAAGATAAGTGCCTTGGGAGCAGCTCCTAAACTCCTTAACTGCTCAAAACCTTTGTCCAAAGCTACGAACAAATGTTCTGCCTTGCTGTTCTTCCTGATTTTCTCGGCAAGGTCTCTAAAGGTTTCCAGCTCCTTAATTTCTTTGCGGATACCTTCTATATCGACCGGATGAAGTTCTTCAGCCTCGTAAGTTTCCACTTCTTCTGCATCCACCCATTCATCGTTATCGTCGGCATATTCATTGACAATGTCATTATCCCCAATGGAGGCCGCTTTATTTCTGTCCAACATAGTTTGCAAACGTGCAATTAGCGAACAGATAGTGCCATAAATAGCATAGGTGGAGGAAGCCAACAGTTTTCTTAAAATTAACGTCATCAGTTGCCGTTGACTGTTGGGTAAAGCATATAGCCGTGGCTTGCTCAAATAATCGGTCACCATGTCGTATAGTTTCTGTTCGTTTTCCGATGGAAAGAACTCCTCGACAATAGCTATTCGCTTGGTATATTTGATGTATTCCAATACCTGCCTTCTCAAAGTGCGCTTGCAGACAGGCTGCAAACGTCTTCTCAATTCCATGTAATCCTGTTCTGTCAGGTTGTGCCCAAACTGGCTCTTAAAACTTCTCAAATCGCCAAACACATAATCGTCGATGATAGACACCAAACCATACAACTCCAAAATGGAGTTCTGCAAAGGCGTGGCAGTCATCAAAATCTTCTTTCTTGCTTCAATGGATTCTTTAATGACATTGGCAATCCTGTTTTGAGGCTTATATACATTGCGAAGTCGATGCGCCTCGTCCACAATCACCAAATCCCAAGCTGTACGCTTGATATAGGCAGCTTTCGTTTTGGCAAATTGCAAAGAGCAGATAACTATATTTTCCGTATCAAAAGGATTGAGACATCCATTTTCCACAGCCTCGTTGAACGACTTGGATTCCATGATGACAGAGGGAAGAAAGAATTTCTCCTGCAACTCGCCAGCCCATTGTTTCCTTAAATTAGCGGGACAAATGACGAGAAGCCTTCTTTTGTGTTCAGACCAATGCTGGGAAAGAATAATGCCTGCCTCAATAGTTTTACCCAATCCCACTTCATCGGCCAAAATTGCTCCTTTAGATAAAGGTGATTTAAACGCAAACAAAGCTGCTTCCACCTGATGAGGGGTCAAATCTACTTGCGCATCTTGCAAAGAGGCCGTCAATTTATCAATGTCGTTTGCTGGTAATCTCCGTGTCAAGAGGTTGGCCAGATAAATCGCCTGATAATCTGTTATGGAGACAGTTCTGTCCGACCATCCCCTTTCATTAATGAAATTACGTATGCGATTTTCTGCTTCCATTCAAGTTCAAAATAATTGTGATAAATGCAAAATTAGAAAACTTTTTCAAAAGCTTTATAACATCGTTCCCATTTTATTGAAAACGCATCCTATATTTCCAATTACAAATTACAATTAACTGAAAACAAATTGAATGAATGTGAGTTACTGTTGCAACCCCATCTCCTCCATCCACTCCTGATAGAGAGCTACCGGCCCATAGTGCCAATACTTGGTGGATTCATCAGCCAGAAGCTTGTACGTCTCCGAACGATAGAAACGGCGCATGGCTTCTATGATCGTAACGTGGTGCTCGTGGGCATAGATTTGCGTCACACAACTGACTTTGCAGGGCAGTATCAAATACAGATTCTCTTGGGTAATTTCCAAATTCATGGATAACAAGTAGTTAAAAAACAGCAATATAGTCTTACCCACAAAAAGGAATAAGACGCGGCTTATGTCAGCAAAGATAAGCATAATTCAACCAAAAACGACCGGAAAACAGCCACCAATCCAATTTCCACCATTCACACCACCAACAAAGTCCCTCTTTACCCCCTGCAAAGTTCCTCTTTAGCACCGTAAAGAGGGACTTTAGACTCCTAAAGAGACACTTTAAAAGTAATCATTGAAATCTTTTCATTTTCAAAGCAAAGTTCTAAAGCTTTGTAAACTATTTATCACTCGACAAAAAATTTGGTTGTTTAGAAAATGTAACTTATTAACTCTTACTATATCCTTCATAGTAATACGATTGCTCAATGCCTTTAAAGATAATCTCCCTATCCTCCGTTTTATCCGTCAGGGCAGGCTGAAGCAATACACGCAATTCCAAATCGTTTATAGGGCTCCGCTCCATGGCCTGTAAATACAGGTCTTTGTCCACGTTTTGCCAGTCAACCACTTTCCCTAGGTTCTTTTTCAACATCATATCCAGCCAAATGCGGGTGGCACGCCCATTTCCTTCCATAAACGGATGAGCAATGTTCATCTCCACATACTTGGCTATGATTTCCTCGAAGGTCGTCTCGGGCATTTTTTCGATGACAGGCAGAATAGCCTCCAGATACATGCTGTTGGCAAAACGGAACCCACCTTTGGCAATATTTAGCCCACGCACTTTGCCGGCAAAATCGTAAAGCCCATCAAAAAGATATTGATGAATGTCCTTCAATCCTTTGACAGTACCCACTTCGATCTTATCAATATCACCCGATTCAAACAGGCTTTGAGCTTTTTGCAAGCTCTGTTCGTCTATCTCATGTTGCTTGGTTATTCTCATACTGAAAGTAAAAAGTTATATCACCCATTTTTACTCACCGGATATAAGCCGGGAAGAGAATGGCGTTGCGAAGTTACGAAATCTTCTCTGATTCTAATTCATTTTCCTTGTATCTTTACACAGAAAATTACCATACTATCTTTGCGATCTCTGTTCAGCACTGTAAAGAGTCACTTTACGAAAGAGCTTCCAAAGCCTTCTTTTCCCAAGCAAAAAACATTACACTTGACACCCTGACATCTAAAAATACCAACTTTTTCTTCGCGCGCGTGTAGGTGAGGTTTAACACTATTGTGAATAAAAGTTAAGCTTCACCTGCACGCGCGTGAGAAAAAGTTAGAATATTGAGGGGCCAGGGTGTCAAGCTCAGGAGAAATGCTAATCCAAAACTTAAATAAAAACCGGGGGAAAACTGCGGCAAACAACCGGACTTCAGATTTTAAACTTTTATAGCAATTTTTTCAGGGAAAACATATCCTCCAATCAGTTAAATTGCGTAACTTTGTCGGAAACCTGTATTACACGATAAGCAATGGCTATACGCTATCTTATCGTCCGATACGCTCTATTGAAAAAACAACCGAGTCAGTTTCCAGAACTATACACGTGGTGTACAGAACCGGAGCGGCTCACAAAAAACTGTAAAAACAATGCTTACTCAAATTATCAACGGACGTATATTTACCCCACAAGGCTGGCTGAACGATGGCTCTGTCCTGATAAGAGACGGGAAAATCCTCGAAGTAACCAATTGCGACCTTGCTCTTATCGGAGCCCAAATGATCGATGCCAAAGGCATGTACATTGTACCGGGCTTTGTCTGCATGCATGCACATGGCGGAGGCGGACATGACTTCACGGAATGTACAGAAGAAGCCTTCCGCACCATCATCAACGCACACCTAAAGCATGGAGCTACCAGCTTCTTCCCTACCCTCTCTTCTTCACCTTTCAGTAAATTACACAAGGCCACAGAAATATGCGAACGACTGATGAACGAGCCGGGTAGTCCCATATTGGGCCTTCATATCGAAGGTCCCTACCTGAACCCGAAAATGGCAGGCGAACAGTTCAGTGACATGGTCAAAGCCATTGACGAAAACGAATACAGAGAACTTGTGGAAAACTCATGCTGCATTCGTCGTTGGGACGCTTCACCCGAACTGCCCGGTGCGCTCGACTTTGCCCGCTACCTGAAGCAAAAAGACATTCTCGTAGCCCTGTCGCACACCGAAGCCGAATACGAAGATATCAAGACTGCTTACGAAGCCGGATTCACGCATGCAGCTCATTTCTACAATGCCATGCCCGGTTTCCACAAACGTCGTGAATACAAATACGAAGGTACGGTAGAAAGTGTTTACCTGATAGACGACATGACCATCGAACTGATTGCCGACGGCGTCCATCTGCCTTCTACCATCCTGCGACTGGCCTACAAACTGAAAGGAGTAGAACGAACCTGTTTAGTGACCGATGCTCTGTCATCGGCAGCCAACGAAGGGAAACCCGTAAACGATCCACGCATCATCATCGAAGACGGAGTTTGCAAGATGGCCGACCACTCGGCCCTGGCCGGCAGTATTGCAACAAGCGATGTGCTGGTTCGTACCATGGTCAAAGCCGGCATTCCTTTAGGCGACGCCTTGCGCATGGCCTCGGAAACTCCGGCACGCATCATGGGAGTAGCCGACCGGAAAGGTTCGCTCCAGAAAGACAAAGATGCAGACATCGTGGTCTTAGACAAAGAATTAAACGTCCGTGCCGTATGGCAATGTGGAAGCTGCAAATTGCAAAACATCTGACAGCAAACCTTTGCTGATACCGGTCATCAGACGACTGAATATTCTAAAGAATGTTAATTCAAGAAACTAAATCAACGTTTCTGAAGTTTTATGCACGGCAAAGGTTTAAGACAGCAATGTCATTAGACACCGGCCCGGAAAAGACATTTATCAACCTAAAAAGAATAAGAATATGAAACAGATGAAAACAACAGCATTGATATTAAGCGGAGCCCTTTTGTTTGCAAGTTGCGGCACCATGAACAACACAACAAAAGGTGGAATCATCGGTGGAGGCTCGGGAGCTGCGGCCGGCGCTATCATCGGTGGACTGATCGGTAAAGGAAAAGGTGCAGCCATCGGAGCTGCTGTAGGAGCTGCTGTGGGAACAGGAACCGGTGTAATCATCGGTAAGAAGATGGATAAAAAGGCTGAAGAAGCAGCTAAAATAGAAGGAGCCCAAGTAGAAAAGGTCACTGATACCAACGGACTGACCGCCGTCAAAGTATCTTTCGAATCAGGCATTCTGTTCGGATTCAACTCATCTGCATTAAGCAACACATCGAAGGCCTCTTTGCGTGAACTGGCCCAAATCTTAAAAGATGATACGACAACCGACATTGCCATCATCGGACATACGGACAAGGTCGGAACTTATGAGGCCAATATCAAAGTTTCGAAAGACCGTGCCTATGCCGTAGAAAATTATCTGCAGGACTGTGGCGTCTCACCGGCACAATTCAAACAGGTGACAGGAGTGGGCTATGACCAGTATGACGAAAGCCTGTCGGCAGAGCAGAACCGCCGTGTAGAAGTCTATATGTACGCCAGCGAACAGATGATTAAAGACGCAGAAGCTCAGCAATGACATTGAAAAGACCTTTGCGAATACTTCGCAACTTGATACTGTTTTTCTTTATAACCACTATCTTTATGGTAGTGGTTTATCGTTTTATGCCTGTTTACGTCACACCACTGATGGTGATACGCAGCATCCAGCAGGTATTTGAAGGCAATTCACCACGCTGGCATCACACGTGGGTGCCTCTTACCGAAATCTCTCCCCATCTGCCCATGGCTGTCATCGCCTCGGAAGACAACCGTTTTGCTTCACACAACGGCTTCGATTTCGTGGAAATCAAGAAAGCCATGCACGAAAACAAGACCCGCAAACGCAAGAGGGGAGCAAGTACCATCAGCCAACAGACAGCCAAAAATGTATTCCTATGGCCGCAGTCGTCATGGATACGAAAGGGATTTGAAGTCTATTTCACCTGCCTCATCGAACTGTGCTGGTCGAAAGAGAGAATCATGGAAGTCTATCTGAACTCCATCGAGATGGGACCTAACATATATGGCGCACAAGCTGCTGCCAAACAAAAGTTCAAAACCACCGCCCGAAAGCTAAGCGCCGGCCAATGCGCACTGATAGCCGCCACCCTGCCCAACCCCATCCGTTTCGACTCTGCACACCCTTCACCCTACATACAGAAAAGGCAGAAACAAATTCTGAAGCTGATGAAACTTGTTCCAAAATTCCCCGATAAAAGCACTAAAAAGGAGAAATAGAACAACTGCCACTCTATCGAGAAAAAACATTTTTTAGACGGCAAAAAATGAACGAACATCTATCGTTTTTGCCACTTATCGGAAAGGAAGATACCTTTGCTTCCACAAAAGAACATCAAATTGAAGAATCCGATATGAAAAATGTTAGAAGATTGACGGTAATAACTTTCTGCATGGCCAATTGTGCGATGTTATTAGCACAAAATGACAGTATCGTACAAGCAACCGTTCAGGCAGACGTTGAGCAAACCACCAAGCTGCCCGAACAATGGGACTTGCGAACCTGCATTGACTATGCCCTCCAGCAGAACATTACGATCCGCAAGAACAAATTGAATGCTGAAAGCAGCGAAGTAGATGTCAAAACAGCCAAAGCCGCACTTTTTCCCAGTCTGTCGGCAAGCATCAGCCAGCGTATCGTAAACAGACCCAACAGTGAAAACGGAACCATCATCAGTGGGGATAACATCACCAGTAGTCAAAGCAAAACATCGTACAACGGAACTTATGGCATTGATGCCAACTGGACCCTCTACAACGGCGGCAAACGACTGAACAGTCTGAAGCAACAGCAACTGAACAGCCGCATTGCCGACCTGAGTGTAGCGCAAAGCGAGAACAGCATCGAAGAAAGTATCACCCAGATTTACATCCAGATATTATACGCTGCCGAATCGGTCAAAGTCAATGAATCGACACTGGAACTGAGCAAAGCCCAATACGAACGCGGAAAAGCCTTGTTCGAAGCCGGCAGCATCGCACAAAGCGACCTTGCCCAATTGGAAGCGCAGGTCAGTACAGACAAGTATCAACTTGTCACAGCACAAGCCACATTACAAGATTATAAATTGCAATTGAAACAACTCCTGGAATTGGACGGTGAAGAAGAGATGAACCTGTACATCCCCACCTTGGGAGATGAAAACATTCTCACTCCTCTGCCTTCAAAGTCTGATGTCTATCGCACGGCCCTCGCCCTGCGCCCGGAAATTGAGGCCGGTAAGCTGAGCGTAGAAACATCCGATTTAGATATCAAAATAGCAAAAGCCGGCTATATTCCCACTTTGAGCCTCAGTGCCGGTATCGGTAGTACCAATGCCAATGGCAACGACTTCAGCTTTTCTGAACAAATCAAACAGAACTGGAACAACTCTTTAGGATTAACGATCAGTATTCCAATCTTTACCAATCGTCAGACAAAGAGTGCCGTTCAAAAAGCAAAAATCCAAAAGCAGACGAGCGAACTAAACCTGCTTGACGAACAGAAAACGCTTTATAAGACCATTGAAAGCCTATGGCTCGATGCAAACAGCGCCCAACAGCGTTATGTGGCAGCAGTTGAAAAACTGAAAAGTACACAGATAAGCTACAACCTTATCCAGGAACAGTTTAACTTCGGCATGAAAAATACCATAGAACTGTTGACTGAAAAGAACAACCTGCTTAGCGCACAACAGGAAATGTTACAAGCCAAATACATGGCCATACTGAATACCCAATTATTGAAATTCTATCAAGGAGAACAGATTTCGATCTAATTCGTACTGCAAACAGACATTCCAAAATCACACTTTCGCAAGCTCAAGTTGCAGTTGACGAGTAACAAGTTGACGAGTTGACAAGGAGTTTGTAACGAGCCGTTTTAAATGGCCCTTTATTAAACAGGACATTCCGAACCTTGTGGCATTGCTGACTGAAGCCTTGTCAACCAATAAGTTGAACACATGCGAAACTCAAGCAAGATTGAAAAAATATTTAAAAAAAATAGTATATGAACAAGAAAAAAATTATTCTTATCATCGCTGTTGTCGTTGTGATAGGTGCTGTAGGAGCCTGGCTGTTGGGAAGTTCGTCAGCCAAGAGTAAAGTTACCTATGCCACAGCCACAGTAGGCAAAGGGGAAATTTCTGAATCGGTAACCGCAACCGGAACCATCGAACCGGTAACCGAAGTGGAAGTAGGTACGCAAGTCAGTGGAATTATCGACAAAATATATGTCGATTACAATTCCGTAGTAACCAAAGGAGAGCTCATTGCAGAAATGGACCGTGTGACGCTTTTGACGGAAGTAGAATCGCAAAGAGCTACTTATAATGGAGCAAAAGCTGAATATGAATATCAGGAAAAAAACTACAAGCGTAACAAAGGGTTGCACGAAAAACAACTGATCAGCGATACCGATTACGAACTGTCACTTTACAATTACGAAAAAGCAAAAAGCACTTACGAAAGCTGTAAAGCCACGTTGGCTAAAGCAGAACGGAACCTGGCATATGCAACCATCACTTCGCCCATCGATGGCGTGGTCATCAGCAAGGATGTAGAAGAAGGACAGACAGTAGCTTCCGGCTTCGAGACTCCGACCCTGTTCACCATCGCTGCCGACCTGACACAGATGCAAGTAGTGGCCGACGTAGATGAAGCAGATATAGGCGGTGTAGAAGAAGGACAACGCGTGACCTTTACTGTAGATGCCTACCCCAATGATGTTTTCGAAGGAAAGGTAACACAAATCCGTCTGGGAGACGACAGCTCATCAAGCTCGACAAGCAGCTCTTCCTCAAGTACGGTTGTTACCTACGAAGTAGTCATCTCGGCACCCAACCCCGACCTGAAACTGAAACCACGGCTGACAGCCAACGTTACCATTTATACGTTGGATAGAAAAGACGTACTGTGCGTTCCTTCGCGTGCTCTGCGTTTTACCCCCGAAGCACCGCTCATTAACGAGAATGACATTGTGAACGATTGCGATGCAGAACATAAGGTATGGACTCTCGAAGGAAATACCTTCACTGCTCATCCGGTTGAAATAGGCATTTCCAACGGCATCAATACAGAAATCGTAAGCGGCATCACCGCTGGCACTGTCATCGTGACCGAAGCCACCATCGGTAAATCGGGTGCAAACAATGCCCCTGAGGCAATAAACCAAAACGGCGATACTGAAAAAAGTCCGTTTATGCCTGGTCCGCCGGACAACAAAAAGAAAAACAAATAATTCATCAAACGAATATCATGAGTAAAGTCGTTATTGAACTTCAAAATATAAAACGTAATTTCCAGGTTGGAGACGAGACAGTCCACGCATTGCGTGGGGTCTCGTTTACCATAACCGAAGGAGAATTTGTCACCATCATGGGAACATCCGGATCGGGGAAGTCCACTCTGTTGAACACCTTGGGATGCCTCGATACTCCAACAAGCGGAGAATATTATTTGGACGGAATCTCGGTACGTACCATGTCGAAACCCCAACGTGCCATCCTGCGCAACCGGAAAATAGGCTTTGTCTTCCAGAACTACAACCTGCTGCCCAAAACAACCTCTGTAGAAAACGTCGAACTGCCCTTGATGTACAACTCTTCCGTTTCGGCGGCCGAACGAAGAAGACGTGCCATCGAGGCCCTTCAGGCTGTAGGATTGGGAGACCGACTGGAACACAAATCCAACCAGATGTCCGGCGGACAGATGCAACGTGTAGCCATTGCACGTGCCTTGGTCAATAATCCAGCCGTAATCTTAGCCGATGAAGCTACCGGAAACCTGGATACCCGGACTTCGTTCGAAATTCTGGTTCTGTTCCAAAAGCTGCATGCCGAAGGACGAACCATCATCTTCGTGACACACAATCCCGAAATAGCACAATACAGCAGCCGCAATATTGTGCTAAGAGATGGACAAGTGAGAGAAGACCGTTTGAATGACCACATCTTAAACGCAGCCGAAGCACTTGCTGCCCTTCCCAAACAGGAAGACGATGATTAAAAGTGCATAAGAAACGAGTTCATTAGAATCAGACAACCCCGATCGGACTTATCAACATCAAAATAACGAAACAATGAATGGTACTAATCTATTTAAAATAGCTCTGCGCGCACTGGCTAACAATAAGTTGCGTGCATTCCTTACCATGTTGGGCATCATCATCGGTGTGGCTTCGGTCATCACCATGCTTGCCATCGGACAAGGTTCGAAAAAGAGCATTCAAAAACAAATCTCGGAAATGGGTTCGAACATGATTATGATCCATCCGGGAGCAGACATGCGTGGCGGTGTACGCCAGGACCCCAGTGCCATGCAGACATTAAAGCTGACCGACTACGAATCGCTGCGCGACGAAACAAACTACATTGCGGCCATCAGCCCCAACGTATCCTCATCCGGACAGCTCATTGCAGGTAACAATAACTATCCGTCTTCGGTAAGCGGAGTCGGGCTTGACTATCTCGAAATCCGCCAGCTCAACATCGAGAGCGGTGAAATGTTTACCGAAACCGACATACAGACCTCGGCCAAAGTGTGCGTCATCGGTAAAACCATTGTTGACAACCTGTTCCCCAACGAAGACCCCATCGGACGAATCATCCGTTTCAATCAGGTTCCCTTCCGGGTGGTAGGAGTCCTGAAATCGAAGGGATACAACTCAATGGGTATGGACCAGGACGATGTAGTGCTGGCTCCCTATACTACCGTCATGAAGCGTCTGCTTGCCCAAACCTATCTGGAAGGAATCTTTGCCTCAGCCTTAACAGAGGACATGACAGACAATGCAACCGAAGAAATCACGGAAATCCTACGTCGCAACCACAAGCTGAAGGAAAGCGATGACGATGACTTCACCATCCGTACCCAACAGGAACTTAGCAGCATGCTTAACACCACCACCGACCTGATGACTACGCTTTTGGCATGTATCGCCGGCATCTCATTGGTTGTAGGCGGTATCGGCATCATGAACATCATGTATGTTTCGGTCACCGAACGCACCCGGGAAATAGGTTTGCGTATGTCGGTCGGCGCACGAGGGATTGATATCCTGAGCCAATTCTTAATCGAAGCCATCCTCATTAGCATTACGGGAGGTATCATTGGTGTCATCATAGGATGCGGTGCCTCGTTCATCGTAAAGAATGTAGCCCATTGGCCCATCTACATACAGACATGGAGTGTATTCCTGTCATTTGCAGTCTGTACGATTACCGGTGTGTTCTTCGGATGGTATCCGGCCAAAAAAGCTGCCGACTTGGATCCTATTGAAGCCATACAGTACGAATAAATCAAAAATAATGCTATCTTTGCAACACCATGAAACAACTTGAAGCTTCCTCACGTTACCACATCATCGAAGCCATGATCCATATCATTGGCTGGGGAATTGTATTTGCCTTTCCCTTTATCATGATGAGCCGTAGCGGATTCACCATCACCTGGCAGGACTATCTGCACCACGGAGGCATCGTACCAATCACTTTCCTGATTGTATTTTACATCAACTACTTCATCCTTATCCCCCATTATCTGTTTAAGGGACGGACGAAAGAGTATTTCATACTAAACCTACTGCTGATAACGTGTACGGCAGTAGGTGTACACTTCTGGCAGGATTACATGTCCGTCCGTTATCCACGGAAAGATGTCGAAGGAGACAAACCCATGGGGCCACCCCGCTGGATATTTTTCCTTCGCGACATCTTTTCCATGATACTTACCGTTGGACTGAGCACCGCCATCCGATTGAGCGGACGATGGGGACAGATCGAAGCAGCCCGACGGGAAGCAGAGAAGAGTCGAACGGAAGCTGAACTGAAGAATCTGCGCAACCAGCTGAATCCACACTTTCTGCTCAACACGCTCAACAACATCTATGCACTGATAGCTTTCGATACAGACAAGGCACAGGCTGCCGTACAGGAATTAAGCCGTTTGCTGCGTCATGTGCTATATGACAACCAGCAGAATTTTGTTCCCCTGGGAAAAGAAATGGACTTCATACGCAATTATATCGAACTGATGCGTATACGGCTGTCTTCCAATGTAACAGTAGAAACTGCAATCTCTGTCCGACCCGACAGCCGGACAGAGATTGCCCCATTGATATTTATTTCTTTAATAGAAAATGCTTTCAAGCATGGCATCTCACCTACCGAGCCTAGTTATATACGCATTCATTTCTCCGAAAGCGAACAGGAAGTACGCTGCGAAATCTACAACAGCTACCATCCTAAAAACGAAGCGGACAAAAGCGGAAGCGGCATCGGACTGGAACAGGTGCGAAAAAGACTGGAACTCACTTATCCGGGCCGTTACAACTGGGAACACGGAGTCAGTGAAGACAATACCGAATACAGATCTGTTCTTGTAATCAACATATAATAACCAAAGACTATGACTCTGAACTGTGCAATAGTAGATGATGAACCGTTAGCTCTTAACCTTTTGGAGAGCTACGTCAATAAAACCCCGTTTCTTACATTGGCGGGCAAGTATTCCAGCGCTGTGCAAGCCATGAAAGAATTGCCGGGCAAACAGATAGACCTGCTGTTTCTGGACATCCAAATGCCCGAATTAAACGGTTTGGAATTCTCCAAAATGGTCAATTCACATACCCGTATTGTCTTCACTACAGCTTTTGGCCAGTATGCCATCGACGGATATAAAGTCAATGCCTTGGATTATTTGTTGAAACCCATTTCGTATGTCGATTTCCTTCAGGCTGCCAACAAGGCCGTACAATGGTTCGAACTTCTGCAACAGCCCAAAGAAGAGATTGACAGCATCTTCGTCAAGAGTGAGTATAAGCTGGTGCAAATTGAACTGAAAAACATTCTTTATGTTGAAGGACTGAAAGACTACATCAAAATCTACGAAGAAGGCAATTCCAAACCCATCCTCTCGCTAATGAGCATGAAAGCGATGGAAGAAATGCTTCCGGCTTCCCGATTCATGCGGGTACACCGCTCGTATATTATTCAGAAAGACAAAATCCGCATCATCGACCGCGGACGCATTGTTTTTGGCAAAAACTACATTCCTGTCAGCGACAGCTACAAACAAACCTTCCAAGAGTTTTTGGACAAGCGGACGTTGACATAAAAGAATGGCCCCCCGTCTTACTCATAATTGTTCTTGTTAATCAGGTTGACCACTACTTTCACCATGATATCCTTTTCCTCCGTACGGCTCTCGGCTATCATCAGTGTAAGAGCCACAAGGGTGTTGTCGGCAATGCGTTTGCTCCCATCCGGATTATAAAGAATGCCATTGCCGGCCATAAACCACAGAAAGAGGGTGGCCGCAATGCGTTTGTTTCCATCGCTGAATGAATGGTTTTTCGTCACAAGGTAAAGCAGCATGGCGGCTTTTTCCTCTACAGAAGGATAAAGATCTTGCCCGCCAAAAGTCTGATATATTTGCCCGATAGAGCTTTTAAAAGAATCATCCTTCTCGTGGGCGAACCATTGGCTTCCACCGAATTTTTCTTTCAGTTCTGTTATGGCCTGCATGGCTCCTTCGTAAGTAGCATGAAACTTAGCTTCGTTGGTGGTCTGCTCTACCGCCAATTGCTGATAATCGTACCGATCTAAAGTATCGAGAGCATAAGCGTAATCAGAAACGACCTCCACCAGATTGAGCGCATCATCGGAAGTCAATGTTTCCTGTGCCTTGACTGTACGGCCCAAGACCGTTACCAATTGCTTCAATTCAGTATAACGCTGTTCGGTCAAAGATTTGTTGATGGCATAGCCTTTCACCAGATATTCTTTCAGCACTCTATTGGCCCATCGGCGAAAGTCCACACCTTTTTTTGATTTGACCCGATAACCCACCGAGATGATGACATCAAGGTTATAAAAACGTACATCATGTGTCTGGGTTTTGCCTTCCAGCGCGCCGTGTGCTGTGGTTGTCGCAAAATTTGCGACAACCACTTCGCCCGCAAGTTCCTCTTTTATGGCATTGTCTATATGCTTACGGATTGTTTTTGAATCGCGCCCAAATAGTTCGGCTATCTGATAGGCGTTCAACCATACCGTATCTTGGTCTATTCTGACCTTAAGCTGTGTTTCTCCATCTTCCGAACGATAAATTACTATTTTGTCATTCAATTCCATAACTCAACCCTCTAAACAGATTTAACAAAATGATGATACTTGCAAAAGTAACAAATAAATTTAAGGAAACTAAAGTTGAGTATGAAATGTTTATCACGTCTTTTATAATGCGCAAAAGTCTACAGTTAAGGCAAGACTAATACAACAGTTAACCCAAGGTTACTGCATCAGTTAATGCAATACTACTGCAACAGTCAATGCAGCAACACTGCAACAGTTAATGCAGTTTTAATGCCTAACTGCGTATATCTCCTGCAATAACTGTAGACGTCTGAAAGCTCTTCCACTACCCTCTCTCAACGCTTGCCCAGACTTTAACAAGAAGTTTGCCCAAGAAAAACAGGCATCCGGCACTTTATCATTAATTAACTACCCAGTAGATGCAGTATTCCGGGATTTTGGTATTTCTATCTACAGAGAAATGATTTTATCAATACTAATTTTAATAGAAAGAAATACAAACTATGAAAAGATCTTTTAGCATCAAGCATCTGTTTGCTGCCACAGCTATTCTGGCAGGAGCTTTTACCCTTCAGTCGTGTCTGGACGATGATGACAACAATTGTTACAGATACTCACTCCCCAATGCCCTGGTTACCGTAAAACACGCGTCTGACAATCTGCTGTTCCTTCAGTTGGACGACAGCACGACCTTGCTTCCGTGCAACGTCAAGACTTCACCATTCGGAGAAAAGGAGGTCAGAGCACTGGTAAATTACACTCCGGTAGACGAGCCGAGCGGAGAATTCGATCAGGCCATCCACATCAATTGGATAGACAGTATTCTGACCAAACCGATTGCCCCGGACTTGGGTGAGGAAAATGATAAGGTTTACGGTACCGACCCTGTCGAAATCGTTAACGACTGGGTGACTATCGCCGAAGACGGGTATCTGACACTTCGCTTCAGAACACTTTGGGGAGGATATGGCGAAAGACATTTCGTAAATCTGCTCTTGTCGCAAAATCCTGAAAATCCGTACGAAGTGGAATTCCGTCACAACGCTTACGGAGACGTCTACGGAGAACCTGGCGACGGACTGGTAGCTTTCAAGCTGGACGAACTGCCCGACACGGAGGGCAAAACCGTCAAGCTGAAGTTGAAATGGAAATCGTTCAGCGGCGATAAGAGTGCCGAGTTTGACTATTGCACCCGCAAAGCTACCACACCCGAATCGGACGAAATCGCAACCCAAAGAAGCGTTTTGCAATTGCAATAATTTATTAAAAAAAGACAATTCCTGACTTATTGAAGGTGTGTCAAAACTTAAAGTGACTGACATTTTGTTCTTTTCAGGTACGGAATTACGCGGAAAAACTCAGAGAAATAAGAATCATAATCCGCAAACTCCCTGTAATCCGTGCCTAAAGGAAAGCAGTTCCTTAGTTTGACACACCTTCATTTTTTTAAATCAGTTTACCCCTCCCGATGTTGAACGCACCCTTTCCAGTGTATTCTTTCGCTAAAAAGTTTGCATTCTATAGATAAACCCTTATATTTGCACAAATTAGATATAAATGTGCAATAATTATGGAAAAAAGTTTTATCGCATACATAGAGAACAGCATCAAACAGAACTGGGATTTGGACGCACTGACAGACTACAAAGGCGCTACCCTGCAGTACAAAGACTTAGCCCGCAAAATAGAAAAGCTACACATCATATTCGAAGCCAGCGGCATACAGAAAGGAGACAAAATAGCGGTCTGCGGACGAAACAGTTCGCACTGGGGAGTAACTTTCCTCGCAACCCTGACCTATGGAGCGGTCATCGTACCCATCTTACATGAATTTAAGGCAGACAACATACACAACATCGTAAACCACTCCGAAGCCAAACTTCTATTTGTCGGCGATGTGGTTTGGGAAGCCCTCAACGAGGCTGCCATGCCGTTGCTGGAAGGCATCTTCATGATGACCGATTTTACACTACTGGTTTCGCGAAATGAACGGGTTACGTACGCACGCGAGCATCTGAACGAAATGTTCGGCAAGAAATTCCCCAAAAACTTCCGTAAGGAACACGTTGCCTATCATGTAGACCAGCCCGACGAATTAGCCGTACTCAATTATACTTCGGGAACTACCAGTTATTCAAAAGGAGTCATGTTGCCCTACCGAAGCTTATGGTCGAATACCCGCTTTGCCTTCGAGGTATTACCGCTGAAAGCCGGCGACAAGTTAGTATCCATGCTTCCTATGGCACACATGTACGGTTTGGCTTTTGAATTCCTGTACGAAGTGGCTGCAGGATGCCACATATACTTCCTGACACGAATGCCAAGTCCGAAAATCATCTTCCAGGCATTCGCCGACGTCAAGCCCAATCTGGTTGTCGCCGTCCCTCTTATCATCGAAAAGATCATTAAGAAAAACGTGCTTCCCAAGCTGGAGACTCCAACGATGAAACTGTTGCTGAAAGTCCCCATCATCAATGACAAAATAAAAGCCAGCGTACGCGAACAAGTCATCAAGGCTTTTGGAGGCAACTTCTGCGAAGTCATTATCGGCGGTGCGGCCTTCAACCATGATGTGGAACAGTTCCTTAAAATGATAGACTTCCCTTATACCGTAGGCTACGGAATGACAGAATGCGGACCGATTATCTCGTACGAAGACTGGACACGATTCAAAACCGGTTCGTGCGGAAAAGCAGCCCCACGCATGGAGGTAAAAATACTGTCGCCCGACCCCGAAAACATTCCTGGTGAAATTGTCTGCCGGGGACCTAATGTGATGCTGGGCTATTACAAAAACGAAGAAGCTACCAGACAGACACTTGATAAAGACGGATGGCTGCATACCGGCGACCTGGCTCTGATGGATGCAGAAGGAAACATCACCATCAAAGGACGTAGCAAGAACATGCTGTTAGGGCCAAGCGGACAGAACATTTATCCGGAAGAGATTGAAGATAAACTGAACAACATGCCTTACGTGGCCGAAAGCATCATTGTGCAGCAAAACGAGAAACTGGTAGGACTGGTTTATCCTGATTTTGAAGAAGCTTTTGCCAACGGACTGAAGAATGAAGACATCGAACGGGTGATGGAAGAAAACCGTGTAGCCCTCAATGCCGAACTTCCAGCCTACAGCCAAGTGGCCAAAATGAAAATCTATCCGGAAGAATTTGAAAAGACACCTAAAAAGTCTATCAAACGCTTCCTGTATCAGGAAGCCAAAGGATAGTAAACTGCCTTCTATCCACCAATGACGGATATACAAACATCGTATCAATCATGAACTGTATAAAAAAGACAAGTTTATCTATATGCTCCCTGCTACTGGCAGGGAGTATTTTTAGCCAAACAACTACAACTCCACCCATTGCACACAGCAAGCCCGGAATCAACATTTCCCTATGGAAAAACATTTCCACACAGCACGATGATACAACCCGCAATACGATTTTCAACCTGGGACTGTATTCATCCATCAACCGCCTGAACGGACTCGGCATCAACATTTTGGGAACAACCATACGTCAGGAAGCCAACGGAATGGCTGTCTCGGGAATATTCAACGTAGCCCAAGGCAACGCACGCGGCCTTCAGCTGGCAGGCATCACCAACATCAACGGGAACGATTTTAGCGGTATTTCTGTCTCCGGACTGGTCAACCTAACAAGTTACCAAATGAAAGGACTGTTGTTGTCCGGACTTACCAATATTACAGGCAACTATAGCCGGGGATCCGTACTGGGAGGATTACTCAACTTCTGCGGAGAGGAAGCGACCGGATTCCATTTAGCCGGACTGGCTGACATTTCGAGTACAGACTTTTCCGGGGCGAGTCTTTCCGGCTTCATCAACGTCGCAGGAAACAATCTGCACGGATTGCAAATTGCAGGAATTACTTCCATTGCAGCCAACCACATGACCGGTGTGCAAATTTCCGGATTAGGAAATATTGCCGGAGGAAAGGTATGCGGACTCCAGCTGTCGCCCATTAACATTGCTACCGATGCCAAAGGATTGCAAATCGGCATTGTGAACTATTACAAAAACAACTTTGACGGTCTTCAGCTGGGTCTGGTCAACGCTAATCCTCATACCCGCATCCAGCTGATGCTTTTCGGAGGAAACACGAGCAAGCTGAACATGGGCGTACGCTTTAAGAACCAGTTGTTTTACACAATCCTGGGAGGAGGCACACACTATCTGGACTTCAGCGACAAGTTCTCCGCCTCGTGCTTCTATCGTGCCGGTCTTTCCCTCCCCCTGTGCCAACGGTTTTCCATAAGCGGAGATCTGGGCTACCAGCACATCGAAACATTTAAAAACGAAAGCAATACCGTCCCCGCACGGCTCTATGCGCTGCAGGCCCGTATCAATCTGGAGTATAACGTAACTGAACGTTTCGGCATCTTTTGCACCGGCGGATACGGCATCAGCCGTCCTTATACGCAAAACAGGAACTTCGACAAAGGTCTCATCTGGGAAGGGGGCATCATTTTATTCTAAAATGCTTGCCCCCAACCGTTTTTTACTCTTTCTCCTTAATGAAGCCTGTCCGGTAGGCAACCAATAATTTCTCAAGATCGCGGATCTGTGTGGTCAGTACCTGCCCTTTATCCGTATCTTTCACCATCATTCGCTGAGAATTGAATTCGATGACAAAGGTGGTCGATTTGATATCCAAACCTTCTTCAATAGCTTTCTGACGACTTTGGAACGGTTCGTGCTGTACCAGCTGCAATCCATGCGAATGGTATACCAACGTATATCCGGCAATTCCGGTTTCCGGCTGATAAGCTTTTGAGAAACCACCGTCTATTACAAGCAGTTTACCATCTGCCTTGATCGGTTTCTCGCCCTGAATAGTCTTTACCGGCACATGACCATTAATGATATGCGAATGTGGACCGGGCTCTACTCCAAACTCACGTAAGATATTGTCACAAATATCCGCACGGTTGCGTAAAGTGTAATAATACCCCTTCGTCTCCTTATGCAATTCCTTATCTGCTATGAAATAACGTTCGAATGTAGCCATCTTGTCCTTGTCAAAGGAAGGAGCATCGGGACCGCACCACATGTACCAGACATAGTCCAAAGCAAAGCGTTTTTCTTCACAGTCCTCGTCGAAATAAGCAGTCCGTATCAGCTGATCCGTTTTCAGCAACAGCTTGTGTCCCCAATATTCTTTCTGACCGATGCGGACATGCTTAAAGCTTCCGTCTTCGTTCAAAGGCACCGAAGCATGATACAACAGATTGCTGTTGCACACCAGATACATTCCGCCATAGGTAAAGAGACAGCGCATATGCTTCTTCAGTTTCTCGCTGTTCATAAACGAGGCATGAATCTTGTCTACCAGTTCCCGCTCCTCATCCGTCAAACGATAAGGATCGGCAGGATCGACGGTAGGCAGATTGGTATCGCGCAATGCGTATTCTTTTCCTTCGTACATGAAAACACCCCGTTCAAAATCAATCTTATGCAATAGTTTGCGGTTTTCCATTCCAAACTCCGGTCTGCGGCTGATAATCTCGGCCTCCAGCTTAAGCTGTATGATGGTAATCGCCTTATGCATCTGAGTAATCAGCCTCAACGTCTTCTCATTATACTCTCCATCGGCAAAATTCATTTTAGGAGCGAAAATGGAACAAGGATCATCACCATAAGTATCCATGGCAAAAGTGGCTAGAGGCAGAAGGTTGATGCCATAGCCGTCTTCCAGCGTAGCCAGGTTGGCATAACGCATAGACATACGGATTACATTGGCTATACATGCATCATTGCCCGAAGCGGCACCCATCCACAATATATCGTGATTGCCCCACTGGATATCAAAGTTATGATAATCACAAAGTGTATCCATAATAATATGAGCACCCGGACCACGGTCGTAAATATCACCCACAATATGCAACAGATCGATGGTAAGACGCTGGATAAGATTGCACATGGCTATAATAAAGTCGTCAGCCCGCTTGGTCGAAATGATCGTGCTGATAATGACGTTGATATAAGCATGCTTGTTGGGTTCGATGCTTGACTCGTGCAACAATTCCTGGATGATATACGAGAACTCTTTGGGCAACGACTTACGGACTTTAGAACGTGTATACTTGGACGAAACGTTCTGGCAGACTTTCACAAGCTGGTTCAAGGTGATCTGATACCAGTCCTCCAAATCCTGCTCGCGCTCTTTCACCAGTTGCAGCTTTTCTTCCGGATAGTAAATCAATGTACACAGCTCTTTCTTCTCGCTTTCACGCAAAGTATGGCCAAAGATTTCGTTTACTTTTCGTTTCACGGCTCCCGATCCGTTTTTCAACACATGCTGAAAAGCCTCGTATTCACCATGAATATCGGTCAAGAAATGTTCTGTTCCCTTTGGAAGATTCAGAATAGCTTCCAAATTGATAATTTCGGTACTGGCATCGGCTATCGTAGGAAAACTGCGAGAGAGCAATTGCAGATAGCGCAAATCGCCGACTATACTTTCCGGAGTAATGGTTCCCATAATTCTGTTATCTTATAATATTCTTATCCATGTAAAAAAAACATCAGCAATACCTGAGCTATAATAACCCTGATAAACATACACAACGGATAAACCGTAGCATAAGCGACCGACGGATTATCGCCTGGAATCGTATCGTTTGCATAGTTCAAAGCCATTGGATTGGCCATGCTTCCGCAAAGCATACCCGTCACTGATCCGAAATCGACTTTCGCCCATTTGAATGCCACAACACCGACTATCAAGACCGGAATAACGGTCAGGGCAAATCCGACAGCAATCCACAGCGCTCCTTCGGGTCTGAACACCGTTTCAAAAAAATGAGCACCGGCGTCCAACCCCAGACAAGCCAGATAGAGCGACAGGCCTAATGCACGAAGCATCAGGTTGGCACTGCGTGTGGTATATGTTACCATGTGCATACGCGGGCCAAAAGTGCCTATCAGGATACCTACAATAATAGGACCACCCGCCAAACCCAATTTTACGGGAGCACTTATACCAGGAATGCTAATGGGAACGGCTCCCAATGCCAATCCTAAAATAATGCCGACAAACACGGCTACCAGATTGGGCTCTTTCAAACTCTTAATAGCATTACCCAGCACTTTCTCAACATTGTGGATGGAAGCGGCCTCGCCTACTACCGTCAGTCTGTCGCCCAACTGCAAGGTCAGTTCGGCTGTAGCCAACAGCTGTACGCCACTACGATAAACACGGCTTATGTTAATTCCATAATGATTCCGCAAATGCAGTGAACCCAACTTTTTACCGTTCAGTTCGGGACGCGTCACAACGATGCGCTGCGAAATCAGTTGGCTGTCAATCGCATTCCAGTCAATATCTTCTTTATTCCAATCCGTATGTTCCTGTTCGCCAAACAATACAGTCAGTGCCGGCGCGTTCTTTTCGGAAGTAATAACCAATAAACGGTCGCCTTCCTTAATGACTTTGTCCGAAGTAGGTATACTGACATTTCCATCACGCCACAATCGGGAAATAACAAACTTCGGATAATTCTTCAATGCCCCGATCTCCTTAATACTCATATTGAAGATGGCAGGATTGTGAACCTGAAAGGCCGCAATATACGTTTTATTCTCATTCTCCTTTTCTTTCACTTCCAGATCTTCTTTCCGAACCATTACCTTACGCATCAGCAATATGGCCAGAATTACGCCCACCACTCCCAACGGATAGGTCACCGCACATCCCAATGCCGGCGTACTTGTCTCCAGGCCCAACTGTTTCAGCGTCTGCTGGGCGGCACCCAACGCCGGAGTATTGGTTGTAGCTCCACAAAGTATACCAACCATATCGGGCAAAGAGATTCCGCAAGCATAACTGCCCAAGACGGCCAATAGAGTGCCTACCAGAACGACACCAATGGCCAGAAGATTCAGCTGGACGCCTCCTTGACGAAAGGAACTGAAGAAACCCGGTCCTACCTGAAGCCCCAGGGCATAGACAAAAAGAACCAGACCGAAGCTTTCGGCATAATTCAGCATTTGCGGGTCGATGGATAGTCCAAAATGCCCCGACAGAATACCGGTAAAAAACACAAAAGTAACTCCAAGAGAGATGCCACAAACCCGCACTCTCCCCAAGCCCAATCCGATGGCGGAAATCAACGAAAGTACGATAACCGCCTGCAAGGCGGAGTGCTCAACGAACAAACTATATAACCAGTCCAAAGCGTTTCTTGATTAAATATACAATTTGACTAATGAAACCATGTCTTATGCAAAGATACACATTCTCTTCGGAGAGTGAAGAGAAAAGCCATAAAAAAAGCGGTTTACCTTTTTAACCGGCAACCGCTTCATTATTTGTAGTGGATACGAGAATCGAACTCGTATTGCATGCGTGAGAGGCATGTGTCCTAACCGTTAGACGAATCCACCGTCCCATCTCATTGTACACCCTCAGGGATTCGAACCCTGGACCCACTGATTAAGAGTCAGTTGCTCTACCAACTGAGCTAAGAGTGCATTAGGCGGAAGCTGGGGGATTCGAACCCCCGGTACGGTAACCCGTACGTCAGTTTAGCAAACTGGTGGTTTCAGCCACTCACCCAAACTTCCTTTAACCTGCATTATCTCTCAAATGCGGTGCAAAGGTATGGGAAACTTTTGGACTGTGCAAGTCTTTTCGATAGTTTTTTTTCGCCACCAGTTGCCAAAAACAGCTAATTGGCTAACATTCAAAACATAAAACATCGAAAAAAAATTCTTGATTTATATCAACACCCTCCTTCCCCCTTTTTCATACCTTTGCGCAATTTTATTTCAATACGCACAGTCCTGCAAAGGACTTGTACAAGATAAAGCACTATATATCTGCAATTTGTATATTAAGAAAGTCTTTTTCCCTATAAAAATTCAATAGGTATGAGTATGATACAACAGGAAAGTTTGAAAAAACGACTGGCCAAACTGGCTGCTCCCATATTTATAGAGACCCTGCTCATTATGATGCTCGGCGCCGTCGACACCATTATGCTAAGCCGGCATTCGGACAACAGCGTTGCTGCCGTAGGAGTAGTCAACCAAATCATCATGCTTACTTTTCTGGTTTTCGAAGTGATCAATCTGGGTACTTCTGTACTTTGCTCCCAATATCTGGGCGCACGCCTGCAAAAAAAGGTTGTTCAGGTAGTCGGCGTATCCATCCTGGTCAATCTTGCAGTAGGCATCACAGTCAGTCTTCTGTTATACCTTGGCGCCAGCCCGATTCTCCGGCTGATGGGGCTTACACCCGAACTGATGAAAGACGGTTTGTCCTACATGCGCATAGTGGGTGCATTCGCATTCTTTCAGGCTCTTTCCCTTACCCTTTCTGCTTCGTTGCGCAGCGCTAACAAGGCCATCTACCCCATGATGGTCACTGTGGTCGTCAACATACTTAACATTATCGGTAACTACTCCCTGATATTCGGCCGTTTCGGCTTTCCGGAACTTGGAGTAGAAGGTGCTGCCATTTCTACAGCTTTCAGTCGTGGTGTGTCCATGATCTTACTCTTTATCATTCTATTCCGCAAACATATCTCACGTTTCCCGCTGGCCTATTTCCGTCCTTTCCCCTGGATCGAACTGAAAAACCTGATGAAAGTAGGATTGCCTTCGGCCGGCGAGCAGTTGTCTTACAGTTCTTCGCAGGTGGTTATCACTTACTTCATCAATATGCTGGGAGTAGAGGCACTTGCCACACGAACCTATTGTGTCAACATCGTTATGTTCGCTTATCTGTTCAGCATATCCATGGCACAAGGAGGAGCCATCTGCATCGGCCATCTAATCGGAGAACGAAAACCTCATGCCGCCTTCCTTATGGGCAAATATGTCATGAAGAAGTCGGTGATGATCACCGTTATTCTTTCTACCATCCTTGCTTTATGCGGACATAGCATCCTGGGATGGCTTACTTCCAACCCCGAAATTATCCGCCTGGGAGTACTTATCCTATTCATAGACATCATTCTCGAAATAGGACGTCCTATCAACATCTTTGCCACAGCAGCCCTTCGGGCAGCAGGCGATGTCAATTATCCCTTCTACGTAGGACTTGTGGTTCAATGGAGCGTAGCTGTCGGATTGGGATATTTCTTCGGCATTCCACTCGGTTGGGGCATCTGCGGCATGTGGACAGCTTTCCTTTTAGACGAAAACATCCGGGGAGGTATTTTTGTACGTCGCTGGTACAGCATGAAATGGGCAAGCAAAAGTTTTGTAAAGAACTCCTAACTGCCCACAGCAAAGGTCACGAGCCAGAAAGGAGGAACATCAAAAACGCACGTTCTTCTTGCTCATTCAGTCTTAATATACTACCTTTGTTGTCGAAACAACAAATTATTGTAGATTATGGACGAGCTTTTAAAACAAACAATCGACCTGGCTGTCAATTCACGTTATCCCGGTATGCTGCCCGAAGCAAAAAGAATGCTCGGAGAGATTCTTATCCGTAAAGAAGTAGCCAAGGGAGAAGTTATGCTCAAGGAAGGCCAAATCAGCCATCACATCATCCTTGTTGGAAAAGGAATGATGCGACAATTCTATTACAAGGGGGGAAAAGACGTCACCGAACACTTTTCGTATGAAGGATGTGTCCTGATGTGCATTGAAAGCACCTTGAAAAAAGAGCCTACCAAATTGATGATTGAAGCTCTGGAAGACAGCATTGTCTATCTGCTACCATACGATAAATTGATGCAACTTACCGAAATATCCTGGGAGATAAACATGTTTTATAGGAAAATTCTGGAATACTCCCTCATCGTATCCCAAGTGAAAGCCGACTCCTGGCGTTTTGAGACCGCACGCGAACGTTACAACTTGTTGTTGAGCACACAACCTGAGGTCATCAAAAGAGCCCCTCTTTCGCATATTGCCTCCTATCTGCTAATGACCCCTGAAACATTAAGTCGGGTACGTTCGAATTCATAAATATATATTTCTTCGCCATAAACGGCATCCAGCATGCGGTTCAGCCCGTCGTAGGTGAACTTGTAGCCGCGGAGGGTTGTCTCATTTCCGGCTTTCCAGGTCATGCTGCTGATGTTGCCGTTGTAGCAGGGGGTGCCGTTCCCGGTGTTGTAATACAGGTTCTGTGAGAACTTGTTGCCGCTGATGGCTGTCAGCCAGCCGCGGAGGTAGCAAATAAAAAAGCAACCCTTAAACAAGATTACTCCTAAGTTAAGGATTGCTACAATGATTTATATGAGACTTCAATAGGTCTTATATTTGAAATAGTTTAATTATCAGTTCGTTATTTTATGTATGCTTTCATTCAATCTTACTAATCTAATATATACATGTTAAAGCCTCGATCATCATAAACATCTATAATGATTCTTAGATTTATGTGACAAAAACAGAAAATCCCCCTATTTGACCTTAATTCGCTATGCCGTAAGGTTCAAATAGGGGAATATTATCGCTAAGATGTTGATAGAATATTTATTAATATAGATTATAAAACTTGATGCTCTAATTTTTTACATAAATTATCCTGAGAGTTCTCATTCTGTACAATTTTGCTTCATAAAAATCTCCAGGCTATCAGCATCCGCACGTGCAAAAAAGCTAATAAGGAAACAAGGGGTTTCATGTTCATAGAAAAATAGTATATTGTTTTGAAAGAATAAATAGCGAATATATTCCCAACTGGAATCCCAAAAATATTCTTTTTTTAGAACACCTTCTTTTGTTACATATTCACGTATCAATCCCCTAATGCCATATTTCTGATATATAGAATCGCTCTTAGCATCTTTTACTAATGGACGTGATATATTCTTACGTGAGTTCGGGATAATCTTAAAACAAAACCAATTGTCTTGTATGTTCAATGGTATATCCCTACAATGCTTCAGGCTTATTGTCATAAAAGTAATATGCTGCCAATGCCGCAACAAGATTCATTAAGAAATTATTGATGGACCTGTGTCTTGAATGTACTAATTTTGCTGTATTCTTGAGCATGTCATTAATGCACTCGATGACAAAACGCTTACGCAACATGATTTTATCCCAAAATGGCATCAGTTTGTTTTTCATGTTCACTTTGATTCCTGTAACAAGATGTATGCCATCTTTAAAAAGGTCCTCAAAAAGTCTTGGAGAGATGTACCCCCTGTCAGCAAAAAGCCTGCCGTACAGCTCTTTGGCAAGTACGTTCCAGACTTTGGGATTCCTGTCATCCACATTGGCTCCGGTAAGACAGAAGGTGATGATTTCTCCCCGGTCATTGCAGGTGAAATGCAGCTTGAACCCGTGACACCACCCCATCGTCCCCTTCCCGTCCGTGGCCATGCCCTTGAAAACCTTGTTGGCATAGCGTCTGAGGTTATGACAGACCGGAATCATCGTGCTGTCCACGAAACTGATACCCGAACAGCGGCCAAAGGCATAAAGCTTAAGGAAAAACATCAGTTTGAAGAACACACGGCTTTCAAGTTCCACAAACCTGTTATAGGATACCGCATCCGGAAAGTCCTGATGCAGATGTACCCTGATATAATGCAGGTAGTAGTGCTTGAAGTTGGCGAACGTGCCAAAATGAAATACAATCAGGATGGTCATAATCTCACCATCGGAAAGGGAGGCATTACGGTGCCGACGGCGGATTCCGTTTGAAGAAATAAGTTCGCCTTTAGCAATTTCCATATCAAATTTCTTGCTGAATTCATCTACCATACAGAAAATATCCGTAATTTTGTCTTGGGTAATCATAGAACCTTGGTTTTGTAAGTTATTGTTTGTCAGACTCAAATTTACAAAATATTTCTGTGATTACCTGTTTTTCTTTCCATTATTAACTTATTAGCTTATCCCGAACTCACGTAATATTTTTGTAACACCCCTTTCGGAGAATTCGTTGTACCTTTGGAGCCGTTAAATTTTAGAATCAAAAAACTGGATATTAACGGCGTATGAAGAAATGTGTTTCTTTTTTCTTAGGAGCGTGCTGTATGTGTCTTCCTGGCATACTGATGGCACAACGCATCAAGGGAAGCGATACCGTACTTCCTCTTACTCAGGAACTATCGGAAATGTACATGAATCAAAATCCCTCTGCTACAGTTACTGTCACCGGAGGCGGTAGCGGTGTAGGAATCTCGGCATTACTTGACGGAACAACCGACTTGGCAATGGCATCCCGAAAAATAAAGTTCAGCGAGAAAATGAAAATGAAACAGTCGAAGCACGAGCCCTGCGAATATATCGTGGCATACGATGCACTGGCTGTTATTGTCAATCCTCAAAATCCGGTTAAACAACTTACCCGCGAACAATTGGAAGGCATCTTCCGGGGCAAAATCACCAACTGGAAAGAAGTGGGAGGTGAAGATGCCCGCATCGTAGTCTACTCGCGCGAAACGTCTTCGGGTACATACGAATTCTTCAAAGAAAGTGTATTACACAACAAAAACTATATGAGCAGCGTACTCTCTATGCCTGCCACAGGTGCTATCATCCAATCAGTACGCCAGACCAAAGGCGCTATCGGCTATGTAGGATTGGCTTACCTGAATCCTTATGTGAAAGCCATTGCCGTATCCTACGACCAAGGCAAACACTACGTCTATCCCTCGGTAGAAAGCGCGATGCGAAAAGAATATCCCATTGTCCGTCCGTTGTATTACTATTACGACAAGCAAAACGAAAAGAATGTCATGCCATTCCTCAATTTCACCACCTCGAAAGAAGGGCAAGCCAAAACATTGGATTTGGGCTTCATTCCTCGTTAACCACGATACGTAATAGGTATATATAAATAAGGTATATAGAAATATGAAAAGATTGATTGATAACATCGCACGGTATGTGCTTACCGTGAGCGGATTCACCACCAGTGTGGTAATCCTGCTGATTATCGGCTTCTTGTTCAAAGAAGCAGTAGGCCTCTTCAACAATCCCATCGTAGAAGACGGATACGTGCTGGCACTGAACAAGGAAAACAATGTAAAACGACTCAGCGCACAACAAATCAAAAACATTTTCGATGAGGAAATCACCAACTGGAAAGAAGTGGGAGGCAAAGACATGCCCATTACCGTGTTCCGTCTGGATGACCTCGACAAGCATTATACAAAAGCGGAATTAGGAGCGGAATATGAATATGCCGGCGACAAGATTGCTGAACAGGTTCACCAGACTCCGGGTATTGTTGCCTACGTCCCCGATGTATTGATGAAAGGACAAAAAGACATCCATTACATCGAAAACCAAGATATTCCCGTAAAGGATGTCTTATTAGGCAACGAATGGTTCCCTACCGCAACTCCTTCCCCTATTTTCGGTATTCTTCCATTGATTAGCGGTACGCTATGGGTAAGCTTTTTCGCTATCCTCATCGCCTTGCCTTTCGGGCTTGCCATTTCCATTTATCTTGCCGAAGTGGCAAACGAAAAGACCCGAAAATTCCTGAAGCCGATTATTGAATTACTGAATGGTATTCCTTCTGTCGTTTACGGTTTCTTTGGCCTGGCGGTCATCGTACCTTTCCTCCAGCAGACATTCAACCTGCCTGTAGGTGAATCGGGGTTGGCAGGCAGCCTGGTACTTGCCATCATGGCATTGCCGACCATCATCACCGTAGGCGAAGACGCCATGCGCAGTTGTCCGCGAAGCATGCGCGAAGCCAGCCTTGCCTTGGGAGCTACACAATGGCAGACTATTTATAAAGTCGTAATCCCGTTTTCTATTTCCGGTATTACCTCTGGCATTGTATTGGGCATCGGACGCGCCATCGGCGAAACCATGGCGGTATTGATGGTAACTGGTAATGCAGCAGTCATGCCCCATAGCATCCTGGAACCATTGCGCACCATCCCGGCAACCATTGCTGCCGAATTGGGTGAAGCGCCTGCCGGAGGTGCACACTACCAGTCACTTTTCCTGCTGGGTGTCATCCTGTTTTTCATCACTTTAATTATTAACTCTTGCGTAGAAATCGTATCTTCGCGCAATAAATTCAAGAAATAACGTATGGCTGTAGAAATCGATCCGTCTTACATGAAGCACAAAAAAGGCATTCAGAAAGGAATGTTCACTTGCTTCCGCATACTGAGCTACTTCATTGCAGCAGTATTGTTCTACATATTGGGATTTATCATCGTAAAAGGCATCAGCGTCATCAATTGGGACTTCCTCACCCAGGCTCCTACCGATGGTATGACCAAAGGAGGAATCCTGCCTGCCATTGTGGGTACGTTTTACCTGATGATAGGAAGTGCCGTATTCTCGTTTCCTGTAGGTGTGATGAGCGGCATTTATATGAACGAATATGCCCCTAAAGGCAAAATGGTAAACTTCATCCGCACAATGACAAACAACCTTGCCGGCATCCCGTCTATCGTATTCGGCTTGTTCGGTATGGCTTTCTTTGTCAATTACCTCGACTTTGGCGACAGCATCATAGCCGGTTCGCTTACGTTAGGCTTGCTTGCCTTGCCGATTGTCATCCGTACCACTGAGGAAGCTTTCAAAGACATCCCAAACAGTTATCGCGAAGGAAGCCTTGCTTTGGGCGCTACCAAGGCACAGACCATCTGGAAAGTATTGCTGCCTATGGCGATGCCCCGCATCATTACCGGACTGATACTTTCATTGGGACGTGTATCAGGCGAAACCGCCCCTATCCTCTTTACGTGTGCCGCCTATTTCTTGCCCAAGCTGCCCGAAAGCATCTTCGACCAATGTATGGCGTTGCCGTATCACCTGTATGTCATCGCTACCAGCGGTACCGACATTGAGGCACAAACGCCTATCGCCTATGGCACAGCATTTGTTCTGATTGTCATCGTACTGATTATGAACTTGCTTGCCAACAACATCCGAAAATATTTTGAAAACAAATTAAAATCCAAATAAACCATAATCGTCATCTGTATGAATAAGATTGAAGCTAAAAACGTAGATTTCTATTACGGCGACTTTCATGCGCTGAAGAATATCAATATCACGATTCCAAACAATGAAGTGGTTGCCTTTATCGGTCCTTCCGGATGTGGTAAATCAACCTTCCTGCGCTTGTTCAACCGCATGAACGATTTGATTCCGGGAACCCGGTTGACTGGAGAAATCTGTATTGACGGACGGAACATCTACGAACCGTCGATCAATGTAGACATCTTACGCAAAAACGTGGGTATGGTATTCCAACGTCCCAACCCGTTCCCGAAAAGTATCTTTGAAAATGTAGCTTACGGGTTACGCGTCAATGGCATCAAAGACAAGGAATTCATTACCGAACGGGTGGAAACAGCATTGAAAGGCGCAGCCTTGTGGAACGAAGTGAAAGATAAGTTGAAGGCTTCTGCCTACGATCTCTCCGGAGGACAACAGCAGCGTCTGTGCATCGCACGTGCCATGGCAGTAGAACCTTCGGTATTGCTGATGGACGAACCGGCATCTGCCCTCGACCCTATTTCTACTGCAAAGATTGAAGAACTGATTTGCGAACTGAGCTCACAGACTACTGTAGTCATCGTAACCCACAGCATGCAACAGGCTGCCCGCGTAAGTAACAAGACTGCTTTCTTCTATATGGGCGAAATGGTAGAATACGGCGAAACCAAGAAAATCTTTACCAGCCCCGATAAAGAAGCTACCCAGAATTACATTACCGGACGCTTCGGATAAATTGTCAACTATTAATTGTCAATCATTAACTATTCACTATTAATTATACAGACATGGTAAAATTTGTAGAAAACGAACTTCTCAACATCAAGACAGAAGTAAACGATATGTGGCAGTTGGTTTACCAACAACTGAACAATGCCTATAAATCTGTATTGGAAGTCAATATGGAACTTGCCGATAAAGTAATATTACGCGAAAAACGTGTCAATGCATTCGAATTGCGTATCGACAGTGACATCGAAGATTTAATCGCATTGTACAATCCCGTAGCTGTAGACTTGCGCTTTGCACTTGCCATGCTGAAAATCAATACCAACCTGGAACGCATCGGCGACTATGCCGACAGCATCGCACGCTTTGTCATCCGCACCGATTTGAAACCGGAAAACAAGGCACTGTTTGCCGAACTCCAGCTGGAAGACATGTTCAATATGGTATTGCACATGCTCAGCACCACATACGATGCTTTGCAGAAACAGGACATCGGACTTGCAAAATCCATCTTCGACAAAGACGAAACATTGGATATCTTGAACAAAAACGCCATCGATACACTGGCGGCATACGCCAACGAACATCCCGAAGATATCAAGTTGTGTCTGGAAATTGCAGGCATCTTCCGCAAATTGGAACGTGCGGGTGACCACATCAACAACCTTGCCGAAGAAACTGTATTCTACATTGATGCGGAAGTATTGAAACACCACAAATCAATGCTTAGAGATTCGGAAGAAGAAAATCTGGAAAACGACAACAAAGCAGAAAGCTAAATCCGAAAGGAAACCTCCATAAAACAAATCCTCCGGCATGCTGCGGTTCACACCAGAACCGGCAGATGCCGGGGCTTTATGCTATAAACAAAAAATGAGAAACGACCTATCAATCAGAGAAGAAAAAAGCAAGGATTTTCCCTTCATACGTAGCCTGACCGAACAGGCATTTCTAAACGTACCGGAAAGCGACCATACAGAACACTTGCTGGTGGAACGCCTGCGGCAATCAGAAGCCTATATTCCGGAACTGTCTTTGGTGGCAGAAACAAACACAGAATTTTCAAAGAAATCGCGAGGGCTATCAAACTCGTGCTCTCCCAAATCATCAAACTTACGACCGCCAACAAATTCACCAGAAGAATAGACATTGTCGCCATTAACAGAGTAATAGCCCCATTTACCATTATCGTTCTGGATAAGCATTCTCATGTGCATTCCTTCACTGTGATGAAGAACTACAATACTATCCCCATTCACATCAATATTCCTCATCGGGCAGTTTGCCGCATACTGATACGGTGACATTGGATAATACTTTTCCGCGAAGCGGTCTTGTGTATGGAATCTTCCTATCGCCGCATCATAGTGCCGTGTCCCATAGTCGTACCAGTTCAGGCCCTTTTTCGTGTCCAGCTCCTTGCCGTTGTACTTGTAAGGCTGTACACTCGTAGAGTTGGCGAAGACACCGCCGAAGGGGTAGTAATGGTTCGTTTCCTCCACTGTTCCGTTCTGGTCGATGACCACGCGGTTGTTTCCCTGATGGTCCTGCAGGTAGTAGTGGTACTTGCTGTCGGCCAGGGTAAGGTAACCGGCTTCCGTCAGCAGCAGCTTCTGCACACCGTTTTCATAGATCACGTTGCCGCAATAGTCCGTTGTGGTGGTCGTACCGTTGATGACGTGCTTCGTGCGGAGCTTGGTTCCGTCGGTTGCATAGGTGTATTCAATGGTGCTTCCGTCCGTGAACGTGACCTTGCTTGGCAAATTTAAACAATTGTATTGAATATTGCTAATGTTTTTATTCAAATCTTTCGTCAGATTGCCGTTGGCGTCGTAGGCGTATTCGTTCGCTTGCTTTACGACGTCCTTGAACTCGAAGCCGTTGTTGTAGGCAGATGCCGTTACCGCGTCATCCACACGGTTCAGCTGGTTGCCGTTGAGCGTGAAGGTCAGGTTGTCAATTAAGCCATATCCGCTTGCGGAAGTCTGCCCATACCGTTGCAGAGCAAGTATGTTTCCGTTCTTGTCGTAACCAGTCACTTTCTCGGTGAATCGGTTGGCGTTTGTGGTTAGGGAAGTACCTTCGCCATAGACCGCATCCAGCATGCGGTTCAGCCCGTCGTAGGTGACAGATAAAAAACAATCCTTGAAACAGACAATATCTGATCTGAATCAAGGATTGAAAACTATTGTGGCTTAGCTCGTTTATTCCATTAAGTATATTGCTCTATTTTCCTGTTCACCAGACACGGCAATATAGTGTGTGTAATCAGCAATAAAATATACTGTTACTACTAATTTTTTATTTTCACGAGGAGTCCATGACAGTTCAAGGACATCAATAGGATAATTTATACCCACAGCTTTTAAAGCGGAAGATAAATAATAAAATGAAGGTCCGTCTCCACTTGTATAGTCCTTCCATAGATGATCAGAAAATGGAACGCCATATTTTTGCATTACCTCAGACAGCGTACATCCCGCTATCCCCAGGCAGGCAAAGGAAATTTGGTCATCGGTTTCGTGGACAGAATCGCAATCTGCATGCTGATAATATTCGCGTATCTTGGTTTGAAGTTGAGCGAAATTATATTTATCCTCGCTACTTGGTTTCGTCTGTCTCCCCGAGCAGGACAGGCAGAGCAATACTATTCCTAATGCAAATGTTTTTTTCATTTTGGTTCTCTATTTTTGTCATTAATGTAATAAGTCGTTTTCATATAATCAACCCAAGGCACGTCTTTGTACCATTTCATAAGGAATTCGTACAGTTCTATTGGCTGGGTCAATAGTATATCCAGGTTTTTCTTTTCCACCTTTCCATTCCATGCCCCCATAATATTATTACTCCACGAATCATCAACAGGTTGATCCTTCTGAGGACCATTCTTGATGTATTTATCAGCCAGCCCGATTATATGTCCAAATTCATGAGGAGCCGGATTGTCGTCTCTGATGTTGAATCCATTACGTCCAAATCCTCTGAAAAATCCTTGATTGGTATATTTGACTTTGGAGGTTGTTTCAGGATCCATTTTTACTTCCATATAATTATTCACTCCGTTGAAGTTCGGCTCTTCATCTTTGCCGGCAGCATAGACATTTATATCCCATTGCAGATTATAAGTTTTATCCTGATATTCATAGGTGGTCTGTTTCCCCCAGGTAGCCATGATACCGGCTTTATAAATTCCTGCCAATTGGGATGTGGCATGAGGACCGGTAAGGATAATATTGGCTCTAATCACGATATTGTCACCATAGATTGAGATAATTCCATCTTTGCCGTTCGGGTCGATATGCTTTATCGGGTTGTTGTAGCAGTACGCATACGGCGAAGTCTCGTAATATGATTCCGATGAGGGATCCACCGTCGCAAACCTTCCTACCGCCGCATCATAGTGCCGTGCCCCATAGTCGTACCAGTTCAGTCCTTTCTTCGTGTCCAGTTCCTTGCCGTTGTACTTGTAAGGCTGTACACTCGTAGAGTTGGCGAAGACACCTCCGAAGGGATAGTAATGATTCGTTTCCTCTACCGTTCCGTTCTGGTCGATAACCACGCGGTTGTTTCCCTGATGGTCCTGCAGGTAGTAGTGGTACTTGCTGTCGGCCAGGGTAAGGTATCCGGCTTCCGTCAGCAGCAGCTTCTGCACACCGTTTTCATAGATCACGTTGCCGCAATAGTCCGTTGTGGTGGTCGTACCGCCTATTGTATGTACCGTGCGGAGCTTGGTTCCGTCGGCGGCATAGGTGTATTCAATGGTACTTCCGTCCGTAAACATGACCTTGCTTGGCAAATTTAGTGAATTGTATTGAATATTGCTAATGTTTTTATTCAAATCTTTCGTCAAATTACCGTTGGCATCGTAAGCATATTCGTTAGCCTGCTTCACGGCGTCCTTGAACTCGAAACCGTTGTTGTAGGCCGTAGCGGTGGAAGCATCGTCCACCCGGTTCAGCTGGTTGCCATCGAGCGTGAAGGTCAGGTTGTCAATGAGCCCGTAGCTGCTTGCTCCCGTCTGTCCGTACCGTTGCAGGGCAAGTATGTTCCCATTCTTGTCATAGCCGGTCACCTTTTCGGTGAAGCGGTTGGCGTTGCTGTTTAGGGAAGTACCTTCGCCATAAACGGCATCCAGCATGCGGTTCAGCCCGTCGTAGGTGAACTTGTAGCCGCGGGTGGTTACCTCGCCGTCTGCCTGCCAGGTCATGCTGCTGATGTTACCGTTGTAGCAGGGGGTGCCGTTCCCGGTGTTGTAATACAGGTTCTGTGAGAACTTGGTGCCGCTGATGGCTGTCAGCCAGCCGCGGAGGTTGTAGTCGTAGTTCAGTCGGTTGGCGGAACTTCCGTGGTAGTCCGTATGCGACAGTCGGCACAACTCGTCGTACGT